>JAJTFN010000074.1 GCA_021298285.1 Verrucomicrobium sp.
GGTGAAATCCATCCCGCAGCTCGGTGGCGACACCTTCTCCGAGTCGATGGACCGTCTGCCGGCCCTCGACAAGCAGCTCCTGGTCGAGCGCCACCTCATCAGCCGCGAGCATGCGGCCAAGAACGCCGGCAGCGGCATCGTGCTCAACCGTGACGAGGACCTCTGCGTGATGGTCAACGAGGAGGACCACCTGCGGATGCAGGCCCTGCGCCCCGGTCTCCAGCTGCGCCAGGCGTGGACCGCCATCGACGCCGTGGACTCGGCGCTTCAGGAGCGGGTGGAATTCGCGTTCACCGAGCGCTATGGCTTCCTGACCGCCTGCCCGACCAACCTCGGCACCGGCATCCGGGTCAGCGCCATGCTCCACCTGCCGGGCCTGGTGCTGGCCGAGCAGATCAACCAGATCATCCAGGCCGTCAACAAGCTCGGCCTGGCCGTGCGTGGCCTCTATGGCGAGGGCACCGAGGCCCTGGGCAACGTCTTCCAGGTGTCCAACCAGATGACCCTCGGCGAGCCCGAGAGCGAGATCGTCGAGCGGATCAACAAGGTGCTCCTGCAGATCATCGAGCACGAGGAGAACGCCCGGATTTCCCAGATGGAGAAGAAGCCCGCCGTGCTCCTCAACCACATCGGCCGGGCCTACGGGGTGCTGTCCAACAGCTGGAGCATCTCCTCCAAGGAGGCGATGAACCTCATCAGTTTCCTCAGGCTGGGGGTCGACCTCGGGGTCTTCGGCCAGACGCCGAAATCCCTGACCGACGAGCTCTTCCTCCGCAGCCAGCCGGCGCATCTGCAGTTGGCCCATCCGCTGCGCGAGAAGCTCGGTTCCGATGAGCGCGACCTGTTCCGCGCCCAGATGCTCCGGGAGCGGACGGCGCTCATCCCCAAGCCCGACCCGCAGGCCCTGCTGCGCCGCCACCCCGGACTGGATGGGGATGGGGGATGGGAAAGGTGCCTGGCGACCATGAAATGCCCAGGAATCCGGCTGCCACCGCGATTCCGGGGTCCTCCATCAGGGTCCCGCCCCCGGGGTGATCAATCCGGCATGCGGATGCCCAGCTTCTGCGCCGCCTGCATGACGTCCTTGTCGCCCCGGCCCGACAGGTTGACCACGATCACCTGGTCCTTGCCCATGGCCGGAGCCCGCTGGATGGCCCCGGCGACCGCGTGGGCGCTTTCCAGGGCCGGAATGATGCCCTCGAGCTTGGCCAGTCGCAGGAAGGCATCCAGGGCCTCGGTGTCCGTCGCGTAGCCGTACTCCACCCGGTTGCGGTCCTTGAGCCAGGCGTGTTCCGGGCCGACGGCCGCGTAGTCGAGGCCGGCGCTGACGCTGTGGGTGAGCTGGATCTGCCCGAACTCGTCCTGCAGGATGTAGCTGCGGGTGCCCTGGAGCACGCCCAGCGAGCCTCCCTGGAAGCGGGCGGCATGCTTCTCGGGCTCGATGCCCTCGCCGCCGGCCTCCACGCCCAGCATCTTCACGGACGGGTCGTTCAGGAACGGGTAGAACAGGCCGATGGCGTTGGAGCCGCCGCCCACGCAGGCAATGAGCAGGTCGGGGAGGCGTTTCTCGCGCTCGAGGATCTGTGAACGGGCCTCGTCGCCGATCACCCGGTGGAAGTTGCGGACCATCACGGGGTAGGGGTGGGCCCCGTAGGCCGTGCCCAGGATGTAATGGGTCGACCGCACGTTGGTGACCCAGTCGCGCATGGCCTCGTTCACCGCCTCCTTGAGGGTCTGCTGGCCGGCCTTCACGGGCACCACCTCGGCCCCGAGCATCTTCATGCGGTAGACGTTGAGCTCCTGCCGCTTGCAGTCCACCGCGCCCATGTAGATGACGCACTTCATGCCGAACATGGCCGACACCGTGGCCGTGGCGACGCCGTGCTGCCCGGCCCCCGTCTCGGCGATGATGCGCGTCTTGCCCATCCGCCGCGCCAGAAGCACCTGGCCCATGGCGTTGTTGATCTTGTGCGCCCCCGTGTGCAGGAGGTCCTCGCGCTTGAGGTAGATGCGCGCCCCGCCCAGCGAGCGGGTCAGGCGCTCGGCGAAGTAGAGCGGCGTGGGCCGGCCGACGAACTCGCGCAGGTAGTAGTCGAGCTCGCGCTGGAACTCCGGGTCCTGTTGCGCCCGCCAGTACTCGTCCTCGAGCTGCTGCAGCGGATGCACGAGGGTCTCGGGCACGTAGCGCCCGCCGAACGGCCCGAAATGGCCGGTCGTGTCGGGCATGGACGGTGAGGCGAAGTCGGTGGCGGATGTCATGGTCGGTCGTATCGGGAAAGGGGTGCCGTGGCGCCGCTCGTCAATCGTCGTGGCGGCGGGGTGGCGCCAGCGCGGTCAGCGGCAGGGAGGGGTGGTTCTGGGCGAAGTACCCGAGGGACCACTCGCTGGGGAAGAGGATCACGGGGTTGGAATCCATGTCGAAGGCGAATCGGGCGCCGGTCGGCAGCGCGATGGAATCCAGCGATTCGGGCGGCGTGCCCGGCGGCAGCCACCGGACGGCCGTGAACGGCGCGCTCTCGCGGCGGGTCTCGGCGTTGTATTCGGTCTCCAGCCGGTATTGCAGCACCTCGAACTGCAGCGGTCCCACCGCCGCCAGCAGCGGCACCCGGCTGGCCGTGTCCTTGAGGTGGAAGGCCTGCGCGACGCCCTCGAGCAGCAACTGGTCGAGGCCCTGGCGGAACTGCTTGAACTTCGCCGTGTTGGGGTTGTGGAAATATTCGAAGACCTCGGGCGTGAAGCGCGGGATCTCGTCGAAGCGGATCGAGGGGTCGGTGCTGAGCGTGTCGCCGATGCCGAAGCCGTCGTGCCCCACCAGGCCGATGATGTCCCCGGGATAGGCCTCGTCCACGGTCTCGCGCTCATTGCCGAAGAGCTTGTGCGAGGAGCTCAGCCGGACCTTCCGGCCCGACTGGACGTGGAACACGGTCATGTCGCGCTCGAACTTCCCGCTGACGATGCGCACGAAGGCGATGCGGTCGCGGTGCTTCGGATCCATGTTGGCCTGGATCTTGAAGATGAAGCCCGAGAACTGCGGGTGTTCCGGGGCGATGAGTCGGCCGTCGTTCACTTGGATGCGGAGAGTGGCCCCGCCGACCCTGCGTGACAATTGCCGGCTTTCAGGTCGGCCCGATCGGACCCATCGCAAGGATCAGCCTTTCCGTGCCGTCCATCGGCGGGCAACCGGCCCGCGAGCTTCCGGTGCGCCGAGGTCAGGGGCAGTGCCTCGAGCTCGTCGGGCCTCGCCCAGAGCCAGGTTCCGGCCGGACCGTTGCCGACCCCGGCCGGAGGTCCGGCCACCCGGGCCAGGAGCACCCGCTGGGTGATCCGGTACCGGGTGATGGTGTGGCGCAGGTCGGGCAAGGTGACCCAGGCCCGGGGATCGACCCCCAGGTGGTGGCTGAGCAACGGTCCCGGCGCCTCGTCGGCAGCCGTCTCCCAGCTCGGGAATTCCCAGAAGCCTCGGTTCACGCCGGTTTCCTCGCGGAGCCGCAGCAGCAACCGCCCGGCGTGCTCGACGATGCCGGTCGCGTAGAATCTGGGCGTCGAGGCCACCCGGGGCGCCAGCTCCGGGAACCGCCCGGTCTCGCCCCGGAGCCGGGCGAGGCAGGCGTTGGAGACCGGGCAGGCCGCACAGTCCGGGGTCGGGCCCGGGGTGCACACCATGGCCCCGAGTTCCATCAGCGCCTGGTTGAGGCGCGAGCATCGGGCCGCGCCCAGCCCGTCGCTCCGATGGGCGATGCGCACCAGCCGGCCGGCCAGCGCCCAAAGGTCGCGGTTCACCGGGGAGGACCTCGGATCGCCCCCGAGGGCGGACCATCGTGTGAGCACACGCATCACGTTGCCGTCCAGCAGCGGCTCGGGCAGGTCGAACGCGATGGAGGCGATGGCGCCGGCGGTGTAAGGGCCGATTCCCGGCAACGCCCGCAGACCCGCCACGTCGCGCGGGAAGACCCCACCGAGATCCCCGACGATGCGGCGGGCGGCCTGTTGGAGGTTCCGGGCCCGGGAGTAGTAGCCGAGTCCCTCCCAAAGCCTGAGCACCACCTCCGCCGGGGCCGCCGCCAGTTCGTGCACCCCCGGGAGACGCTCCATCCAGCGCGTCCAGTAGGGGATCACGGTCTGCACCTGGGTCTGTTGCAGCATGATCTCGGAAACCCACACGGCGTACGGATCCCGCGTGCGCCGCCAGGGCAGGTCACGGGCGTTCCGGTCGAACCATTCGACGAGTTGCCGGACGACCACGCCGGTCGTCTGGTCCGTCTCCTCGGTCTCGATTTGTCCGGTGGCCATGCGTCCGCAGGCTGGCAGGCGGCGGGGGAGCGTTCCAGCCCCGGTTGGTTGCTCGCGCGGGTCCTCACGTGTCCGCTGCCCGCCCGGAGTGCCCGGCCCCACCCACGACAGTGATCCTTGAGACGCCGCCGAATTCGGGCTCGACAGCGGCCGGGTGGACCGGAACACGGTCGAGCGTGACCTGCCACACCGCCACATTGACCCCGGAGCAGTCCGCGCGGCTCGAGGAGCATTTGCGATCGGGCGGATACCAGCTGCGGGAGGTGCCGCATGCCCGCGTCGCCGGCGTGAAGCCGGACCTCAACGTGACCTTGTACCGGAGCGGCAAGCTGGTGGTGCAGGGCAAGGGGACCCGCGACTTCGTGGAGTTCGTCCTGGAGCCCGAGATCCTCGGCGCAGCCAGGCTGGGCTACGAGGCGGTCCTCGACCCGACCCTGATGGAGCCTCGCATCGGCGTCGACGAGTCCGGCAAGGGCGACTTCTTCGGTCCCCTCTGCGTCGCCGCGGTCTACGTCAACGCCCCGGTGCTCCAGGCCTGGAGCGCGGCCGGCATCCGGGATTCGAAGACCGTCGGCAGTGATGCGGCGATCGCGCGACTCGATGCCGTCATCCGCGGGACACCACGAGGCCTACAACCGGCTGCATGAGCGCCACGGCTCGGTCAACACCGTGCTGGCCTGGGGGCATGCCCGCGCCATCGAGAACCTGCTCGAGCGTGGCCCGCTGCTCGACCCTCCGCCCCTCCGTGCGGTCAGCGACCAGTTCGCCTCCACCAAGTCCACCGTGGAACGTGCCCTCATGCCGCTCGGACGTTCCCTCACCCTGGTGCAGCGCCACCGGGCCGAGGAGGATGCCGCCGTCGCCGCCGCGTCCATCGTCGCGCGCAACGAGTACCTCGAACGCATGAAGCGTCTCGAGAAAGACCACGGCATGCCTCTGCCTCGCGGTGCCTCCGCCGCCGTTGAGCAGGCAGCCCGTGAGCTCGTTGCCCGGCATGGGGCCGAGGTCCTTCCAAGGGTCGCCAAGATGCACTTCCGCACGCGGTATCGGGTCCTCGGACAGCCTGAGCCGCCGGCCAATCCATGGGCCCCGCGCGGCCGCCCCAAGGGATGAGCCGCAGCCGCCATCCCGGGGCCTTCCCGGGGTCACCACGAAAAAACTTTCAGAAAAGTATTGAAGGTCCCTGCCGACCGCATAGGCTCTGCGCTCCGTTTCTCACCTCCCGGTGATAGACGAACCGCACCGCCGAAAACCGAGTCGCCCGACGCGACAGGGAGTGATGGCGGGGCACACGAGGACATGCGTCCCGTGCAACGGATATTTTGCAGTGAAAACGTTTAGACCGCTTACGCCGTCCACACGGTATCTGACCGTGCAGGACTATTCGGACATCACGAAAGTGGGTCCGGAGAAGTCCTTGGTTTACACCAGGAAGAAGACAGGGGGCCGCAACAACTACGGCCGGGTCACCGTCCGTGCCCGCGGCGGCGGCCACAAGCAGAAGGTCCGCACCGTGGACTTCCGCCGGAACAAGATCGGCATCGAGGCGAAGGTCATCGCCGTCGAGTACGATCCGATCCGCAGCGCCCGTCTGGCCCTCCTCGAGTACGCCGACAAGGAACGTCGATACATCGTCTGCCCCGACGGCCTGACCGTGGGTGCCACCGTGATGAGTGGTCCGAGCGCCCCGCCCAGCGTGGGCAACGCGCTGCCCCTCTCCAAGATCCCCGTCGGCATCGCGATCCACAACATCGAGATCATCCCGGGCAAGGGTGGGCAGCTGGTCCGGTCCGCCGGCTCATCGGCCACCCTGATGTCCCGAGACGCCGGCTACGCCCAGCTCCGGCTTCCCTCCGGCGAGATCCGCAAGTTCCACGAGGATTGCATGGTCACCGTCGGATCGGTCGGCAATGCCCAGTTTGAGAACATCGTCCTCGGCAAGGCCGGCCGTGCGATCCACCGCGGAATCCGCCCGCTGACCCGCGGTATGGCCCGCAACCCGGTCGATCACCCCAACGGTGGCGGTCAGGGCAAGTCCAAGGGCGGTGGTGGACGCCAGCACCTGGCCTCCCCGTGGGGCGTGCTCTCCAAGGGCTTCCGCACCCGCAAGAAGTACAAACTCTCCAACCGGTTCATCGTGGTTCGTCGCGACGGCCGTCCAATGAAGCAAAAGTAAGCTGTTATGGCCCGTTCCCTCAAAAAAGGTCCGTTCATCGACGGCCATCTGCTCTCCAAGGTCGAAAAGGCCCAGGCTGCCAAGTCCAAGGCTCCCATCAAGACCTGGTCCCGCCGATCGACCATCACGCCCGAGTTCGTGGGTCTGACCGTCAGCGTCCACAACGGCCGCGCCTTCAGCCCGATCTTCGTGACGGAGAACATGGTGGGTCACAAGCTCGGCGAATTCGCCTTCACCCGCACCTTCAAGAAGCACGGCGCCCACACTGCCAAGGCCGAAGCCAAGTAGGCGACGGAACGCACGCCAAGGTCCACCCACAGGTCCAGCCAAAAGGAACCCAAGCCATGGAAGTCCAGGCCATTCTCAAGAATTTCAGGATGTCACCGCAGAAAGTCCGCGAGGTCGTTCGCCAGGTCCAGGGCCTGCGCGCGGTCGATGCGCTCGCGGTGCTCAAGGTCGTGCCCCGCAAGTCGGCTCGCGCCGTTGCCAAGACCCTCGCGTCGGCCATCGCCAACGCCGAGAACAACCACGGCCTCAAGGCTGACTCGCTCGTCGTGCATCGGGCCTATGCCCAGACCGCCGGCAGCATCAAGCGCTTCATCCCGAAGGCACGCGGATCGGCCGGGCCGATCCTCAAGCGGAGCAGCCACATCAAGATCATCCTCACCGACAAGCAATAACATGGGCCAGAAAACCAATCCTATCGGTCTGCGGGTCCCCGTGAACCGCGAGTGGCGTTCCAAGTGGTATGCCAACAAGAAAGACTTCGGTGGTCTGCTCGTCGAGGACATCGCCATCCGCACCGCACTCAAGAAGAAGCTCGGTTCCGCGGCGATTCCCAAGATCCACATCGAGCGCGCCGCCAACCGTTGCCGGGTCACGATCTTCACGGCCCGTCCGGGTGTGGTCATCGGCCGCAAGGGGTCCGAGATCGACAAGCTCAAGGAGGAACTCTCCAAGCTGACCGGCAAGGACGTCTACGTCGACATCCAGGAGGTCAAGAACGAGAAGGCCGACGCCCAACTCGTGGCCGAGAACATCGCCGTGCAGCTGGAGCGCCGCATCGGGTTCCGCCGGGCCATGAAGAAGGCTGTCCAGGAAGCCCGCATGATGGAAGGTGTCGAGGGCATCAAGATCCGCTGCGCCGGTCGTCTGGGCGGCGCCGAGATCGCCCGTGTCGAGATGTACCACGAGGGCCGTGTGCCGCTGCACACCCTGCGTGCCAACATCGACTACGGCTTCGCCGAGGCCAGCACGATGTACGGCAAACTCGGGGTCAAGTGCTGGATCTGCAAGGGCGAGATGAAGAAGACCGACAAGGTCGACGCCCGCAAGGCAGACAATCGTAGGGCCGAGGACCAGCGTCCCGAGGCCATGCTGGTCAAGTAACAACCACCTTTCTTCCAGGAGACCGTTTATGGCATTGATGCCGGCTAGGGTAAAGTATCGCAAAATGCAGCGCGGAAGCCGCACGGGTCTGGCTTCCCGCGGCAACACCGTCGCCTTCGGTGAGTATGGCCTCCAGTCGCTGGAGCGTTGCTGGATGGACACCAAGCAGATCGAGGCGGCCCGTGTGGCGATCACCCGCTACATGAAGCGTCGCGGCAAGGTCTGGATCCGGATCTTCCCGGACAAGTCCTTCACCAAGAAGCCGCTCGAAGTCCGAATGGGCACGGGCAAGGGCGGTGTCGAGTCCTGGGTGGCGGTGATCCGCCCCGCCAGCGTCCTCTTTGAGGTCGACGGCGTTCCCGAGGCGATCGCCCGCGAGGCGATGCGCCTGGCTTCGACCAAGCTGCCGATTTCCACCAAGTTCATTTCACGCCACAAGATGGGTTGAGGACGACCATGGCCAAATCCAATTTCAAAGACATGACGGCTGCCGAGATCGGCGCCAAGTGCCGCGAGTTGCGGCAGGAGTTGTTCAACCTCCGCCTCCAGCAGGCGACCGCCCGGCTCGAGAAGCCGCATCGGATCCGGGACATCCGCCGTGAGGTCGCTCGCGGCGAGACCCAGATGAGCCAATTGAGCCGAGTTTCGAAGAAATCCTGACCCATATCCTGATCCGTATGTCACAGACATCCACAGAACGCGGACACCGGAAGGAGCGCATCGGCGAGGTCGTCTCCAACAAGATGGAGAAGACCATCGTCGTGAAGGTGGAGCGCCGTTTCCGCCATCCGCAGTACCGCAAGGTGGTCACGAGCTTCAAGAAGCTGTACGCCCACGACGAGACCAAGCGGGCCCAGGTGGGTGACCTGGTCCGAATCCAAGAGACTCGCCCGCTGTCCAAGCTCAAGGCTTGGCGGTTGGTCGACGTGCTCAATCCGGACGGTTCCGTCAAAAACTAACGGAGGCATTTTTCATGATCCAAATTCGTTCGAGCCTGGATGTCGCTGACAACACGGGCGCCAAGGTGGCCTGGGCCATCGGTGTGCTGGGGAGCAACCAGCCGTACGCCCACGTCGGCGACGTGATCAAGGTCCACATCAAGGAGGCTGCCCCGGACGGTACCGTCAAGAAGGGCGAGGTCCAGAATGCCGTCATCGTCCGCACGAGGCACCCGGTGCGTCGCAGCGACGGGTCCTACGTCCGTTTCGACCGCAATGCGGTGGTCATCATCGACAAGGAAAACAACCCCCGCGGCACCCGCATCTTCGGGCCTGTGGCCCGCGAACTGCGCGAGAAGCGCTTCATGAAGATCATCTCGCTCGCGCCTGAGGTGATCTGAACCGAAACGATCCGATCCGGAGAAGTACCGACATGGCATCCAAATTTCACGTCAAGAAGGGCGACGAAGTCGTCGTCATCACGGGTTCGGCCAAGGGCCGTCGCGGCAAGGTCGCCGAGGTGGTCACCTCGCGTCAGGCCGTGATCCTCGAGGGCAGCGACGAGCGATCCAAGGAGCAGGACGACCGCCGCCGCCTCGTCAAGCCGATGCTTCACTACGTCCGCAAGAACCAGCAGAACCCCAACGGGGCGCTGATCTGGCTGGAGTCCCCGATCCACGTTTCCAACGTGATGAAGGCCGACAAGTACGATGCCCGCAAGGCCAACAAGCGCTGAGTCCCATGAAACCCCGTCTTTACACGAAGTACATCGAGGAGGTCCGGCCCGCCCTGACCCAGAAGCGCGGCTACCAGAACGTCCATCAGGTTCCGCGGATCGAGAAGATCGTCATCAACATGGGCGTGAGCGCATCCCTCGAGAAGGGTGCCCTCGAGGACGCTGTCAAGGAGATGCAGATGATCACCGGCCGCAAGGCGGTGGTGAACATCTCCCGCAAGAGCATCGCCAATTTCAAGCTCCGCAAGGGCCAATCGGTCGGTTGCAAGGTCACCTTGCGTCGCGAGGTGATGTACGAGTTCTTCGACCGTCTGGTCACTGCCGCATTGCCCCGGATCCGCGACTTCCGCGGGGTTGGATCCCGGCAATTCGACGGGCGTGGCACCTATTCCCTGGGCATTCCGGACCAGACGATCTTCCCTGAGATCGAACTCGACAAGATCAAGCGCCAGCAGGGCATGGACATCACCATCGTGACCTCCGCCCCGACCAATGAGGAGGCCTACGACCTGCTCAAGATGATGGGCATGCCGTTCTCAAAATAATCAATCCATCCTATGGCCAAGAAATCCTGGCTCGCCCGGAACAAGAAGAAGTTGGAGACCGTCAAGAAGTACGCCTCGCTGCGTGCCGAATTGAAGGCCAAGGGCGACTATGCGGCCCTCTCCAAGCTCCCGAAGAACGCGAGCCCTGTCCGGGTCGTCAACCGCTGCCGTGTCAGCGGCCGTCGGCACGGCTTCATCCGAAAGTATGGCGTTTCGCGGTTGTCCTTCCGGGAGGCCGCACTCCAAGGACTGATCCCGGGCGTCACCAAGTCCAGTTGGTGATCCCCAACCACCGGAGATCGCCAATCACCGGAGATCCCCAACCACCGGTAATCCCGATCCACCGATCCCACTCCATTCCATGAATTCCGATCCAGTTTCCGATCTGCTGACGCGAATCCGCAATGCCGGCATGGCGCTGCATCCGTCGGTGTCCATCCCGCACTCGCGCTTCAAGGAGGCGATTGCCCGCGTCCTGAAGGACGAGGGTTACGTCGCGGAGGTCGCCGTCGAGGGTGACAAGCTCAAGACCCTGAAGGTCGGGCTCAAGTACCAGGGGCGCAAGGCAGTGATCCAGGGCCTGAAGCAGGTCAGCACCCCGGGACTTCGCCGCTATGTCGCCGGCTCGGAGGCCCCGCGGGTCCTCGGCGGCCTTGGCGTTGCCATCCTGTCGACCCCCAAAGGCATCATGACCGGTTCCCAGGCTCGTCGGCAGAACGTCGGCGGCGAGGTGGTTTGTTACGTCTGGTAAGGAATTTTGTTATGTCTCGCATTGGAAAAAGCCCGGTAGCCATCCCGGCCAAGGTGAAGGTCTCCGTCAGCGGAGACCGGGTGACGGTCGAGGGCCCCAAGGGCAGCCTCGGTATGTCCCTGCCGAAATACACCCAGGCCAAGGTCGACGGAACCAACGTCAGCGTCGCCCGAACCGCCGAGAGCGCCGAGGCCAGAGCCATGCACGGGTTGGCCCGGGCGCTGGTCAACAACATGGTGAAGGGTGTCTCCGAGGGCTTCCAGAAGAAGCTCGAGATCCAGGGCGTCGGCTTCAAGGCAGCGCTCCAGGGCCAGGTCGCGAACCTCGCGCTGGGCTACAGCCACCCCATCAACTACCCCGTGCCCGCCGGCATCAAGGTGGTCGTCGAGGAAGGCACCAAGCTCACGATCGATGGTGCCGACAAGGAACTCGTCGGTCGGGTCGCCTCGGAAATCCGCAGCTTCTACCCGCCCGAACCATACAAGGGCAAGGGAGTCCGATACGCCGGCGAGAAGGTCGTCCGCAAGGAAGGCAAGACGGTGCAATAGTGGTCTTCCTGATCGCATCACCGAGCGCCCATTCATCCACCGTCCAGACCATTGGTTTTTCGTCCATTTTGCTAGAATGAGAACAGAGCACAAACACCGCTTGGCCCAGTTGCGCCACTGGCGGGTGCGGAAGACCGTCACCGGCACGGCCGCGCGTCCCCGCATGAGCGTCAAGTTCACCGGGCAGCACATCTACGTCCAGTTCATCGACGACGTGGTGGGGCAAACGCTGGCCGCTGTCGGCACCCGTGACAAGTCCGCCCCGACCGAGATCAAGGGGGCCAATGCGGCCAATGCGATCGTCACCGGGAAGCGTGCTGCTGCCGCCGCGAAGGAAAAGGGCATCGAGGCCGTGGTTTTCGACCGCGGGGGCGCCCGATATCACGGTAAGGTCAAGGCGTTGGCCGACGCGGCCCGTGAGGCAGGTCTCAAATTTTGAACCGAAGGAATCCTGTGTCAGACCAAAAAGACATTTCTGCAGCGCCGGCTGCTCCCGCCGGCACGGCGTCCAGCGGCACCCAATCGTTCGGTGGTGACCGTCCCTACCGGGGTGGTGGCGAGGGCGGTCGCGGCCGTGGGCCCCGTCGTGGACCCCGTGACCAGCGCGACTCCGACGAACCGAAGGATGGTTTGGTCGAGAAGGTCGTCCACATCAACCGCTCCTCCAAGGTGGTCAAGGGTGGCCGCCGCTTCTCCTTCAGTGCCTTGATCGTCGTCGGCGACAAGCAGGGCAAGGTGGGCATGGGCATGGGCAAAGGGGCCGAGGTGAGCGAGGCCATCAAGAAGGGTGGCGAGAACGCCAAGTCGCGGATCTCCATCGTTTCCCTGGCTTCGAGCACCATCCCCCATGAGGTTTATTCGGAGTTCGGCGGCGCCAAGGTCCTCCTGCGGCCTGCCAGTCCCGGTACCGGCCTCATCTGTGGCAGGACTGTCCGCGCCGTCGTCGAGTCCGCCGGTGTGAAGGATGTCCTTTCCAAGTCGCTCGGATCGAAGAACGCCTCCAACGTGGCGAAGGCGACCCTGAACGCACTGCTGAGCCTGCGCACCCGCGAGCAGATCCTCAAGGCCCGTGGCCTCGAGGGGCGCCTTGCCGCGACGACCAAGACCGCCTGAATCTATGAGACTTCATGACCTGAAACCCCGTCCCGGAGCCAAGCACCGCAAGAAGCGGCTCGGGCAAGGTGAATCCAGTGGCCGGGGCAAGACCTCCGGACGCGGCGGCAAGGGCCAGAGCGCTCGCTCCGGCAGCTCGATCCGCATCGGATTCGAGGGCGGCCAGATGCCCCTCATCCGTCGTATTCCCAAGCGCGGGTTCAACAACACCCGGTTCAAGGTGTCGTACCATCCGGTCAACCTGTCTGACCTCAATGCGTTCGATGCCGGCTCCGTGGTGGATGCCGAAACCCTCAAGAAGGCCGGGCTCGCCAACGGTTCCTCCGATGGCATCAAGATCCTCGCCCGCGGTGAGTTGACCCGGAAGCTCGTTGTCCGGGCCCAGGCGTTCAGCGCCTCCGCTCGGGCTGCCATCGAGGCCCAAGGCGGCAAGGCCGAGGTGGTTGGCAAGGCCAAGGCGGTCGCCTGATTCGGGCGCTGCCACGACCTGAACGTCTTCCCGACCCCTCCTCGGCAACCATCCCACCCCCCATGATCGGCCAACTGTTCAACACCTTCGCGAACTGCCTCAAGATCCCCGAGCTCCGCTCGCGGATCCTGTTCACGGCGTTGGTCCTGGCCGTGGCCCGCGTGATTGCGTTGACGCCGGTGCCAGGATTGGATGGTACCAAGCTGGCGGCGTACTTCGCAGAGGCGGCCAAGAGCAACGGAGGGGGCGGTGTTTTCGGCCTCTACTCGATGTTCACGGGCGGTGCGCTGGAGCAGTGCGCGGTGGGTGCCTTGGGCATCATGCCGTACATCAGTGCGACGATTTTCATCCAATTGTTGACGGCCGTGGTGGCTCCGTTGGGGAAGCTCGCCCGTGAGGAAGGCGGCAGAGCCAAGTTGGTGGCTTACGGCCGTTACCTCACCGTGCTGCTCTGTCTTGGTCATGGTTTGATTGTCGCCCTGGGCTGGGAGAACCCCGAGAAGGCGTTTCAAGGCTTCTCCGGATCCTTGGTCACGGCTGAGAACCTGTGGCTTTACCGGATCCAGACCGTGCTCATCCTGACCACCGGCACCCTGTTCCTGATGTGGCTGGGCGAGCAGATCACTGAGCGGGGCATCGGGAATGGAGTCTCACTGTTGATCACCGTCGGGATCCTTGCCCGACTGCCCAACGCCGGGAAGTCCTTGGTGTCGATGTTCCAGCAGGAAAACGCGAAATTCCTGCACCTCGTGTTGTTGTTGGTTGTGCTCGCCGTGGTGGTGGCAGGGGTGGTCTTGATCACCCAGGGACAGCGTAAGATTCCCGTCCAGTATGCGCAGCGGGCGGTGGGCCGCAAGATCATGTCCGGAGGCACGTCGTTCATGCCCCTCCGCGTGAATTACGCCGGGGTGATGCCGGTGATTTTCGCCCAGGCCATCCTGATGTTCCCGGGAATGATCTTTGAGAAACTGGCGGCGATTCTCCCTGCCGGCTTCGGCAAGCAGGTGTCGATCTACATCGCCAGCCACCTCGGCCGTCAAGGATTCACCTACCTTTTCCTGTACGGGTTGATGATCCTGTTCTTCTCGTACTTCTGGGTGGCCACCCAGTTCAACGAGCTGCAGGTCGCCGACGACCTCAAGAAGCATGGTGGTTACATCCCCGGAGTCCGTCCGGGAACCGCCACGAGCGACTTCCTGCACAACACCATGAGCCGGATCACCTTGGCCGGAGCGGTCTTCCTGGTCGTCATTGCCATCATCCCGACGGTCATGAGCTCCCAACTGAAGATCGACCCCTTGGTCGCCCAGTTTTTCGGAGGCACTTCCCTGCTGATCACGGTGGGCGTCCTGTTGGACACCATGCGGCAGATGGAGTCCTACCTCCTGATGCGCCACTACGACGGATTCCTCAAGAAGGGGAAGGTCCGCGGCAGGGCTTGAGATTTTTGTTCTTTGTCAGTTTCGGTCACAGAATAGGCTAGTGCAACGACGCTCCGGTCTCCCGGGTGGTTCAACCACCCTAGAGGTCAGGCGTCCGATCCATCCATGGGCCGACCCACGATCAAAACTTCCGACGAGATCCGCAGCATGCGGGCGGCCGGGCGGATCGCCAGCAAGGTGCTGCGCGGCGCGTCCGAGTTGGCCGTGCCCGGGTTGACGACTCAGGAGTTGGACGCGAAGGTGGGCCAACTCATCGCAAGCCATGGGGCCGTCAGCGCATTTCTGGGGTATCGGGGATTTCCGGGCCAGTGTTGCCTCTCGGTCAACGAGGCGGTCATCCATGGCATCGGAGATTCCCGAAGGCTGCAGTTCGGCGATCTTCTCAAGATCGACGTTGGAGTCCGATATCAGGGTTTCATCGGCGATGTGGCGATGACGGTCATGGTGGGCGGTGGGACACCGCAGTTCCAGAAGTTGCTGGATACGACCATCCAGGCCCTGTATGAAGGAATTTCCGCGGCCCAAGCCGGGTCTCGGGTGATGGATGTCGGTCGGGCCGTTGAGCGTTGCGTGTCGGGTGCCGGGTTCGGGGTGGTTCGTGAGTTCTGCGGTCACGGTGTGGGCAGGAATGTCCACGAAGAGCCGCAGGTTCCGAATTACGTCGATCCAAAGGCAGTCACCCGCCTGAAAAGCGGGATGACGATCGCCATCGAGCCCATGGTTACCTTGGGAAGTCCGGCTGTCGAGATCCTCGACGACGGGTGGACGGTGGTCACCAGGGATCGGCGGGGATCGGCCCACTTCGAGCACACGGTGTTGATCACCGATTCTGGACCGGAAATTTTGACAATGGACGAGGAAAGTCGGTTGTATTGAAGGGTTTAGGATTTCGAAAATGAAAGTCAGAGCTTCAGTCAAGAAACTTTGCGAGAACTGCAAGATGGTCAAACGCAAGGGCGTGATCCGTGTGATCTGCTCGAACGCGCGCCACAAACAGCGGCAAGGCTGATCATAGGAAACGAATTATGCCACGAATCTTGGGAGTCGACATTCCGGCGGACAAGCGAATCGACATCGCGCTCCGTTACATCTACGGGATCGGTCCGGTCAATGCGCTGGAGATCCTGGAGCGCGCCAACATCGATCCGTCCCTGCGCGCCAAGGCTCTGAATGAGAGCCAGCTTTCCCTGATCGTCAACGCGATCCAGGAGGGCAAGTACGTGACCGAGGGCGATCTCCGCCGAGAACTCGGCATGAACCTCAAGCGCCTCCAGGCCATCAAGTCCTACCGGGGTCAGCGCCACAGCCGCAGCCTGCCGGTTCGCGGGCAGCGCACCCAGACCAACTCCCGCACCCGCAAGGGGCCGCGCAAGACGGTCGGTGTCCAACGCAACCCGACCGCCAAGGCCTGACCCGACCGCCAAGGCATCATCCCACTGATCAATCATTATGGCAGAAGAGACCAAGGCCAAGAAGGCCCCCAAGGCCGAGGCCGGCGATGCGCCGGCCGCCGAACAGGCCGCCCCCAAGGCAGAATCCAAGTCCGCCCCCAAGGCGGAATCCAAGGCCAAGAAGGCCCCCGTGGAAGGACAGGCTGCCGCTGCGGCACCCGGCGCCGCGACCGCAGCATCAGCCGCTGGTGCCACCCCGGCACCGCTGGCCGCCGCCGCCGCGCCGACAGCCGCCGACTTGCTCGGTGATGATCCCAATGCCAAGAAGATCATCCGCGCCAAGGGTGCGAAGAACATCGCCGTGGGTGTGGCCCACGTGATGGCAACCTTCAACAACACCCAGGTGACGATCACCGACATGCAGGGCAACCTCATCGGCTGGAGCACGGCCGGTCGTGTGGGTTTCAAGGGTTCCCGAAAGAGCACCGCCTTTGCCGCCCAGCAGGCCGCCCAAGATGCCGCCCGCCAGGCGATGTCCCATGGCATGCGCGAGGTCGAGGTCCGCGTGAATGGACCCGGGTCCGGCCGCGAATCCGCCATCCGCGCGCTTCAGGCGATCGGGCTGGAGATCACCGTCATCAAGGACGTGACCCCGGTCCCGCACAACGGCTGCCGCCCCCGCAAGAAGCGCCGCGTGTAGTCCCAACTCCAACACTCTCCGACAAATGGCTCGTTACACTGGTCCTCGCGTCCGCATCAGCCGCCGGCTGGGCACCCCGATCTTCGGCTCCTCCAAGTACCTGGAGCGCCGTCCCTACCCGCCGGGCACCCATGGCCCGAAGTCCCGTCGCAAGCACAGCGACTATGCCATCGGCCTGATGGAGAAGCAGAAGCTTCGGTTCTTTTATGGCCTGCAGGAACGTCAGTTCCGCAACGTCTACGAGCGTGCCCTGCGCATGCGCGGAGTCACCGGCGAGAAGATGCTGCAGATCCTCGAGACCCGTCTGGACAATCTCGTGTATCACGCAGGCTTCGCCTTGACCCGTCCGGCGGCCCGGCAGTTGGTGAGCCACGGTCATGTGAAGGTCAACGGCCGCAAGGTCAGCATTCCCAGCTACGCGGTGAAGGTGAACGACGTGATCCAGATCAAGGATCATGCGATTTCCAAGACCATCGCCCAGAAGAACATCGAGGGTTCCACCAGCCGGGTCGTGCCCGACTGGATCCGCCTCGATCGGGAAGCCCTGTCGGCCGCCCTCCTGAGGGTGCCGTCCAGGGACGAAATCCAACCGATCGCCAACGAGCAGGCCGTCGTCGAGTTTTATTCCCGCTGAACGGTTGGCCACCGAATTGGCCAGAAAAAGCAATTATACGGGAACCCACCCCCTGCGGGAATTTTGTCGGGCGGGTTCCAGATTAAAATTGCACCCCAATACCATGCCTGTACGCCTAGGACGTTTCGAGATGCCCAAGCGGTTGACCAAGGACGAGTCGACTGCGACGGACACCTACGCCAAGTTCATCGCCGAACCCTTCGAGACCGGTTACGGTCACACGATCGGCAACTCCATCCGTCGGGTCCTGCTCTCCTCGTTGGAGGGTGCGGCCATCACCTCCGTCAAGATCGACGGGGCGATGCATGAGTTCACGACCGTGGACGGTGCTGTTGAGGATGTGACGGACATCGTGCTGAACCTCAAGCAGATCAAGTTCAAGGCCCACTCCCGGGAACCCCAGACTCTGCTGCTGTCGGTCAATCGCGAGGGTGCCGTCACCGCGGGCGACATCGAACTGAACCAGAACATCGAAATCGTCAATCCGGACCAGCTCATCTGCACGTTGGACCGGAAGAAGAAGCTTGAGATGGAACTGGAGGTCCGTGTGGGACGCGGATTCTGCCCTGGCGACGAGAACAAAAAGACCGACCAGCCGATTGGCGTCATCGCCATCGACTCCCTGTTCTCCCCGGTCACCCGAGTCCGGTACGCCGTCGAGGCGGCCCGTGTCGGTCAGCGTACCGATTACGACAAGCTGATCATCGAGATCTGGACCGACGGGCGCATCTCCCCGGATGACGCTCTCACCCAGGCGTCGGCCATCCTGCAGCACCACCTTGATGTCTTTGTCGGCTACGACAAGAACGCCGTGGAGTTCGAGGTCGAGGTCAAGCCCCAGGACGACGAGAAGGCCAAGCTCAAGAAACTGCTCAACATGAGCGTCAATGAGATCGAGCTCAGCGTCCGGGCCGCCAACTGCCTCAACAACGCCAACATCACCACCGTGGGCCAGTTGGCGATGAAGACCGAGCAGGAGATGCTGAAGTACCGTCAACCTGACGCTCGGAATGAACATCGACCCGGCCCTGCTGGAAGTGCCGGCTGAAACCAAGAATCCTTAATCCGACTGAACTATGCGCCACCTCAAGCGCAACAAGAAACTGGGTCGCAAAGGCGACCACCGCAATGCCATGCTGGCCAACTTGGTGAGCTCCCTCATCAAGCACAAGCGGGTCACCACCACCCTCGCCAAGGCCAAGGCGGCTCGCCCGGTTGCCGAGAAGTTGCTCACGTTGGGCAAGCTCGCCAACGAGGCGCTCGCGCAGGCGGGCTCTGCGACCGACGCCGCCGGCAAGGCCAAGGCGACCGCGGCCAACGTCCATCATCGCCGTCTGGTGGCGGCCCGGTTGCGTCAGCAGCCGCGCAGCCACTTCCAGGGCACGCCAAAGGTCAAGGGCAAGGAACTCCGTGAGGCCTGGAAGCAGGAGCACGACGTCGTTCACATCCTGTGCGACACCATCGCCCCCGCTTTCAAGGGTCGTAGCGGCGGTTACACCCGCATCCTTCGGCTCGGTCAGCGCCAAGGCGACTCCGGCCAGTTGGCGATCCTCGAGTGGGTGGACTTCACGCCGGCTGCCGAGCCTGCGGCGACGACCGCGCCCTCGGCCTCCTGATCGACCAAAGGACCGACCAAAACCCCAAGATCGAGATCTTACGGTCCGGTCCTCCGACCGACTTGCCAAGCCGCCCGAAAGGGCGGCTTTTTGGTTTTTTGCCCCCATTGCCGTGGACCTGCGAATCGGTGATCTTGGTCCCGTGGTGGGAGGCGGGAGGGCTCCGAAAGGGAGGTGGTCGGGACGACAGGATTTGAACCTGCGACGTCTTGGTCCCAAACCAAGTGCTCTACCGGGCTGAGCTACGTCCCGAACCGGCCTCCATCCTTCGCTTTTGGGTCGCCCTCAGGCAAGCTTTTCGAGGTGATCGGCCACGCGCTGTCGCCGAACGATTCCGATCACCCGATGAAACTTGTCGTCTTCGCGCATGTGCCGCCACCCCACCACGGCCAGAGCCAGATGGTGAAACTGATGGTGGATGGGTTCGCCGCGGAGCCGTCGTTGGGCATCCAGGTGCTCCATGTTGATGCCCGCCTCTCCGAGGGAATGTCCGACATCGGCGCGGTGCGGGGTGGCAAGATCCGGGCCCTGGTGGGATTTTGCCGGCAGGCCCTCAGGCTGTCCCGGGATCACGGGTGCCGAAGCCTCTACTACATCCCGTCGCCGCCGAAGCGGTCCTCGCTCTACCGGGACTTCCTGGTGATGGCGCTGGTGCGCTGGCGCTTCCGTCGGGTGATCCTTCACTGGCACGCGGTGGGGCTCGGGGCCTGGCTGCAGTCGGAGGCCTGGCCCTGGGAACGTTGGTTGGCCCGGGCCTGTCTGGGCCGGGCGTGGA
This sequence comes from Verrucomicrobium sp., assembly GCA_021298285.1. GTDB lineage: Bacteria > Verrucomicrobiota > Verrucomicrobiia > Limisphaerales > UBA9464 > SXXZ01. The sequence goes on from JAJTFN010000074.1 coordinate 19,514, forward strand.
GGGCCATCGTGCTGGCGCAGAGCAACCGGGCCGATGCTGAACTGCTGCGCCCGAGATCCGTGGCCGTGGTGGGCAATGGCATCCCGGATCCGTGTCCGGATTATTGGAAGGGGCTGGATTCCCGTCGGACTGCGGTGATCCGGGGAGACGTCGTCCGCGTCCTGTTCCTGGCCCACTGCACCCGCGACAAGGGGGTCTTCGGGGCGGTCGACGCCGTGGTGGCCGCCAACCGGGATTCCCAGGGTGGCCTGCGGTTCCACCTCACGATCGCGGGGAGTTTCCTGTCCGCCGCCGAGGAGGCCGAGTTCCGGGAGTGGGCAGGCCGTCCCGGGGTTGCCGACTGCGTGGAGATCGTCGGTTTCGTCGCCGGGGCGGAGAAGGACCGCCTGTTGCGCGAGTCCGACCTTTTCCTGTTCCCGACCTATTTCGCCAACGAGGGACAGCCGTTGAACCTGATCGAGGCGATGGCCTATGGGTTGCCCTGCGTGACCACCCGCTGGCGTTCGATCCCCGAGTATTTCCCGCCGGACTACCCCGGCCTTTGCGTGCCGCGCGATGTCCCCGCACTGGCCCAGGCCCTCCGGGCCGTGGTGGGCAAGGTCGATGGCAACGCGCTCAGGCAGGAGTTCGAGGCGAGATTCACCATCGGGGCCCACCTGAGGGCCTTGGCCGCCGCGATCCGCGATCCTTGAGCCGGCATCTGGCCGGAAGGGGCCGTGCGGGAGGCCCCGAACCGGCCCGTCGGCCATGAAAAACGCCGCCCTTGTCGGGGCGGCGTCGGGGGGCAGGCGGGGCTGAGGGAGCCCCCAGCCGGTCGTGTCACTTGGCAGCAGCGTACAGGCTGGCCACGCGGTCCCAGTCGATGACATTCCAGACCGCCTTGAGGTAGGCGGCCCGGAGGTTCTGGTACTTGAGGTAGTAGGCATGCTCCCAGACGTCGACCCCGAGGATCGGCGTGCCTTCGCAGCCGGCGATGGACTTGCCCATCAGCGGGTTGTCCTGGTTGGCGGTGGAGGCGATCTCCAGTTTGCCGGCGTTGACGACCAGCCATGCCCAGCCGGAGCCGAAGCGGCCGATGCCGGCGGCCTCGAACTTGGCCTGGAAGTCGGCGTAGGAGCCGAAGGAGGCATCGATCGCCGCCGCCAGGGCGCCCGTCGGGGCGCCGCCCTTGCCCTTGCCCAGGAGATTCCAGAAGAAGGTGTGGTTCCAGTGCCCGCCGCCGTTGTTGCGCACCGGACCGCGGATGGCGTCCGGGACCCCGGCGAGGTTGCCGATCAGGGCCTCGAGCGACAGCCCCTCGACGGGTGTTCCGGCGATGGCCTTGTTGAGGTTGTCCACGTAGGCCTTGTGGTGACGGCCGTGGTGGATCTCCATGGTCAGCGCGTCGATGTGCGGTTCGAGGGCGTCCTTGGGGTAGGGCAGGGGGGCGAGTTCGTGGGCCATAACGGTATTGGGCGGTAGGTGCCGCGCCGGCGGTCGGCGTGGCCGATCCCGGAGGGCGACGGAGGTTAGCAAGGTTACCCCGCCGCGCAAGCGGGTCCCGGGCTCCGGCAACGGGGGGCGGCACCCCCGACTCCAGAAAATCCGGCTGGCATGCCCTTCCGAGCGACCGATACGTTGGCCGACGCAACGCGTTGCACGAATGAGCATTCCCACCGGAGACATCGGCCTGATCGGCCTGGCGGTCATGGGCCAGAACCTGATCCTCAACATGAACGACCACGGCTTCAACGTCGTGGCCTACAACCGCACGACCTCCAAGGTCGACGAGTTCCTCGCCGGGGAGGCGCGTGGGACGCGGATCCAGGGCGCCCATTCGATCCCGGAGCTGGTCTCCAAGCTCAAGACGCCGCGCCGCATCATGATGCTGGTCAAGGCCGGCCAGGCGGTCGACGACTTCATCGAGCAGTTGATCCCGCATCTGTCGCCCGGGGACATCCTCATCGACGGCGGCAACTCCCTGTACGGCGACACCGAGCGGCGGGTGAAGTACTGCGAGTCCAAGGGCCTGCACTTCATCGGAACCGGGGTCTCCGGTGGCGAGGAGGGGGCGCGGCGCGGTCCGAGCATCATGCCGGGCGGATCGGCGAAGGCCTGGGCGGCGGTGAAGGACATCTTCCAGGGGGTCTCGGCCAAGGTGGAAGGCGGTTCCCCGTGTTGCGATTGGGTCGGCGACGGGGGCTCCGGCCACTACGTCAAGATGGTCCACAACGGCATCGAGTACGGCGACATGCAGCTCATTTGCGAGGCCTACAACCTGCTCAAGAACGGCCTGGGGCTCTCCGCCGACGAGATGCACCGCATCTTCGCCGACTGGAACCAGGGGGAGCTGGACAGCTTCCTCATCGAGATCACCCGCGACATCCTCGCCTTCAAGGACACCGACGGCTCGCCGCTGGTGGACCGGATCCTCGACACGGCGGGCCAGAAGGGCACGGGCAAGTGGACGGTGATCGACTCGGCCAATCTGGCCCAGCCGGTGACGCTCATCGCCGAGGCGGTGTTCAGCCGGTGCGTCAGCGCCATGAAGGAGGAGCGGGTGAAGGCAGCCCGGAAGCTCAAGGGGCCGAAGCCCCTGCTTGGCGCCTCCAAGAAGCCCGCGGCGAGGGACGCCTTCATCGCCGACATCAAGGATGCCCTGTATGCCTCCAAGATCGTCAGCTACGCGCAGGGCTACATGCTGATGCGCGCGGCGGCGGCCGAGTACGGCTGGAAGCTCAACTACGGCGGGATCGCCCTGATGTGGCGGGGCGGGTGCATCATCCGGTCGCGCTTCCTGGGCAAGATCAAGGAGGCCTACGACAAGAACCCGAAGCTGGCCAACCTGCTGCTCGACGACTACTTCCGCGCCGAGATCAAGCGCTGCCAGAAGGGGTGGCGGAACGTCGTGGCCTCGGCGGCCAAGAAAGGCATCCCGGTGCCGGCCTTCGGCACGGCACTGGCCTTCTACGACCAGTATCGGTCGGCGATCCTCCCGGCCAACCTGCTCCAGGCGCAGCGCGACTATTTCGGGGCGCACACCTATGAGCGCGTGGACCGGCCACGCGGCCAGTTCTTCCACACCAACTGGACGGGCCGCGGCGGCAGCGTGAGCTCGAGCACCTACAACGCCTGAACGGCGGCCGGCCAACGATCCCACGCGATCGAACAATCGTGAACCACGACCCCTCCCCCGAGGCCGAGCGGGCGCTGAAGAAGTTCTTCGGCATCTTCATCGCCACCCTGTTCCTCTACGTGACCGTGTATGGCGGCTGCGAGGCCTACCGGGTGCGCAATGGCGCCTGGCACCTCACCTTCGACAAGGAGGCAGACGGGACACCGGTCCTCCGCATCGACCATCCGCGCCTGCTGGCCACGGGTCCGGTGTCGATCCGCTTCCCCGGTGAGGACGCACCTCGCGTGACCAATGGGCCCATCACCTACGTCTACAGCCGTCCGGACACCAACACGACGCCCTTTGGTCCCATGTACTTCATCGACACCACCCAACTGCCCGGGACGGTGGCCCTTGGGGCTTTCGGCCATGTCGTCGAGATGATCCCCCGCACGTTGTTCGTGGATTTCCGGGAGGTTCCCTGGATGTCGGGGACCAACCTGACGCTGTCGGTGGCGGACAAGCCCTCGCCGGAGCGCCTGAAGGCACGGGACCAGCGCTGGAAGGGACGGTAGACGCCTCCCTCGGTCGCCGCCCCGCCCCCCAGACGGCCCCTGCGCTCCGGGCTTCCCACCCTGGGCGATTGGCGGCAGCGTCGGGGGCATGATTGCCTCCTGCACCGTCCGGCGGCTCCGGTCCGCAGCGCTGGTCCTCGGGCTCCTCGGTGGCGCGATTGCCGCCCATCCTGCCGAGCCCGGATTCAAGCCCCTCTTCAACGGCCGCGACCTGCGGGGTTGGGTCAATGTCAACTGCGCCCCGGAGACCTTCACCGTCCGCGACGGCATGATCCATTGCGACGGGATCCCGACCGGCGCCCTGCGCACGCAGCGCCAGTACGAGAACTTCGTCCTCGAGCTGGAGTGGCGGCACCTGAAGCCCGGGGGCAACGCCGGCGTGTTCATCTGGTCGGGGCCGATGCCGGCCCTGGGCCAGCCCTTCCTGCGTGCCATCGAGGTCCAGGTGCTCGATCACGGGTACGGCAAGTCCGACTGGTTCACGACCCATGGCGACATCTTCCCGATCCACGGTTCGACGATGAAGCCTTTCGCGCCGAACCGAGGCGACCGCAGCTTCCCGAGGGAGTCCCGCAGCCTGGGGGCGCCGGAATGGAACCACTACCGGATCGTCGCCACCAACGGTGTCATCCGCCTTTCGGTCAATGGCGCCGAGGTCTCCGGGGGCACGGCCCGCAACTGGCGGCGCGGGTACATCGCCCTCGAGTGCTGGAGTTGCCCTCGACCCGGGTTCCTGCTGCGGAGTCCGCCCCCGAGGCCCAGGCCTGGAGGAGTCTCTATGATGGACGGACCCTGCGTGGCTGGAAGGTTCCGGCGCGGGGTGACGCCTGGAAGGCCGCCGACTGGACTCTCCGCAGCGGTGCCGGTGCCGGGGGAGAGGATTCCGTGCTTTGGTCGGAGTCGAAGCTCCGGGGCGATGAATTGATCTTCGACTGGCGGTGGGACGGCAAGACGACCGACCGGGTGCCCCCGGTGGTCTTCCGCGCGCGAGACGGGAAGGCGATCCTCCGGATGCCGGCATTGGCGTCGATCCGGGGCGACGGCTGGAACCGCCTCCGGGTGCGCCGGTCGGGATCGTCCCTGAAGGTCTCGGCCAACGATGCGGACGAGGTGTTGTCGATGGAGGTCCCCCGCGGTGCGTTGGAGTTCGGCTTCATGCCCGCCTCGGTGCCGCTCCAGGTATCGAGTGTCTTCCGGCGTTGACCGGCCAGCGGACGCCGGATCGACCGTCGATCGCAACCCGATCACGGGTTCCCCGTCCGGGCCCCGCTCGGGCTAACGGAAGCAGATCCGGCTCACGGCGTCGTCAAAGCCCTGGGCCCCGGCGATGATCTTGATCTCCACCCGCATGAAGTAGATCGGAAGGTCGCGGCGATCGAGCTTGGGGAACCGCACCGCGTCCTTCTGGGTGGTCACGAGCATGTCCGCCCGCCGTTTCTTGCCGCGGTTCACCGCGTCGAGGACCTCCTGCTGCGTGAAGCGGTGGTGGTCGGCGTAGCGTCGCGCCAGCACGATCTCGGCGCCAAGCTCGGTGAGCTTCGACTCGAAGCTTTCTGGCTGTGCGATGCCGCTGAGGCTTGCCACGCGGCGTCCCTGGAGCAGGTCGAGCCCGCGCCGCTCACCCGTGAAGACATCCTCGAAGTAGAGCGGGTGGTGCACGCACTCGATGATCCCGGCCCTGGGGTTGAGCCGGGCGATGCGCTCCCGCAGGGCACCGGTCCTGCCGTTGCTCTTGGTCAGGAAGATGACGCTGGCCCGCGCCAGGTGGGAGGGTGGCTCGCGCAGGGTGCCGCGCGGCAGCAGGTGCTCGTTGCCGAAGGGTTGCTGGCAGTCGATGAGGACGACGTCGGTGCGTCGGCCCGCCAGCCTCCAGTACTGGAAGCCGTCGTCGAGCAGCAGGGTGTCGCAGCCGAACTGCTCGACCGCGTAACGGCCGGCCTTCACCCGGTCCTTGTCGACGAGCACGACCACGTCCCGGAGGTTGGAGGCCAGCATGTAGGGCTCGTCGCCCGCCGTCTCGGAGTCCAGCAGCAGCGATTGGCCGTCGGAGACGACCCTCGGGGGCGTGGTGTCCTCGCGCAGCAGCAGCTTGTCGAGGAGCCTCTCGGACACCGGCCTGGGTTTCGAGCGGTAGCCCCGCGAGAGGATCGCCACCTTCCGGCCCGCGTCCTGCAGGGCCCGGGCGAACTTCTCGACCACCGGCGTCTTGCCGGTGCCGCCCACCGTGAGGTTGCCCACCGCGATCACCTGCACGCCGAGGGTCGCGTCGCGCAGGATGCGCAGGCTGTAGAGCAGGCGTCGCAGCTTCACGATGCCGGCGAAGACGTGCGAGAGCATCGCGAGCACCCACCGGATGATCGACGCCTTGCGTCCCGGCAGGTCCTCGAGGATCACCGCCAGCAGGTAGGTTTCGGCCTCCTCCGTGAATTTCTGCCAACGTTCGCGCACCGTGCGCCGACGATGTCACCGGTCGGCCGCTTCGGGAAGATTTCCATGCGTTGCGACGGAATCGGGTTGTCAAGGGTGGGAGATCGGGATTATTTGAAACGAAATTCCCCGGTCGGAACCGCCATGAACCGTGCCAACAGATTCCCCGGACTCCCGGAGCAGGGGCGGGGTGCCGTCATGAGGGGAGTCCAGGAATTTTCCTCCCATTGCCCTTCGACTTTCAATGCATCGGCCCGTCCCGGTTCCGTCCGCGGGGCCTTGGCCGTGCCGTTGCGTTGGACCTAACAACACAACTAAAACAACAACTCAGAGTGAAACCCACACCATCCAACAGCCAGTCCCGCGCTTGCGCCCTCGCCGCAGCCAAGGCCCCTGCCAAGAAAGCGGCCCCGGCCAAGAAGGCCGCCCCGGCCAAGAAGGCGGCTCCCGCCAAGAAGGCCGCCCCGGCCAAGAAGGCGGCTCCCGCCAAGAAGGCCGCTCCGGCCAAGAAGGCGGCTCCCGCCAAGAAGGCCGCTTCGGCCAAGAAGTAGGCGATCGGTGACCAATCCGGCGGTTTTGCTTGCCAATTCCGCCGGATTTCCATCCTTCGGGCAGCGGTGTGAACAACTTGCGAACAACGGCCGAAAACTTGTTCTAGCGGTACTCCGCCCTTTGCCATAGAAGCCTCGCCCGCCGTGGTTCAAACCTTGGCGGACCGCACAGCCGACAACATCCCGATCCGATGCAAACCAACCGCCCTGAATCCCATAATTGCGCGTGTTTTCGGCAATTTTCCGGGTTCGACGGCGGTCCCGGGGCCGCGCAGGGCCGCCCGGCCGCCGGAATCCGGCCTCTGTCGGGCATCCAGGCAAAGGATCCCAGGATCGCCCGGTGACCGGGGACGGTGAATAAGACGCGATCCGATCCGATTTCGAGAGTCCCTTTCCAACAATCCATGTCCGACCAACCTCAAGCCGTGTGGCAAGCAGCGCAGCAGACCCTCCGGGGAATGCTCAAGACGGAGTTGTACAACCTTTGGTTCGCTCCGGTGACCGCCCGGTGTCTGGAGGGTGACACCCTCACCCTCGAGGTGGCCGACGAATTCTGTGAGGTCTGGCTGAAGGACAACTACCTCGACGTCCTGAGGTCCGTGGTCAGTCGGGTGGCGATCCGGCCCATCCAGGTGAACTTCGCCGTCCGTGCGTCAGACGCGGCGACCACGCCCGTCCCCCTCTCGACGGATCGGGCATCGTTGTCCGAGTCCCTCCCGGCCACGCAGTCCGGACCGGTGGATCGGGGGGCGGAGCGTTCGGCGGGCAATCGTGCGGCCGCCCCCTCGTCCGAGGCGCCCCGGAGGCAGGAGGGACTTTTCAATCCCAACAACACCTTCGACACCTTCGTGGTCGGGTCCAACAACCACCATGCCCACGCCGCATGCATGGGCGTGGCGCAGAAGCCCGGCCACACCTACAACCCGCTGTTCCTCTTCGGCGGTGTGGGCCTCGGCAAGACCCATCTCCTGCAGGCGATCGGGCACCATGTGCTGGCCCACAAGAAGAACGCCCGCATCGGCTACCTGTCGTGCGAGCGCTTCACCAATGAATTCATCGAGGCGCTGCAGAACAGCCAGTTGACCAAGTTCCGCAAGAAGCACCGCGAACTGGACGTGCTGCTCATCGATGACATCCAGTTCCTGCAGGGCAAGGAGCGCATCCAGGAGGAATTCTTCCACACCTTCAACGCCCTGCATGATGCCCACAAGCAGATCGTCCTGACCTGCGACCGGCCTGCCAACGAGATCCAGGGGTTGGAGCAGCGGCTCATCTCGCGCTTCGAGTGGGGAATGACGGCCGACCTCAAGGCCCCGGACGTCGAGACCCGCCTGGCCATCCTCAAGAAGAAGGCGGCCGCGCTCGGGGTCAACCTGCCCGAGGAGATCATCCTCTTCCTGGCCAACCGCATCCGGACCAACATCCGTCGCCTGGAGGGCGCGCTGGTCCGCGTGGCGGCCTACGCCCAGATCTCCGGCAAGTCCCTCGACCTCGAGACGGTCGAGACGCTCCTGCGCGAGATCCTGCAGGAGGAGGGCAAGGTGGCCATTTCGGTGGGCGAGATCCAGAAGCGGGTCGCCGACTACTTCGACATCCGCCTGGCCGACATGACCAGCAAACGGCGCCCGGAAAACATCGCCTTCCCCCGCCAGATCGCCATGTACCTGGCCCGCCAGCTCACCGAACACTCGCTCAGCGCCATCGGCGAATCCTTCGGCGGACGCGACCATGGCACGGTGCTGCACGCCTGCCGCCAGGTCCGCGACCGCATGGAGGTCGAGGCCAAGGTCCGTCAGGACGTCGGCTATCTCGAGAAACAGCTCACGCGCTGAGCCGGATCCCCGGCCGGACTTCTCGGCTGGAATCGCCCGGCCGGCCGGGACACCCTCGGCACGTGGCATCCCTCGGTTCCAATCGGGTCCTGCTGCTGGGGATCTTGCTGGGCGCCCGGACCTGGGGTCTGGGAGCCGACGTTCCGGTCGGCTTCGAACTGCTCGATGCGCGTGCCACCGGGATCGACTTCACCAACCGGGTCGCCGACTCCCGCTACCTGACCAACCAGATCCCGCTCAACGGATCCGGGGTGGCCCTGGGCGACGTGGATGGCGACGGTCGTCCGGACATCTTCCTCGCCGCCTACTCGGGCGGCAACGCCCTCTATCGCAACCTCGGCAACTGGACCTTCGACCGCGTCACCGGGAAGGCCTTCGGCGAGGGCGTGTTGTCGGGGTTGGAGGGAACCGGTTCGGTGCTGGCCGATGTCGACGGCGACGGGGACCTGGACCTGCTGCTCAACACGCTGGGGCAGGGGACACGAATCTTCCTCAACGACGGCGCCGGCCGGTTCACGGCGGGCGCGGTGCTCAACCCGCGCCGGGCCGGCTCGAGCCTGTCGCTGGCCGATGCCGACGGCGACGGCGACCTCGATCTGTACGTGGCCAACTACCGCACGGCCACCGTGCGGGACGATCCCAAGGCCAAGTACTCGATCCTGGAGGAGAACGGCCGTCAGCGGATCGTGGCCTACAACGGTCGGTCCACCGACGAGCCCGACCTGGTCGGACGCTTCACGATGACCCCGGCTGGACCCCGCGAGAACGGGGAGGCCGACGTCCTCTACCTCAACGATGGCAGGGGCGGGTTCACCGCGGTGTCATGGACCGGGGGCGCCTTCCTCGCCGCGTCCGGGCGCCCGATGGATTCGGCCCCGCAGGACTGGGGCCTGAGCGTGCTCTTCCGGGACCTCACCGGGGATGGCCGTCCCGACCTGTACGTCTGCAACGACTTCCACTCCGAGGACCGCTTCTGGATCAACGACACGCCTCCGGGCGGCCCGCTGCGGTTCCGGGCCGCACCGGCCAACGCCCTGCGGCACACCAGCGCCTTCTCCATGGGCGTTGATGCCGCCGACATCGACCGCGACGGCGTGGACGACTTCCTGGTGCTGGACATGCTCAGCCGGGACCACCGCCGGCGGAACTTCCAGATGGAGGGCATCCCGCCGGGGTTCTACCAACCGGGCACCTGGGATGACCGGCCGCAGTTCTCCCACAACACCCTGTTCCTGGGGCGGGGTGACGGCACCTTCGCCGAGATCGGCCGCCTGGCGGGCCTCAGCGCCAGCGAATGGTCGTGGACCCCCGTCTTCCTTGACGTGGATCTCGATGGTTACGAGGACCTCCTGGTGTCCAACGGCCACGAGATGGACATGCTGGATGTCGACGTGGCCGCCCGAGCCGAGGCGATGAAGTCCGGCCGGGCGATGGGACAGCGCGAGATGCTCGAGATGCGGCGGATGTTCGCCCGGCTGGACACGCCCAACGCCGCCTTCCGCAACCGGGGCGACCTGACCTTTGAGGATGTGACCGCGGCCTGGGGCTTCGACGCGCCTGGCGTGGAGCAGGGGATGGCGGCGGCCGACCTTGATGGCGACGGCGACCTGGACCTGGTGCTCAACACACTGAACGGACCGGCCAAGGTGTACCGGAACAAGGCCGCTGCGGCCCGGTTGGCCGTGCGCCTCCGGGGCCCGGCCGGCAACACCCGAGGCATCGGGGCGCGGATCCGGGTGAGCGCGCCGGGATTGCCGGTGCAGACCCAGGAAATGATGTCCGGCGGCCGGTATCTCTCGGGCGACGAGGCCGTCCGCTGCTTCGCCCTGGGGGCTGCGGCGACGGCCGAGGTCGAGGTCGTCTGGCGCGACGGCCGGGTGACCCGCCGGACCGGCGTGGGCCCCGGCGCGGTGGAGATCCGCCGGGAGGAGGCCGTCGTGGCGGCTCCCCCTGCGGCAATCGCGACCCCGCAGCCAGTGTTCGAGGCGCTTCCGAACCGCCTGGCCCATGTCCACAGCGACACGCCGTTCGACGAGTTCGCCCGACAACCGCTCAAGCCCTTCGACCTCGCCCAGGCCGGCCCGGGCGTGAGCTGGGCCGATGTCAACGGGGATGGCCGGGACGACCTGCTGGTGTCGGCGGGTCAGGGGGGCACGCTGGGGGTCTTCACCAACGACGCGCGTGGTGGTTTTTCGGCCTTGGCCGTGCCGGCGCTGCTCAAGCCTGCCGCGCGGGACCTGTCCACCGTGCTGGTGTTGCGGGGGATGATCCTCGCCGGCATCAGCAATGCCGAGGACGGTGCCACCAACGGCGGCGCCCTGCGGATTGTCGATCCGGCCGGCGGCGCCAGCGGGGAGGTCTTGAGCGGACGGGCCTGTCCGGTCGGGTCCATGGCCGCGGCCGATGTCGACGGCGACGGTGAACTCGAGATCTTCGTCGGGGTTCGCGAGGTGCCCGGCCGATACCCCGAGCCGGCGACCTCCTTCCTGGTGCGCAACCGTGGCGGTCGCCTGGGCATCGACGGCCGTTTCGAGGCGCTGGGTCTGGTGCAGGGTGCGGTGTTCACCGACCTCGACGACGACGCGCGGCCCGACCTGGCGGTGTCCACCTCGTGGGGCCCGCTGCGGCTCTTCCGGAACCGGTCGGGCCGGCTGGAACCCTGGGATCCACCGCTCCGTGGCAAGGGCCTGCCGGCGGGTGTCGATCGGTTGTCGCAATGGACCGGCCTCTGGCTGGGACTCACGGCCGGCGACTTCGACGGCGACGGCCGCATGGACCTGGCCGCCGGGAACTGGGGACGCAACCACTTCCTCGGGGCCGACGCCCGCCGGCGCCCGCTGCGGATCCGCCACGGCGATCTCTCGGGCGACGGGATGTGGGACGTGCTCGAGAGCCATGTCGGCCCCGACGGCCGCGATTGGCCGGTGCGCCGGCGTCCAGCCTTGGCCGGTTTGGTGCCGGAGGCGGCACGTCGGTTTCCGGATGCCGCTTCGTTCGGCAAGGCGGCCATGGCCGACCTCTTCGGTCCGGCGCTGGACGCCCTGCCAATGGTGTCGGCCCTCAACCTCGATGCCGGGGTGTTGCTCCAGCGCGGGGATCATTTCGAATGGCGGCCCTTCCCGGTCCGGGCGCAGGTGGCACCGGCCTACGGGTTGGCCGTCGCCGACTTCGACGGGGACGGCGCCGAGGATGTGTTCCTGTCGCAAAACCACTTCGGCGTCCATCCCGACGACGCCCGCTACGACGGCGGGCGCGGGTTGCTCTTGCTCGGGTCGGGTCGCGGGGAGTTCCGCGCCGAGGAGCGCTCGGGCGTCGTGGCCTGGGGCGAGCAGCGCGGCGTGGCGGTCGCCGACTTCGACGCCGACGGACGAACCGACCTGGCCCTCGGGCAGAACAACGGGCCTACCCTGCTCTTCGGCAACCGTTCCGCCCGGCCTGGCCTGCGGGTCCGCCTCGCCGGCCCTGCCGGCAACCCGACGGGCATCGGGGCCTCGCTGCGGTGGATCGCACGGGGGACCGCAGGGCCACGCCGTGAGGTCCGCCTGGGGGGCGGTTATTGCAGCGTCGACAGCCCCGTGACCGTGCTCGCCTCGGACCGGGCCACCGGGGAGCTCGAGGTGCGGTGGCCCGGCGGCACCGTGCGCCGCGTGCCCGTGGCGGCCGGCACGGCCGAGATCACCGTCGCGGCCCCGGGCATTCCGACACCATGAAGCCCAGACCGACCCCGCCCATGATCTCCGCCCTGGTGTCGGTGATCCTGCGGACGCTTCTCCTGGGCCTTGGCCTGCCAGGGGCGGGCGGTCCATGGGCTGACCGTTTCCTTTGGCTCGGTGCTGCCGAGCCCGCGGCCGGCGCGGCGTGGATCCCTGCGGCGCCGCCGGGTTTGCGTCGGATCACCCCGCTGCCCCGGCCCGCGGCGCAGGCCCCGGGGTTCACCCGATTGCCGGCGGCCTCCTTGGGCATCGATTTCACCAACCGGCTCTCCGAGGCCCGCGCCGTGACCAACCGCAACCTGGCCTCAGGCTCCGGGGTCGCCCTGGCCGACGTCGATGGCGACGGCCGGGTCGACGTGTTCCTCTGCGGGCTCGACTCTCCGAATGCCCTCTACCGCAACCTCGGCGACTGGCGTTTCACCAACGTGACCGATCGGGCCTTGCCCGGGGTGTCGTGGCTCAATCCGTCCTCGGCCTCCAACGACTCGACCGGTGCGGCGTTCGCCGACGTGGACGGGGACGGCGATCCGGACCTGCTGGTCAACCAGCTCGGGGGTGGCACCCGGCTCTGGTGGAACGACGGGACCGGGCGATTCCGTGAGGTGACCGACGAGGCGGGCCTGCGATCCCGTTCCGGCGCGACCTCGATGGCCCTGGCCGACGTGGACGGCGACGGCGACCTCGACCTCTATGTGGCGAACTTCCGGCCGACCACCGTCCTCGACCAGCCGAACACCCGCTACCAGTTGCGCCAGACCGACGACACCACCGTCGTGGTGGCGGTCAACGGCCGGCCGGTGACCGCCCCGGACCTGACCAACCGCTTCGAGATCCGGCCGACCGGGGAGGTCGTCGAGATGGGCGAGGCCGATGTCCTGTACCTCAATGTGGGCCAGGGGCGCTTCACGGCCGTCCCGTGGACCGCCGGAGCCTTCCGGGATGCCGAGGGCAAGCCGTTGTCGGCGCCTCCCCGCGACTGGGGCCTGGCGGCGCGCTTCCAGGACCTCACGGGCGACGGTCGGCCCGACCTCTACGTGTGCAACGACCTGCACACGCCGGACCGGATCTGGATCAACGAGACGGGGCCCGACCGATCCGTCCGGTTCCGGGAACTGTCGCCGGCGGCCCTCCGCAGCAACCCGACCTTCTCGATGGGGGTCGATTTCGGGGATTTCGACCGCAACGGCCACGTGGATCTCTTCGCGGTGGACATGTTCAGCCGCAACCGCGCCTGGCGGCACACCCAGACCGCCGGCATGGCCCCGACCCTTCGGCTGCCGGGACGGGCGACCGACCGGGCGCAGGTCCAGCGCAACGTGCTCCAGCTCAACCGCGGTGATGGGACGTGGGCCGAGGTCGCGTGGCAGGCCGGCGTCGAGGCCAGCGAGTGGTCGTGGGGACCGCTGGCGCTGGATGTCGACCTCGACGGGTTCGAGGACATCCTGGTCCCCAACGGCCAATGGCGCGATTTCCAGGATGGCGACGGGGCCCGCCGCATCTCCGAGGCCCAGCGGCGCGGCGCGCTCAAGACGCCTGCCGAGATCGCGGCGATGGTGCGTTCGTTCCCGAGGCTGGCCACGCCCAACGTGGCCTTCCGCAACCGGGGCGACGCCACCTTCGAGGACGTCTCGGCCGCCTGGGGCTTCGCGGTCGACTCCATCTCGCAGGGGGCGGCCCTCGCCGACCTGGATGGCGACGGCGACCTCGATGTGGTGATGAACGACCTGATGGACGCCCCGGCCTTCCACCGCAACCAAGCCTCGGCCGGCCGGGTCCTCATCCGCCTGCACGGCCTGGCCCCCAACCCCCGCGGCATCGGCGCGTCGGTGACCGTGACGGCTGCCGGGTTGCCCGACCAGACCCAGGAGATCTTCGCCGGCGGTCGCTACCTCGGGGGCGACGATCCGGTACGGAGTTTCGCCTCGGGTGCCGCCGCCGCGGTGTCGGTCCGGGTGCGCTGGGCCTCCGGCCGGATCGCGCGGTGGTCCGACCTTCCGGCCCATTCGGTGATCGAGCTGTGGGAAGACCGTGCCGTGGCCGGACCCGAGGCCCTGTCGACGGGGCATCAGCCCGTCCGATGGTTTGAGGACCGCACCGCCAGCCTGGCCCACCGTCACGAGGATGAACCCTTCGACGACTTCGGCCGCCAGCCGGGCCTGCCGTACCGCCTGTCGCAAACGGGACCCTGCCTGAGCTGGACCGACCTCAATGGCGACGGCCGGCCCGACCTGGTGATCGGCGCGGGGCGTGGGGGGCGACCTGGCATCCGTGTCCAAGGCACGAACGGCGGCTTCGAGGCCCGCGAGACTCCGCCCTTCCATCGTCCCACCAGCCGGGACCTGGGTTCCCTCCTGCCGATCAACGGCGTCCTGCTGGCAGGGGTCTCGAACCATGAGGACGGTCTCACCAACGGGGGGGCGCTGCGGATGTACGATCCGGCCGGGGGGCGCAGCGGGGAGATCCTCGTCGGGTCGGCCTTCGCGGTCGGACCGCTGGCCGCGGCGGATGTCGATGGCGACGGATCGCTGGAGGTCTTTGTCGGTGGGCGTTCGGTCCCCGGCCGGTATCCCGAGCCGGCCGCCTCGCTGCTCCTGCGCAACCAAGGGGGGCGGCTCGCCCCGATGGTCCGCTGGGAGGCCCTCGGCCTGGTGACCGGGGCCGTGTTCACCGACCTCGACGGTGACGCCCGCCCGGACCTGGTCGTGGCGCGCGAGTGGGCTCCGCCCCGGTTCTTCCGCAACGAGGCGGGCCGGTTGGTCGAATGGAGCCTGCCCATCGAGGGCATGCCGGGCACCCTCTCCGGTCTCTGGAACGCCGTGGCGGCCGGCGATTTCGACGAGGATGGCCGGATGGATCTGGTCTTGGGCAACTGGGGGCGCAACACCCGCTGGAAGGCCTCGGCCGAGGCGCCCCGCCGGCTGTGGTACGGGGACTTCGGCTCCGGTCAGGGATTCGACCTGGCCGAGAGCTGGTTCGACCCGGTGGCGCGTGCCGACCGGCCGGAGCGCGAGATGGGCCTGTGGGCGGCGCTCTTCCCGGCGATCCGGGAACGGGTCGATTCCCTCGCCGCCTTCTCCCAGGCCACGGTCGCCCAGCGCGCCCCGGTGTCGTCGCTCTGCGTGGCGGATCTTGACGGTGATGGCCACGAGGACCTGTTCCTCTCGCAGAACTTGTCCACGTCCCATCCGTTCGCCGAGCGCCTCGACTCGGGGCGTGGTCTCTGGCTGCGGGGTGACGGCCGAGGTGGCTTCGTGGCGGAGGAAACCTGCGGGGTGGATGTCCCGGGCGACGGCCGGGGCGTCGCGGCCGGCGACTACGACCGCGATGGCCGGGTGGACCTGGCGGTCGCCCAGAACGGGGCCGAGACCACCCTCTGGCGCAACCTCCGGGCGACGCCCGGCATCCGGGTGCGCCTGGCGGGTCCTCCGGGCAACCCGCAGGCCGTCGGGGCCCGCGTGCGCTGGAAAGCGGCCGACGCCCATGGGCCGTGGCGGGAGATCCGCCTCGGCTCAGGAGACGGCTCGTGCGACGACCCGGTCCCGGTCCTGGCCGCCGGTGTCCGGAGGATCGACGCGGTGGAGATCCGTTGGCCCGGCGGAGCCACCGCGGTGGTGCCGGTGGCCGAGGGTCAGCGGGAGATCCTGGCCGCGCTGCCGACCCGCTGACCGGTATCCGGGCCGACGGGTCCCGCGGCAACGGCCCCGGGGGGCTCCGTGCGCCGCGCCGCCGCCGCGGGGTTTCATGGGCATCCCGGGTTGCCTTTGGCGGGGAAGAGGGTTCAATTCCAGCGACACCTCCATCCCGTGAGCTTCCGCTCTCCATCCTCATCGCGTTTCCCGGCCCGTCTTGGGACCTGGCTGGCCCCGGTGCTGGCGCTGTGGGTCGTGTGCCTGCGCGCGGCCCCGGCGGCGGGCGAGCGGTTGGGGCGCGAGGCGGTGACCCTCCTGCGGGATGAGTGTTTTTCCTGCCACGGCGAGGCCAAGCAGAAGGGCGGGCTCTCGCTGCTGACCCGCGATCAGGTGCTGCGGGGTGGGGAGGAAGGACCGGTGGTGCAGGAAGGTCGCCCGAAGGAGAGCCGATTGCTGACCTCGGTGCTGCCCGGGGCCGAGCCCCACATGCCGCCCCGCAAGCAGTTGACCCCGGGCCAGATCCGCACCCTCCGGGAATGGATCCAGCGGGGGTTGCCCTGGGATGCCCGGGCCGTGACCGACGAACCCGAGCCCCGGCCCGTGGTTCTCGAGACTCCGGCCCCGTCGTTCCGCCCGGTGGGGGCGCTGGCCCTGGATCCCGCCGGCCGACGCCTCGCCGTGGCCCGGGCCGGACGGGTCGAGGTGTTCGACCTCCGGCAGCCCGGGTTCCCCAGGCTGGCCTCCACGCCCGACCTCTCGCCCGACCCGGTGGAATCGCTGGCCTGGAGCCGGGATGGCCGATGGCTCGCCTCGGGTTCCTTTCGCCGGGTCCGTTTCCGCGACCCGTCCACGCTCGCGGTCGTGCGGGAGGTGTCCGAAGGGCTGACGGGCCGGATCCTCAGCGTCGAATTCTCCGCCGACGGTTCCCGGTTGGCCCTCGGGGACGGCGGTTCGGGACTCCCGGGCCGTGTCCGACTGGTGGACGTGGCCGACGGCCGGATCCTCCGGTCGTGGAAGGCCCATGCGGACAGCGTCTTCGACCTCGAATACAGCCGCGACGGGACGCGGCTCCTCTCGGCCGGCGGCGATGCCCTGGTGAAGGTCTGGGACCCGACGCGGGACGAACCGCTGGCCGTGCTCGAGGGCCACGCCGCCGCGGTGATCGCCGCCGCCTTCAACACCAATGCGACCCAGGTCGTGAGCGGCGGCATCGACCGGCAGCTCAAGGTCTGGGACATCGCCACGCGCGAGAAGATCGTGACCCTCGGCGACTCGCTCTCGGCCATCACCGCGGTCGCCTGGCCCGGTGACAGTTCGACGGTCTGGGCGGCCACCGAGCGCGGCGCCATCGACCGGTACTCGCAGCTCAAGGCGCACACGGGTGAGCAGAGCTCGGCGACGGGCGAGCATCGCCGGATCGCGGAACTGGCGCCGACGGTCGTCGCCCTGGCGATCGCGCCCGAGGGCGGTCCGGAGGGTGGTCGTCTGGCGGCGGCGGACTTCGACGGGCGGGTCCGGGTCTGGGACGGGCAGGGCAAGGCGCTCGGCGAACTCGGGCTCCTGCCGCCGGGCGATCCGCAGGCCTCGGCCGCTGTCCCCATGGCGGCTTCCAAGCCCGCCGGCAAGAGCCGGACGGAGACCGGGGTCCCGAGCTTCGTGCGCGATGTCCTGCCGGTCCTCCACCAGGCCGGTTGCGCCTCGGGCGGCTGCCACTCCAAGCCCGAGGGCCAGGGGGGCTTCAAGCTCTCGGTCTTCGCCTACGACCCGGCCGCCGACCACGCCGAGATCGTGCAGGACGCCCGGGGACGTCGGGTCTTCCCAGCCGCCCCGGAGGAGAGCCTCCTGCTGCTCAAGCCGCTCGGACTCGTGCCCCATGAGGGTGGGCAGCGCTTCGCCCAGGGATCGCCGACCCACCGCCTGCTGGCCCGCTGGATCCGCGCCGGCATGCCGTATGTGCTGACCAATGAGCCGGCGTTGAAGGCCATCGCCGTGTCCCCGGCCGAGGGCACCTACCGCAAGGGAGGCCGCCAGCGACTGACGGTGGAGGCCAGGTATTCCGACGGCAGCGTCCGGGAGGTCACGGCGCTGGCCGCCTACGAGTCGAGCGACAAGGAACTGGCCCGGGTGGACGAGTCGGGACGCGTGGCCATCGGCCGGTTGACGGGTCAGGGCGTGGTGGTCGCCCGCTACATGGGGCTGGTCGCGGCCTCCTCGCTGACGGTGCCGGCCGACCGGGTGCACCCGGCCCGTGTCTATGCGGCGATTCCCACCAACAACTTCATCGACAGCCTGGCCCTGGCCCAGTTCCGCCGCCTGGGCCTGCTGCCGTCGGAGCTCTGCACCGATGCCGAGTTCCTGCGCCGGGCCAAGCTCGATGCGGTGGGCCTTTTGCCCACGCCGGAGGAAGTCCGGGCCTTCCTGGCCGACCCGTCCCCGGACAAGCGCCGGCGGTTCATCGACCAGGTGCTGGAGCACCCCGCCTATGCCGACTACTGGGCCAACCAGTGGGCCGACCTGCTCCGGCCCAATCCCGATCGCGTGGGGGTCAAGAGCGTGTTCCTGCTGGACCAATGGCTGCGCGAGCAGTTCCGCGCCAACCGGCCCTACGACCAGTTCGTCCGCGACCTGCTCCTGGCCGAGGGCTCCAACCATCGGTCGGGTCCGGCGGTCGTGTACCGCGATCGGCGGGATCCCCCGGAACTGACGACCCAGTTCAGCCAGTTGTTCCTGGGTACCCGGTTGGAATGCGCCAAGTGCCATCACCACCCGAACGAGAAGTGGGGCCAGGACGACTTCTACCAGTTGGCCGCCTACTTCGGCCCGGTGCGGCAGAAGGGGGCGGGTCTTTCGCCGCCGATCTCCGCGGGCACCGAGACCTTCTTCGTGGCACCGGGCGGCACGGTGAAGCATCCGGTCAGCGGGGCCGTGATGACGCCCAGGCCGCCCGAGGGACCCGAGTTCCGGGGCGGGACCCCGGCCGACCCCCGGCGTCACCTGGCCGACTGGCTGACCGCGCCGGGGAACCCGTTCTTCGCCAAGGCTGCCGTGAACCGGGTGTGGGGCCGGCTCTTCGGGCGCGGCCTGGTCCACCCGGTCGACGACTTCCGCAGCTCGAACCCGTGTGCGAACCCGGCCTTGCTCGAGGCGCTGGCGGCCGACTTCGCTGGCCATGGCCACGACTTCAAGCACCTGCTGCGCACGGTGATGGGTTCCCGGCTGTACCAGCTGAGTTCCCGGCCGAATGAGACCAACCTGGGTGACACCCGGCAGTTCTCACGCTCCTACCGGCGCCGTCTCCCGGCCGAGGTGCTGGTGGATGCGGTGAGCGACGCAACGGGGGTGCCCGAGACCTTCTCGGCCGTCCCGGTCGGCGGGCGGGCGATGCAGACCTGGAGCTACAAGATCCCGTCGCATTTCCTCGACGCCTTCGGCCGCCCCAATTCCAGCAGCGATTGCCCCTGCGAGCGCGACGCCCAGCTCAGCGTGGTGCAGAGCCTGCACCTGATGAACTCCAAGGCCCTCCAGGCCAAGCTGGGCGACCCGAAGGGACGGCTCCGACGCCTGGCCGCCGGCGACCTGAACGAGGCCGGACTGGTGGATGAACTCTACCTGCTGCTGCTCAACCGCCCGCCGGCCGACCCGGAACGGACCGCGGCCTTGGCCGCCTTCGCGGCACCCGGGGCCACGCGCCAGACCGCCCTGGAGGATCTGTTCTGGGCGCTCCTGAACACCCCCGAATTCGTGCTGAACCACTGACATGAACCCGATCCAAGGAAACTGCGCCGGCATGCCCCGCCGGGACTTCATCCAACTGGGCCTCGGGGGGCTCCTGGGCGCCGGGTTCGGCGACCTGCTGCGGCTTGAGGCCGCGTCGGCGACCCCCGCCAAGGCCGGTCCCGGTAAGGCGGCCTCGGGCTTGGCCGGTTCCGCGGCCGGCGGCAAGCCGGTCAACTGCATCCTCATCTGGCTCGATGGCGGTCCGTCCCACTACGAGACCTTCGATCCCAAGCCCGGGGCGCCCTCGGACATCCGGGGCAGCTTCTCCGACATCGCCACGTCGGTCCCGGGCATCCGCTTCAGCGAGGCCGTGCCCGAGCTCGCCAAGGTGGCCGACCGCGCCACGGTGATCCGCTCCGTGTGCCACAAGGACCCGAACCACGGGGGTGGCAACCACTACCTGATGACCGGCTCGCCCACGCCGGTGCCCGTGGCCTGCGGGGCCTTCGTGACCTTCCATCCGTCCTTCGGGTCGGTGGTCTCGTGGCATCGCGGCCAGCGGCAGGGCCTCCCGCCCTACGTGTCCATGCCCTCGGTGACCCGCAGCGGCGGCCCGAACTTCCTGGGCGGCAAGCATTCGCCCTTCGTCATCGACGGTCAGCCCAACTCGGCCGACTTCAAGGTGCGCGATGTGGTGCTGCCCGCCGACATCAGCGAGGGTCGGGCAACCCACCGCCGCCAGCTCCGCAAGGCTCTCGACACCATGGCCCGCCATGCCGACCGGTTGGCCGAGGACCCGGCCGTGGCGTTCGATCAATACCTCCAGCAGGGCGTCGACCTGGTGCTCTCCAGCCAGGCCCAGGCGGCCTTCGACCTGTCGCGCGAGGACACCAAGGTCCGTGACGAGTATGGCCGCAACGACTTCGGCCAGCGCCTTTTGATGGCCCGGCGCCTCGTCGAGGTGGGCGTGTCCTGGGTGACCGTCAACTCGGGCGGCTGGGACCACCACACCAAGCTCTTCGAGGCCTACAAAGGCGACTCGGTCCGCAACATGGACCGCGGCGTCGCGGCCCTCATCCGCGACCTGGACCGGCGCGGCCTGCTCGACTCGACGCTGGTGGTGTTGCTGGGGGAGTTCGGGCGCACCCCGAAGGTCAACAAGGACGTGGGCCGGGACCACTGGCCCCATGCGATGTCCATCCTCATGGCCGGTGGCGGGTGCCCGCGGGGCGCGGTGGTCGGCGCCACCGATGCCAAGGGCTATGCGGCCTCGGAAGCCGTGTACCGGCCCGAGGACTTCGCGGCGTCGATCTACTGGAAGCTGGGCATCGATCCGAACCAGATCCTCCACACCAACACCGGCCGGCCGGTCCAGTTGGTCAACAACGGGCGGCGCATCCGCGAGATCTTCGCCGCGTGAGGTCTCCCGGCACGAGTCGCAGGGGTCGTGCGCCCGCCGCGCCGCTCCGGTCTGCGGGAATCGGGGGCACGGTCC
>JAJTFN010000075.1 GCA_021298285.1 Verrucomicrobium sp.
GGCCGGATGGCGGCGGCGATGGCGGCGATGGCGGCGTTGTGGAGATGGACTTCAGGCCGCGAGCCGCGCCCGATGCCGCTCTTCCAGGTCGTCGAGTGCCCGACGGACCTCCGCCAGGTCCATCTCATGGACCTCGATGCCCCGACCGATGCCTTCCAGCAGGGTGATGGTCAACTCGCCTCCCAGGTGTTCGCGGAACTCCTCGAGTCCCTCGAGCACGGCCAGCGAGCCAGAGGGTCCCACGGCCCGCAGTTCCGGATCGAAGAGGGTGAAGCCCAACTGCTCGAGCAATCGGAGGATCCGTTCGGCCTCGACGCGGTCCAGCAGGCCCCTTCGGACCGCATAGAACACGTCCAGCGCGATGCCGATGGCCACGGCCTCGCCGTGCCGGAGACGGTAGCCGGTCATCTGCTCGAGCTTGTGCGCGGCCCAATGGCCGAAATCCAGCGGGCGGGCGCTGCCCATCTCGAAGGGATCGCCACCGGTGGCGATGTGGTTGAGGTGCAGCTCGGCACTCCGCCGGATGAGGTGCTTCATGGCCTCGGGCTCGAAGGCCGCCAAGGCGGCGGCATCGCCCTCGAGCCTCCGGAAGAAGTCCGCATCCCGGATGCAGGCCACCTTGACCGCCTCGACGTAGCCGGCCCGCTTGTCCCGCTCCGGAAGGCTCGCCAGCAGGTCGAAATCGTTGATGACCGCCGTCGGCGGGGCGAAGGTGCCCACAAAGTTCTTCTTCCCGAAGGCGTTGACCCCGTTCTTCACCCCCACCCCGGAATCGTCCTGGGCCAGCGTGGTGGTGGGGATGCGGATCAACCGGACCCCGCGATGGGCGGTCGCCGCGGCCAGTCCCACCATGTCGAGGAGCGCCCCTCCCCCGACGACCACGACATGGTTGTGCCGGTCGATGTGGTGCCGGTGGATGAGTTCCAGCATCCGCTCCACCAGCGACCAGTCATTCTTCACGGATTCGCCCCCGGCCACGCGGACCGGCGGGCACACCAGATGGAGGCGATCGGCCCGCGCCGCGAAGTAGGCCTCGACCTGAGGCACCAGCCCGGGTCGCGCGGCGGCCAGCGCCTCCTCGATCACCAGCAGGACCTTGCCCCGGCCGGCCCGGGACGACGGGACCCCTTGGAGGAGTTCGGCAGCCAGCAGCGGGTTGCCTGGGGCGAAAACCCCTTCGGTGAACTGCAGCCGCAACCGGTATTGGACCGAGATGACACGTTCGACGACGGACATTGGGTGCGCGAAAGACTGCGGTTCCGACGCCGCAGCGCGAGGTTTATTTAGAGTCAACGAAAGGGCGTGGCCCACGGTGGACTCCACACCCCCCGGGGAACGGCGCGTCGCCCCGGGACGCCCACCCACGCGCCGGATAAAGCCTAGGCGACAAGCCGGCGACTCTGGCGTACCTTCCGCGCCCGATCCATGGCGGACTCCCCCGCATCGTTCTTCAGCCGCGTGCTCCAACGCCTGGCGCTGGTGGTCCACCGGCACCGCACCTGGTTCATCGCGCCGCAGTTCCTCCTCGCCGGCCTGTGCGTGTGGTTCACGGTCGCCCGGCTCGAGTTCAGCGTGGACCGGAACGACCTCGTCGGATCGGAACAGGCGTACCACCGGAATTTCCTCGAGCTGAAGCGCGAGTTCCCGGGGCAGGACGACCTCGTGGCCATCGTCGAGAGCGACGATCCCGAGAAGAACCGCCAGTTCGTGGAACGGCTCGGGGCGCGCCTCGACCGGGAATCGACGCAGGTCTCGCCCACCAACCTCTTCACCGACGTCTTCTACAAAGGCGACCTGCCGCTCATGGGCCCCAAGGCCCTGCTCTTCGTCCCGGAGTCCGACCTGAAGGAGATGCTCTCGGCGATCCGGGGCTTCCGGCCCTTCATCGAGCAGTTCTCCCGGGCGACCAACCTGGCGGCGGTCTTCCACCAGGTCAGCGTGCAAATCCGATCGGCCGACCGGTCGAGCAACGCGGCCAACGAGTCGCTGGTCGGCGCGCTGCCGGCCCTGGAGCGGATCGTGCAGCGATGCCGCGAAAGCATGGTCCGACCGGGCATCCCCCCGTCACCGGGCGTCGATGCGCTGTTCGGCGCCGGGCCCGAGGCCGAACGGGCGCGTTACGTGACCTTCGACCGGGGCCGGCTCTACCTGGTCAATGCCAAGGCCCGCCTCGCGACCCTGGAGGAGATCCCCAAAACCGCGCAGTCCAGCTGGGAGCGCCTGACCGGACGCCAGCACGCCAAGACCGGGCGGGAACTGGAAAACGACCTGAAGTGGCACCAGGGGGACCTGAGCGGACGGGCCGTGGAGCGGTTCCGGGAACTGATCGCCGAGACGAAGCAGGAGGTGAACCTCGGCCAAACCGACGTCACCGCCATCACCCGGGCGATCGTCAACACCGGCCAGGGGATCTTCACCGGGTGCTTCACCACCGCGGGAGCCTTCTTCGCGATGGCGCTGACCGACTTCCGGGGCATCCAGGAGATGGGGGTGATCAGCGGCGGCGGCCTGTTGATCTGCCTCGTACCGATGATGACCCTGCTTCCGGCCCTGCTGCTCCGGGAGAAGGGCCTCCGGCGCGTCGCAGCGGGCAACGACGCCACGCCCACGGGAGCTTCGGCTCCCGTCGCCCCAGCCCTCCCCGCGGCGGCGGACTGGCGGTGCCGGCTCGAGCGATTCTGGCTCGACCGGCCCTGGTGGGTGCTCGGCGCCGGCGCGACCCTTTCGGCCCTGTGCGCCGTCCAGGCGGTCCGGGTCCCCTTCGACTACAACCTGCTCAACATGCAGAGCGATGGCCTGTCATCGGTCATCTTCGAGAAGAAGCTCGTCGAGGCGGCCCGGATCCGGAAGGACGACGCCTCGGGCGACCGGGCCCAGGGGGTGTTGTTCGGGGCGGTGATGGTGCCATCAGCCACCGAGGTCCCGGCCATCGAGGCCCGGCTGAAGGCCCTGCCGACGGTCGCCGGTGTCGATTCGATGGGCCACTACCTGACCCAGGATTCCACCGCGCAGCTTGAGCTCATCCGAAAAATCCGGGCGGAGACCCGGGCGATCCGGTTCCCGGTCGTGCCGGACGCACCGGTCGACCTCGGGGCCTTCAGCCAGCGCCTGTGGGGGCTCCAGGGACTCCTGGCCCTCGCGGCCGACGAGGTCGCCCGCACGGCCCCGGAGGAGAAGGAGCTGATCAGGAACCTCACCTCGCTGCGGGCGGCCATCGCCGATCTCCGGTCGTCGATGTTCCGGGGCGACCGGGAGGCCAACGCCCGCCAATTGGGCCGATTCCAGCACGCGCTCTTCCGGGACATCCGCGACACCTTCGAGACGCTGCAGGGCCAGGACGATTCGGGAGGCCTTCGGGAGGCCGACCTTCCGGCCGTTTTGCGCAACCGATTCGTGGGAGTGAGCGGCAGGCACCTGGTGCTGGTGTACCCGAAAGAGGACGTCTGGGAACGGGGGCCACAGGAACGCTTCGTGAAGGAGATCCAGTCGGTGGCCCCCCGCGCCACCGGCACGCCGGTGCAACTCTACTACTACACCGAACTGCTCAAGGTTTCCTACGTGGAGGCGGCCGGCTGGGCGCTCGGGGCGATCGTGCTGCTGGTGTTTGTGCACTTCCGCTCGCCGGTTCAGGTGTTCCTGGCGCTCTTCCCGGTGGCCGTCGGGGCGCTCTGGATGGTGGGGTTCATGGGAATCGCGGGGATCCCCTTCAACCCGGCGAACATCATGACCCTGCCCCTGGTCATCGGCATCGGGGTGACCAATGGCATCCACATCCTGAACCGCTTCGCCGAGGAACGCACCCCCGCCCTGCTGGGCAAAAGCACCGGCAAGGCGGTGCTGATCTCCGGCCTCACGACCATCGCGGGCTTCGGCAGCCTGATCATCGCCGACCACCGGGGCATCCGCAGCCTCGGTTGGGTGATGGCGGTCGGCACCGCCACGTGCATGATCGCCGCCATGACCTTGTTGCCGGCGCTCCTCACGCTGAGAAGCCGGCAGACCGGCAACCGACGGCCCGGGATTTGAGGCCCACGCCGGCATGAAAATGCCCCGGGCACCTGGACGGCACCCGGGGCGGATCACAGAATTTCCGGCCGGTCGATGGCCCCGACCGTCAACGCCCACGGGATGACCTCGCGGGTCCCGGGACTGACCCGACCTGAGGCCCACGCCGACCGGTGACGGTGGACGCCCTCAGGCCTCGGCCATGGCCTCGCGGGCGAGGAAACGGTCGCGCAGCTTGCGCAGGGCGGCCGCCTCCAACTGACGGATCCGCTCGCGGGTGAGGCCGAAGTCCACCCCGATCTCCTCGAGCGTCCGGGGGTCTCCCCCCTCGAGGGCGAAGCGCTGGTTGAGGATGATCTGCTCGCGCGGGTTGAGCGAGCCGACCAGCTCCCGCATGAGCTCGGCGTTGCTCGACTCGCTGACGCCAGCCCAAGGCATCACCGCCGACTCGTCGGCGATGACGTCGGCGATGCGGTTCGACTCGGGATCGTTGCCGATGGGGGCATCCAGCGAGGTGGCCCCGACGGCGGCGGCCTCGCGCCAGCGGCGGATGTCGTCCACGTCGGCCTCCAGCTCACCGGCCAGTTCAGCATCGGTGGCCGGCCGCCCGAGGTCGGCCTCGAGGCGGACCTCGGCCTTCTTCATGCGGGCCAGTTCCTGCACGATGTGGATGGGC
This sequence comes from Verrucomicrobium sp., assembly GCA_021298285.1. Taxonomy (GTDB): domain Bacteria; phylum Verrucomicrobiota; class Verrucomicrobiia; order Limisphaerales; family UBA9464; genus SXXZ01. The sequence goes on from JAJTFN010000075.1 coordinate 4,682, forward strand.
AGGCGGATCGACTTGGACTGGTTGGAGAGGGCCCGCTTGATGGACTGCTTGATCCACCACGCCGCATAGGTCGAGAGCTTGGCCCCGCGGTCGGGATCAAAGCGCTCCACCGCCCGCATCAGGCCGATGTTGCCCTCGTTCACCAGGTCGAGCAGGGGCAGGCCGTAATCCTCATACTCGCGGGCGATCTTGATCACCAGGCGGAGGTTGGCACGGATCATGTGCTCACGGGCGGCCTCGTCACCCTTCTGGATGCGGCGGGCCAGTTCGACCTCCTCCTGGGCGGTCAGCAGCGGGGTCTCCACCGCGTCGCGCAGGTAGAGTCGCAGGGAGGAATGCTCGTCCCAGACGCCGCGCTCGGGGTGGCCCACGGCACGGGAGTCACGCGGACCCGGGGTCTCACTCCATTCGGGCTCCACCTGAACGGGAACCGCCCGGGAAGTCGCCAGCGTCTCCAGCGGGATGAGGGCTTCACCCGGAGGTTTCGGTCCCCCCACCGCACCAGACGATTTCAGACCATCGACCGACGCGGAGGACATGGGCGCCGGATCAGGCCTCGGGGAAACCGGGGCTTTGCGGTTGCGCGGAATGGCGGACTTTCCGGTGGCCGCGGGACGCAAAGAGTTCCGCAGGCGTTTGGACTGTTGGGACCGCAGCCGCTTGCCTTTGGACGAGGCGGAGGTCGCGTGGGAGGCGGAGGATCCGGACCGCTTGGCTTTGAGGTGGGTCTTCATGATGATTGAAAGGTTGGAGTCGCTGGTGCCGGTTTTGTTCACTGGTTTCGTCGGACTCGAATCGGGGTGGGGAGGTTGCTTCCTGTCTGAGCCTTCCCAACCGTCATCGTCCATCTAGCATACGCAGGGCCAAACCGGATTTGCCGATTTCGAGGCCAATCCCAGACCAATCGCTCACCTGCCGGCATGGTTTTCGGGACATCATGCGACATTTTGTCGCCCAAGGTGCCAGCCATGAAGCTCCATGGCACTTGCCCATTCCGTCCCGGCCACCGGCCGTGCGCCATGAATTCCACGGTCCTGAAAGACTGGCCTGCGCCCGGTGAACGTGCTGAGATCTTCCCACGCCTATGACTATGCCTTCCATCTCGGGTGCTTGGACCATCTCCTTGGTCTCCCTGTTGACCGCCTCGACCCTGCCCTCGCTGGCCGGATCCTGGGTCACCTACGAACCCAAAGCCGGAACCTCCAACGGCAAGACCGTCGTGCTCCTGAGCGGTGACGAAGAGTATCGCTCGGAGGAGAGCCTTCCGCAGATAGGTAAAATCCTCAGCCAGAAGCACGGCTTCAAGTGCGTCGTCCTCTTCAGCCAGGATGCCGACGGGACCATCAATCCCAACAACCAGACGAACATCCCGGGCATGCACCTGCTGGCCCAGGCCGACCTGGTGGTCAACCAGTTCCGGTTCCGCGAACTGCCCGACGCCGACATGGAGCATTTCGTCCGGTACCTCGACAGCGGCAAGCCGATGATGGTGGTCCGCACGGCGACCCACGCCTTCAACTACGAGCGCAACAAGCAGAGCCCCTACGCCGGGTATTCCTGGACGGCCAAGGGGGGAGGCTTCGGCGGCAAGACCGTCGGTGAGACGTGGACCTACCACCATGGCCACCATGGCAAGGAGGCGACGCGCGGCGTGGTCGACGGCCGCAACGCCAAGCACCCGATCCTCAACGGCGTGTCCGATGTGTTCGGCCCGAGCGACGTGTACGGGGTCAACCCGGACTTCCCGAAGGACGCCACCATCCTGATGCACGGGCAGGTGCTCACCGGGATGCAACCCAACGACCCGCCGAACCTGTCCAAGCCCATCATGCCGCTGGTTTGGCTGCGGGACCACCAGGGCGCCTCGGGCCACACCTCGAAGATCCTTTGCACCACGATCGGAGCCGCGGCCGACCTCCGCAGCGAGGACCTGCGCCGCCTGTTCGTGAACGCCGCCTATTCGCTGACCGGCCTCGAAGTGCCGAAGAAGGCCGACGTGTCCCCGGTCGGCACCTTCGAGCCGACGATGTTCGGGTTCAACACCTTCACCAAGGGCGTGAAGGTGTCGTCCCACGAGCTGAAGTGACGTCGGCTCACGGGTCGAGGCGGATCCGCCACATCTCGGCGGATTCGCCCGTCCCGAGCTCGAAGGTCCGCTCCACCCGGCCGTCGGCACGGACGACTCCCGGCGGCGTGGTGTAGGAGGCCCGGAGGACGGTGGCGACGGCGGTGACCGACCCGGCCCCGGAGATCGTCACCCGTTCCAAGACGAAGCCGGCATCCCGGTCACCGGCGGTCCGGAGTCGCACCTGACCGCCCGGCAGGCGCTCCACCGCGACCTCGGGCCTCGATGGCGGCACCGCTCCCAGCGGCTCGGACCGCCAATTCGACGGCAGGTGGGTGGGTGCGGTCAGGTCGATGCGCGCCAGGCAGCGGTCGGCCGCGGTGGCATCCGAAGGCCAGGGAGCCTCGGACCGGTAGTCCAGGTCGTCGACGACGTAATAGGGCACGAAGCCGGCGTCCGGCCTCGGGGGAAGCTGGGGAGTGTCCGGACGCACCAGGGTCAGGCGCTCCCCTTCCGAGGCCAGTTGACCCGAGTAGGGCCCCAGGACCACCTGCGATTCGGGCAACCCGAGCAGGCGCCGGACAGCGGTCGGATTGTTGGTGTTCGCAAGGATCCAACGGGCCCCGGGCTCCATGGTCTGAGGTTCGGTGAAGGTGAACCCGATGCCCCCCTCGATCCGCCAACCGTTGGTGGGATAGGCCGGGTCGAAAAGAGGCACCGGCACGCTGGAGACGTTCTGCAACTCCACGAACTCGATTTCCCCCGCCGGTGCCGCATGACGCAGGCGACGGAACACCACCGGTCCCACGGCATGGGGCGCGTTGGTCCCACCCAATCCCTGCCGGAAGAGGTTGATGAGCAGCGGGTCCAGCGTGTTGTCGATGCCGGTGCCCAGGGTCATGCGCTGCATCAGCCGGAACGGACCCTCGCCATCCGGGTGCCGTCCGAAACTCACGCCATTCGGGCTGGCCGGGAATTCCTGCACATCCTCCCAGGCGACCGGCTGGCCCTGGGCATCGGCCGAGAGCAGCGTCACGACACCGCCCCGGGCAGCCCCAAAGGTGAAGCCCGTCCGGCCGGGGCCGGGGTCCAGCAGGTTGAACTGGTACTCGTAGATCACCCGGAAGCCCCGGGGCGGAATGACCGTGCCGGCGGGAATGCGGTAGCGGAACGGGTCGGCCAGGTCGTTCGACAGGAACCAGCCGCCCAGGTCGATCGGCTGGGTGGTGCGGTTGTACAGCTCGACGGCATCCTCCAGCGGCGGGTCGGTGTGGGCCAGCAACTCGTTGACCACCACCCGGTTCCGCGGCCCCGAGCCCTCGCGTCCTGGCGAGCCGAAATACTCGGTGCTGGCCCGCCAGTTGGCGGCATTCGCAGGATCCTTGGCCGGGTCGACCAGCTCGATCGACCCTCCGTTGCCGGCAGCTCGGCTGGGCCAGTCGCCATCGACCCCGTACTTGAGCTGGGCCAGTGGGAGGCCCGCGGCGTCGTTGAGCAGGAGGGACTCGCCGCCGTTGTTGAGGGCACCAGAATAGTTGCCGGGAAGCAGGCCCGACACCGGGCCATACCTCGCCTCGAAGAGGGCACGGTTGCGACAGATCACCGCCCGGGCGCCGGGTGGCAGCAGGTAGGGCGTCGGGAAGGTGAAGGTCAATCCCGAGGCGAATGACGCCCCGGAGAGGTCGATGGAAACTCTGCCGGGGTTGAGCAGTTCGAGGAATTCGGCCTCGGCGGAGGCCGACCCGCCCGGCGGCTCATACATCACCTCGCTGAACACCACGGTCTGCGCCGACAACCGGCCCACCAGCGCCACACCGGCGACCAGCGCCGCCGCGATCCAAGTCCTGTGCACGGGCCCAAGGTAGCGATCGCCGCCGGACTGGGAAGGCCGACCCTGGAGGATTCCCGCGCCCCGCCGATTGGGGACTTTCGCCCGACCCGCTCCCGCGATTGAATCGGAGCCCATGCGACTGACCCACGGGATCCATCTGGCCTACTGCACGAACATCCACCGCGGCGAGGATTGGGCGGAGACCTTCGCCGGTCTCGAGCGCCACACCCTGGCGGTCCGGGCCCGGGTCTCGCCCGATCGGCCCTATGCCATCGGTCTGCGTCTGAGCGACCAGGCCTCCCGCGAACTGGCGGAGCCGGCGACCCTGCGATCCTTCCGGGACTGGCTGGACCGGCACGATGCCTATGTGTTCACGATCAACGGATTCCCCTACGGACGCTTCCACGGGCAGCGGGTCAAGGAGCAGGTCTATCGGCCCGACTGGTCCCGGCCCGAACGCCTCGACTACACCCGGCGCCTCTTCGGCATCCTGGCCGAATTGCTGCCCCCCGGGCTGTCCGGCAGCGTCAGCACGGTGCCGGTGTCCTACAAGGCCTTCGACAACACCCCCGAGGAACGACGCCGATCCATGGCCCACCTGTGGGAGTGCGTGGAATTCCTTGATGAACTGTCGGCGCGAACCGGGCACGACCTGCACCTCGGCCTGGAGCCGGAGCCCCTGTGCACCCTCGAGACCACCGCGGAATGCGTCTCCTACTTCGAGGAACTGCGGGGCCTGCGCCCCGGCGACCACCGCATCGACCGGCGCCTCGGGGTGAACTATGACTGCTGCCACCTGGCCATCGAGTACGAGCATCCGCAGGAGGCCCTGGCACGACTCCGCGGGGCGGGCATCCGGCTGAGCAAGATCCACCTCAGCAACGCCCTGAGCGTCCGGCCGACCCCGGAGATGCGGGCGTCACTCCGGGCCTTTGCCGAGGACATCTACTTCCACCAGGTCGTCGAACGCCGGAGCGATGGCGGGCTCATCCGACACGCCGACCTCCAAGACGCGCTGGCGACCCCGGAACGGGATCCGTCGGCGGGCTCATCACCGGCCGAATGGCGCATCCATTTCCACATCCCCCTCCACGCCCCGCCCCAGGATGGATTCGGGACGACGGCCGACCACCTCACCGGGGTTCTCGATGCGATCCGGTCGGACCCGGGCCTCTGCCAGCACTTCGAGATGGAAACCTACACCTGGGAGGTCATGCCCGCGGGGCTGAAGCGGCGGGACGTCGTGGACCAGCTCGTCGAGGAGTACGCGTGGACGCTGGCGCGGCTGGCCGAGCGCGGATTCCAGCCGGAAGGCTGACCCCGGGACCCGCGCAGACGACCGCCGGATCGGGCTGGAGGATCGGGCTGGAGTCGGTGGGACCGGATCAGTGGGCCGGGTCACCGGCGGCGAGTGCCGAGGCCAGGTCGCCGACGGACTCGGTCCGGGTGGCCAGGTGTCGGGTCCGGTACACGACCGCTCCGCCGGCATCGCGTTCGACCCGGTGGCCGTGGCGGGCCCCCTGCTCGATCGCGCGTTTCCACTGCTTGTCGCCCTTGGCCGGCGTCAGGCTGTAGTCGACCGCCCGTCCGGACTCGCGCAAGCGCTGCACCAGGGCCAGCGACTCGGCGCGAAGCCCCTCATCCTCGATGATGACCACCGCATCGAGCCCCTGCCGGAACGAGGGCAGCTTGCCCCGCGCCTTGAGCAACTCCAGCAGGACCACGTCGCCCATGCCGAAGCCGAGCGCGGGCAGGTTCACGCGCCCCTGGCTCAGCAGGCCGATCAACTGGTCGTAGCGCCCACCCCCGGCGATCGCCCGGAATTCCCCCTTCCGGTCGAAGGCCTCGAAGACGATCCCCGTGTAGTAGGCCAGGCCCCGGATCACATTGTAGTCGATGGCCACGTAGTCGCGCAGGCCACGGGCCGCGAGGTTGTCGAGCACCGCCTGGAGCTCCGGCGTCGGCTCCCCCGCCTCGATGAAGCGTTGGACGTCGGCCACGTCCAGGCCCAAATCCCGGAGCTTGGCGGCCGTGACCTCGGGCTTCTCGCGCTCGATCTTGTCGATCACCTGGTAGAACTCGTAGGCCCGCGCCGGGTCGCCGCTGCGCGACTCGTAGAAGCGCTGCCAGGCCTGCCGGCTGCTCAGGCGCACCACGAAGTCGCCGGCGTCGAGCCCCAACCGCCGGAGCACATCAACGAGCAGGGCGACGATCTCGGCGTCGGCGGCGACGTCGGTCTCGCCGAAGAGGTCACAGTTGAGCTGGAAGTGCTCCCGCAGGCGGCCCCGCTGCTGCTTCTCATAGCGGAAAAGCTGCGGGATCGAGAACCACTTGATGGGCTTCTTGTAGGCCCGCTCGGAGGCGGCGATCATCCGGGCGACCGTCGGCGTCATCTCCGGCCGCATCGAGACGGCGCGGTCCCCCTTGTCGACGAAATTGAACAACTGCCCGACGATCTCGGCACCCGACTTGGCCGTGTACAGCTCGAGCGGCTCGAGCGGCGGCCCATCGTACTCGCGGAAGCCGTAACCGCGGGCGGTCAGCCGCCACGCCTCGAAGAGATGGTTGCGGGCGTCGCAGGACCAGGCGTCCTTCAGCGGGAGCGGCTCGGGATAGAATTCGCGGAAACCGGGCAGGCAATCCATGGCCGCGGAGAGTGGACCGGCCGCCCGACGCCGGGCAAGCGTGCGGGCGACACCACACTCATCGCACCCGGGGCTCGCCCGGGAACCCGGCCGGATCACCCGCGGGGTTCTGCCGTGGGATTGGCGAGGGACCCTCCCGGCTTGACCCGCCCCTGCCCGGAGTTCCGCCGTTGACCCGCGCCCCGGCTTACCTAGCCTTCCTCCCCGTGATCCGACATTCCACGCGCCTGATGCTGGTGGTGAGCTGCCTTTGGGTGGCGGTGATGAACTGCCCAGCCCCCCTGATCTATCGTCCGGGCGAGGGATGGACCTACGAGGCGGTCGGGGCCGGTGCGGCCTGGCAGCGCAAGCGCGCCAAGGATCAGCTGGCTGTCGCCCAGGAGGCCTTCGATGCCGGCCAGTACCGGCTGGCGCTCAAGGCCGCCAAGCACACCGTCAAGACCTGGCCGCTGTCGGATTCGTCGGGCCGGGCCCAGTACCTGGTGGGCCGATGCTACGAGGCCCGCAAGATGGACGAACGGGCGTTCAAGGAGTACCAGAAGGCGCTCACCAAATATCCCAAGAGCGAGAACTACGCGGAGATCCAGCAACGCCAATTCGACATCGCCAACCGGTTCCTCGGGGGGCAGTGGTTCAAGCTCTGGGGCTACATCCCGTTCTTCCCGTCGATGGACCGCACGGCCAAGCTGCTCGACCAGGTCAACAAGAACGGCCCCTACAGCGAGATCGGCCCGAAGGCCCTGATGAACATCGGCGCCGCCCGGGAGAAGCAGAAGGACTTCCGCCTGGCCGTGAGGGCCTACGAACGCGCCGCCGACAAGTACTACGACCGGCCCAAGGTCGGTGCCGACGCGATGTACTCGGCCGGCATCGCCTGGAACCGCCTGGCCAAGCGCGCCGAGTACGACCAGTCGCTGGCCGGCAACGCCATCAACTTCCTCAACGATTTCAAGGCCCTGTACCCCGACGACCCGCGCACCGAGGAAGCCACGAAGATCGTCTCCGATCTCAAGTCCGAGCAGGCCCGTGGCGCCCTCAAGACCGCCCAGTTCTACGAGAAGTACAAGCGCTACCAGGGCGCCTTGGTCTACTACAACGAGGTCCTGGTGAAGGACCCCAACTCGCGTTTCGCAGCGGAGGCCCGGGAGCGCATCGATCTGCTCAAGCCCAAGGCCCAGCTTCAGGTCCGCCGGTGGTCCGAGAACGACGCCCGTCAACTGGAGCGCGAGCGCATGGCCGCGACCAACGCCCCGTCGGCCAAGGACGGCAAGAAGAAGAACTCCCGATGACCCGGTCCGCCGAACGAACGCCGATGCCGGAGAGGACTTCCACGGGATCCATCGCGGCCCTCGTGGCGCTGGCGTCCCTGCTGGTGGGGGCGGGCTGCGGCGGCTACGCGCTCGGGCCGACCAACGGGCAGTCGGCCGGTGCCCGGGCCATCCGGATCGGCCATGTCGCCAACGGCACCGACGAACCCCGCCTGGCCGACACGGTCAGCCACGCGCTCCGGGCCCAGGTACATGTCGACGGCACCTTCCGGTTGGCAACCCGGGATGACGGCGACATCGTCATCACCACCGCCCTGCGGACCTTCCAACGCACGCCAATGACCTTCCAGTCCCGGGACATCATCGCCACGCGGGACTACGACGTGGTGCTGACGGCGCACGTCAAGGCCATCGAGACCGGCAGCGGCAAGGTGCTCATCGACGAGGACCTCACCGGCCGAACGACCATCCGCGGCACCCTCGACCTCGGTTCGGCCGAGCGCCAGGCCGCCCCGCTGCTGGCCGAGAACCTCGCGCGGAACATCATCAGCCGGCTCTCCGAGGGTTCCTGGTGACGCCCGGGCCCGCGCTCCCGATGGACCCCGCCGCTCCCAACGCCCGACCGCCCCGGACGATCCCGCCCCCCCGTGGGCACCGGTGGCTCGCCCCCCCTCGACGCCGCGCCCAAGGCGCTCTGGCGCAAGCCCATCGGCCACGGCTACTCCGGCGTCGTGGTCGCCGGCGGGCGACTGGTGGTCCTCGACGATTCGTCCGGTCGCGAGACAGCCCGTTGCCTTGAGGCGTCCACCGGCCGTGAACTCTGGTCGCAACCCTTCGCCGAGCCGTACACCGACGAGTTCGAACCCGGCCCACGCTGCACCCCGCTGATCGACGGCGACCGGGTCTATGTGCAGAGCTGCTTCGGCGAGTTCGCCTGCCTGTCGATGGCCGATGGACACCGTTCGTGGGGCTTCCACTTCAAGGACCTCGGGATGTTCTGGGTCAAGGACAAGGCCGGCGGCCCGGGCGCCGCCAACCGCCGCGGCAATTCCGGGTCGGCGGCCATCGCCGGCGACCGGATCTTCGTGCAGGTCGGCTCGACCAACGGGGCCAGCGTGGTCGCCCTCGACAAGGTGCGGGGCACGGTGCTCTGGAAATCCCAGGACGACCTGGCCAGCTACGCCTCGCTGGTGACCGGCACCCTGGGAGGCCGCCACCAGGCGATCACCGTGACGTGCGAAGGCTTGCTGGGCCTCGACAGCGCCTCCGGGGAGGCGCTCTGGCGCATCCCCTTCAAGACGGCATCCAACCGGAATGTCCTGACTCCGGTGATCGACGGCGACGCGGTGCTCTTCGCCAGCCACTCCACGGGACTGCGCCGGGTGCAAGTCCAGGCCGACGGGCCGAAGGTCCGAGCCACGCAGGCCTGGCTCAACCCGTCCCTGAAGATCAACCTCGCGACCCCGGTGCGGGTGGGGCGCCATCTCTACGGCCACGGGCCGGACAAGGACTACGTCTGCGTCGAGGCGGACACGGGCAAGGTCCGCTGGAGGCAACCCGGGTTCAACCAGTATGCCTCCACGGTCGCCTCCGGCCGCCGGTTGCTCGTGCTGAACGACCTCGGCGAGGCGGTCCTGCTGGAGGCCGATCCCGACCGATACCACGAGCTTGGCCGCTTCCAGGCCTGCGGCAAAACCTACAGTCATCCGGCCTATGCGGGCGGCGTGCTCTTCACCCGGGACAGCCGCGAGCTGGTCGCCTGGCCGCTGCTGAGCCCGGCCCGTTGAACCCGGGCCGATGACCCAGGCCCATCGATCCTGCCTCCTCATGACCCGATCGCCGCGGAACGCCGCATGAAACCGATCCTCCTCGAACTCGGCGCGTTCCGGCTGCACTCCTTCGGACTGCTTGTCGCCTTGGGTTTCCTGGCCGGCTCCTGGGTCGCCAGCCGGCGCGGGCGGGCCATGGGGCTCGATCCGCAGTCGATCCAGGACATCGTGTTCCCGTGGCTGCTGGTGGGTGGCCTCGTCGGCGCCCGGCTGATGTACGTCGTGTCGTACTGGTCGCGGGACTTCGCCGGGCAGCCCCTCGGCGAGGTCCTGGCCATCTGGAAGGGGGGCCTGGTGTTCTACGGCGGACTCATCGGGGCCACCTTCGCAGGCATCGTGGGCATCCGGCGCAAGGGCCTCCCGCTCTGGGCCACGGCCGACTGCCTGTCGATCGGGGTGGCGCTTGGCCATGTCTTCGGACGGCTGGCCTGCCTGCTCAACGGGTGCTGCTTCGGCCGCGCCTGCCCGCTGCCCTGGGCCATCCGGTTCCCTGCCGACCACGCCACGCACGGCGCTCCCGTGCACCCTTCGCAACTCTACGAGGCCGGGCTCAACCTGCTGCTCTGCGGAGGCCTGATCGCCTGGCAATCCCGCCGCCCCCATGGCCGGGGCCAGATCTTCGCGCTGTACCTGATGGCCTATGCGGCGATCCGTTCGCTCAGCGAGCATTTCCGCGGAGATTATGCGGTCCAGAGCGCCCCGGTCGCCGGGGTGTTCACGCCGGGGCAATCGACCAGCCTGTGGATCTTCGCCGCGGGCCTCGCCCTGTGGGTGGCCCGCCGCCCGAGGCCCGGTTTGCCTCCCCATGCGCCAGCCCACCCACCGACCCCGTTGTCCAACGGATCGTCCTCGGCGTCGCCGTCCTCCCCCGCCTGAGCCAGGCCACCGGACAGCACCTCCGCAGGTGTGGTCGCCCCGGAATCCGCCCCCCGGAATCCGCCCCGGATGGGCTTCCGAAGCGGCTGTTTCAGAGCCGGTTGAGGGCGCTGATCACCGCCTGGATCGAGGCCAGCTCGATGTTCGTGTCCACGCCGGCCCCCCAGCGGTTGGTGCCGTCGGCCGTGCGGATCTGGATGTAGGCGATGGCGCTGGCCCCTTCGCCCGAGGAGAGCGAATGCTGCCGGAACTGGGTGACCTCGAAGCGCGGAACGCCGGTCTCGATCAGGCCGTGGACGAACGCGGCGATCGGTCCGTTGCCGCGGCCGCGAACCGCCAGTTCCGAACCTGAGCGGGTCATGGAGGCCCGGCATTCGAAGACGCCGTCCACCCCGTCGGCATGGAAATGGATGAGGGCCCACGGGGAGTTCCGCTGGACGTACTCCTTCCAGAACATCGCCTTGAGTTCCTCGCCCCGGACCTCACGGCCCAGCGCATCGACCTGGTCGTTGGCGATGGGACCGAACTCCCGTTGGAGGTCCGTGGGCAGCTCGATGCCGAACTCCGATTCGAGCAGGTAGGCCACCCCGCCCTTGCCCGACTGGCTGTTGACCCGGATGACCTCGCGGTACTCGCGGCCGATGTCGGCGGGGTCGAGCGTCAGGTAGGGCACGTCCCAATGGCTCCGCGTGCCGCCGGCCCACTCGGCCAATCCCTTCTTGATCGCGTCCTGGTGGGAGCCGCTGAAGGCCGTGAACACCAGCTCGCCCGCGTACGGTTGCCGGGGCGGGACCGTCAGGCCCGTGCAGCGCTCATACACCTCTCGGATCCGTCCCAGGTCCGAGAAGTCGAGCCCCGGGTGGATGCCCAGCATGTAGAGATTGAGGGCGACGGCGATGACGTCGAGGTTGCCGGTGCGCTCGCCGTTGCCGAAGAGGGTGCCCTCGACGCGGTCGGCCCCCGCCATCAATCCCAGCTCGGTGGCCGCGACGCCGGTGCTGCGGTCGTTGTGGGTGTGGAGGCTGATGATCAGGCAGTCGCGATTGCGGATGTTGCGGCACATCCACTCGATCTGGTCGGCATAGACGTTGGGCGTGGCCACCTCCACCGTGCACGGGAGATTGAGGATCATCCGGCGCTCCGGCGTGGGCTGCCACACATCCATGACCGCCTCGGAAATCTCCTTGGCGAAGTCCAGCTCGGTGGCGCTGAAGCTCTCGGGCGAATACTGGAGGCGCACGTCGGTGCCCGCCAGCCGGTGGAGCCGCTCCTGGATCCAGCGGGCGCCCTGGACCGCGATGGCCTTGATCTCCTCGCGGCTCTTGCCGAAGACGACCCGGCGCTGGGCCGGCGAGGGGGAGTTGTAGAGATGGATGATCACCCGCCGGGCGCCCACCAGCGACTCGATGGTCCGCTCGATGAGGTCTTCCCGGGCCTGCACCAGCACCTGGATCGTCACGTCGTCCGGGATGCGCTTCTCCTCGATGAGGCGCCGGTTGAAGGCGAACTCGGTGTTCGAGGCTGACGGAAAGCCCACCTCGATCTCCCGGAACCCGCAGGCCACCAGCGTCTGGAACATCTCCAGTTTCTGGGCCACGTTCATCGGCACGGCCAGCGCCTGGTTGCCGTCGCGAAG
>JAJTFN010000237.1 GCA_021298285.1 Verrucomicrobium sp.
CGGAAGTTTCGTTGGGCAGTCTTGCCGGCACTTATGGCACTCCGTTCGTTGGCCGCATCGAGGCCGCTGGCCGGTTCATTCTGGAGTACGGGGCCACCGGGCTTCCAGAGGGCCTGGTCGTGGATCCGGCGACCGGCGTGTTCAGCGGCGTGCCCCTTCAAGTGGGGACCTTTTCCGTGCTGGTCAGCGCCCGGAACTCCGCGGGTACCGGCGCCGGCACGCTCACGATCCAGTTGGGCAGGAAACCCCTGGAGTTGTCGGGCATCTCCGCCAACCCGAAGGAATATGACGGCACGACAGACGCGCCGCTGACCGGCACGCCGGTGCTGGTCGGCGTGGCGGGCAACGATGCGGTCACCCTGGGTGGCCGCGCCGTGGGGCAATTCACCGATGCCTCAGCCGGCATGTCCAAGCCTGTGGTGGTCTCCGGCTACCTGCTCTCCGGGACCCGGGCTGGCAACTACACCCTGGCGACCTCCGTGGAATTGTCGGCCGACATCTTGCCGCGGCCCGTCACCCTTCCCAATGCGGTTGCGGTGCCGAAGGATTATGACGGCACGACCGTCGCCGGGATCACCGGCCTGGAATCCATTTCCAACCGGGTCGCCGGAGATGACCTCGGGGCCCGAGTCGTCTCCGCTGCATTCCCGAGGGCGACCGTCGGCACGGCCCTGGAGGTTGCTGCCACCCTCGCATTGACCGGAGCCTCTGCCGCCAACTACCAGTTGGTTCCGCCGACGGGGCTCCGGGCCGACATCCGTCCGGCCCCGGTGCAGATCCTGTTGGGCGGAACGATCCAGACGTACCATGGATCGCCCCGGCCTGTCTTCCCCGTGACAGTGCCTTCGGGGCTTGCGGTGTCGCTGACCTACAATGGGAGCGCGAATCCGCCATCGGCGGCCGGCACCTACGCCGTCCAGGCCCGCGTGCTCGGTGAAAATCACGTGGGCGATCTGTCGGCCACGTTGCAAATCCAGCCCAAGGTCCTCACGGGCCGGGTGACGGTATCGGACAAACCGTTCGACGGATCCACGCTGGCCACGGTGACCAGCCGGCAGGTCGACGGCCTGGTGACCGGAGACACGGTGGTCCTGCTGGTCAGCCTCTCGTCGCCATCGATCCGATCCTCACCGGGGCCTCCGCACCCAACTACCGGTTGGGTGAGGTGACCGTCGCGCCGGCTGCGATCCTCAACAATCCGCCGGTGATCGATCCGTTTCCGAGGCTTTCGGTGGTGGAGTCTGGGACGCTGCAGGAACAACTCACCGCCCGGGACGGTGATCTTCCGCAGCAGACGCTGGTGTTCCGGCTGTTGCAGGCGCCTACCGGGGTGACCCTGACCGCGGGCGGCCTGTTGCAGTGGTCACCGCGGCGGACGGACATCCCCGGAGACTATCCCGTGAGGGTGGAGCTGACCGACGGGGTGACCAACGTGCAGCGCAACGGAGTGATCACCGTGACCCCGTCGGGGATCGATCCGGTGGTGCTCCCGGTGGCCGACGCGAGCGTGGTGGAGAACCGGGCCTCTGGTGGCCCCTTGAGTTCACCGGACCCCGACCTGAAGGGAGCCTTGACCTGGTCGCTGGTGCGGGGGCCCGGAGGATTTTCGGTGGCGACCGACGGCCGGTGGAGCTGGCAACCCGGCGAGTCCCTCGGCGGCACCCGATGGACGGTCGTGGCCGAGGCGACCGATGGTCGGGAGACGGTGTGGCAGGTGGCCGCGCGTGATGCCGACGAACCGGTGCAGGCGTTGGCTTACCGGCTGGTGTCGGGTCCTGCGGGGCTGACGATGAGTTCCTCGGGCCAGGTCCGCTGGACCCCGTCCGAAGCCCAGGGACCGGAGGTGCATGCCTTGGTGGTGGCGGTTGGCGACGGGCAGGTGTCGGTGACCAACGTGTTCCAGATCCAGGTGCGTGAGGCGAACCAGGTGCCGGTGTGGACGGGCGATGCGGCCTTTTTGGTGGACGAGGGGCAGGTGCTGGAGCGCCAGCTTGTCGCCACGGATGCGGACCTGCCGGCCCAGCCGCTGGTCTTCGCCCTCGGCAGCGGTCCGGTTGGTCTGACGGTGTCCCGCGAGGGCCTGTTGCGCTGGGTGCCGCTGGAGGCCCAGGGGCCGTCGACGAACCTGGTGCGTGTGTCGGTGAATGACGGGATCGACACGGTGGAGCGGGAGCTTTCGGTGGTGGTGCGGGAGGTGAACGCCGCGCCGACGATTCCGGCGGTGGCCGACGTGACGATCGAGCCCGTGAAGTCGTGGACGATCCGGTTGTCGGCGACGGACACGGACCTGCCGGTGCAGCGCCTGGTGTTCGCAAGGGTGCAGGGCCCGGCGGGGCTGACGGTGGGTGAGGACGGCACGGTGTCCTGGACGCCATCGGCCCTCCAGGCCGGGACGACGAACCGGGTGGAGGTATCGGTGAGCGATGGAGTCGCCTCGGCGACGGCATCCTTCCGGGTGGTGGTGGCAAGGTCGGCGAACACCCCGCCGGTGATGGCCGGCGTGCCGGCCCAACCGGTGGCCGAGACGGCCAGCCTGGCGTTCAACCTGTCGGCGAGCGATGCCGATGTGCCGGCGCAGCGGCTGACCTTCGCCCTGGTGTCCGGCCCCGTGGGCCTGACGGTGAGCCCATCGGGGGCGGTGGCGTTCCGCCCGACCGAGGCGCAGGGCCCGGGCACCAACCGGGTGGTGGTGCGTGTGACCGACGATGGGATCCCCGCCCTGAGTGCGACGAACGCCTTCGAGGTGGTGGTGTTGGAGGTGAACACCCCGCCGGTGATGGCCGGGGCGGCCTCCCAACCGGTGGCCGAGACGGCCAGCCTGGCGTTCAACCTGTCGGCCAGCGATGCCGACGTGCCGGCGCAGCGGCTGACCTTCGCGCTGGTGTCGGGTCCGGTGGGGTTGACGGTGGGAGGCGATGGTTTGGTGAGCTGGCGTCCGACCGAGGCGCAGGGCCCGAGCACGAACCGGGTGGTGGTGCGGGTGACCGATGACGGGATCCCCGCCCTGAGTGCGACGAATGTCTTCGAGGTGGTGGTGTTGGAGGTGAACACGGCGCCGGTGGTGGTGCCGGCGGGAGTGCGGCGGGTGAGCGAGGGCAATGCGCTGGGCTTCATCCTGGGAGCGAGCGACGCGGACCTGCCGGCGCAGCGGCTGACCTTTGCGCTGGTGTCCGGCCCGGCTGGACTGACCGTGGGCGGCGATGGTGTGGTGAGCTGGCGTCCGACCGAGGCGCAGGGCCCGGGAACGAACCGGGTGGTGGTGCGGGTGACCGATGACGGGATCCCCGCCTTGAGCGCGACCAATGTCTTCGAGGTGGTGGTGCGGGAGGTGAACACGGCGCCGGTGGTGGTGCCCGCGGGAGTGCGGCGGGTGAGCGAGGGCAATGCGCTGGGCTTCACCCTGGGAGCGAGCGACGCGGACCTGCCGGCGCAGCGGTTGACCTTCGCGCTGGTGTCCGGACCGGCGGGGCTGACGGTGAGTCCGTCGGGGGCGGTGGCATTCCGCCCGACCGAGGCGCAGGGCCCGAGCACGAACCTGGTGGTGGTGCGGGTGACCGACGACGGGTTGCCTGCACTGAGCGCGACCAACGCCTTCAGCGTGATCGTGACCGAGGTGAACAGCGCGCCCTCGCTGGTGAACCTGGTGAACCGCCGCATCCGGGAACTGAGCCCGACGAGCTTCCGGTTGACGGGCCGCGACGCGGACCTGCCGGCGCAGCGGTTGACCTACACGTTGGTGTCCGGACCGGCCGGCCTGAGCGTGTCGGAGGACGGCCTGGTGAGCTGGACGCCAACGGAGGAGCAGGGGCCGGCCACCAACACGGTCACCGTGCGGGTGAGCGATGACGGGAGGCCGTCCCTCTCGGCCACGGGGAGCTTCACGATCTTCGTGACCGAGGCGAACAGCGCGCCGACGCTGGTCAACGCCTTCAACCGGTCGATCCTTGAGACCGTGGGTTTGGAGTTCAAGCTGGTGGGACGGGACACCGACCTGCCGGTGCAGACGCTGAGCTACGGGCTGGTGAGCGGGCCGCGCGGGATGACGGTGAGCGAGTCGGGAGTGCTGGTGTGGAATCCCACCGAGGACCAGGGTCCGGGCACGAACACGGTGGTGGTGCGGGTGACGGACGATGCGCTGACGCCGCTGAGCACGACGGTTGCCTTCGTGGTGACGGTCCGCGAGTCGAACGCCCAACCGGTGTTTGCGGTCAGCAACCTGACGGTGGCGGCGGCGGGCCGGTTGGCGGTGAACCTCAAGGCCACCGACGCGGACATCCCGGTGCAGGCGTTGGGCTACCGGCTGGACCTGGGCCCGGCAGGCCTGACGGTGTCGACCAACGGATTGCTGGAGTGGACGCCCGCGGCGGCGCTGGCCAACAGCACCAACGCGGTGCGGGTTTCGGTGACCGACGGCGTGGCGCGGGTGCAGGCGAGTTTCCGGATCGTGGTGGGTCCGGTGGGGTCCGGTCCCGGAGCGGAGGCGAAGTCGGCCATGCCGGCCCGGATGGCGATGGAGCGGCGGGCCGATGGGACGCTGGCGCTGAGGGTGAGCGGACCTGACGGAGCCGAGTATGTGGTCGAGGCCAGCGACCTGTCGGGCGACGCGTGGGAGGCGCTGGGT
>JAJTFN010000076.1 GCA_021298285.1 Verrucomicrobium sp.
CGTGCTGATCGGTGGCACCCAGCAGATCCTCCGCGTGTCCGTCGATGTCACGGCCGTCCCGCCCGAGGCGGACGACGCGGATCCGGACGATGCGGATTCTCAAGCGTCCCGCCCTCTGACAGCCTGAGGGGATGCAACGCAGGACGTTCTGCCGCGTGGTGGGCCAAGCCTGGGCCACCGGCTGGCTGGGCCAGGCCGTGGCCTCGGCGGCCTCGACGGACCCCAAACCCGACCGCCCCCGGGCCGACCGGACAACCACCTCCGCGGAGGGCGCCGATTGGGCCATCCTGACCCGAGAACTGGCCGACGCCTCCTGCACGTACCACGAGCCCTGGGACGACGCCACCTGCCGCACGCTGATGAAGGGGGCCTACCTGGGCAACGGCGACCTCGGAGCCCACCTCGGGGGTTCCCGACAGTCGCTCCTCTACTACCTGGGCAAGAATGGGTTCCACGCCGGCAACGACACGGTCGGGTTCCGGTCCGGGGATGATCCCGCACCGGGCCCCTACCGGCAGCACATCCTGAACCTCGCGACCCTGGTCGTGGAAGGCGCGGCCGGGGCGTCGGGGACATCCCCCGGCGAACCGGCCACCCCCTACGCCGTCACCCAGGACCTCGAGACGGCCGAGATCCGCACCGAATGCCTCCTGGGCGGCCTGCCGGTGCGCACCCGGGCGTGGCTCTCCCCGGAGGCGAACGAGCTGATGCTGGAGCTCTCCAACGCCGGGGGCGAGGACCTGCCGCTGACCCTCACGCTGCAGGTGTCGGGCAACCGGTCGGTGGCGTTGCGTGCGGGCACCGAGGGCCCCTCGGCCTGGGTCACCAAGGAGCCCAACGCCGAGGGGGCCCCCTTCTTCGTCAAGGGCGCGGTGGCGGTTCGGGTGGTGGGTGCGCCCGCCTCGGCGACCACCGATGGCACGACCCGTTCGCGGCTCGGGTTCCGTCTGCCCGCCGGCGGGAAACCGGTGACCGTCTTCGTGGCGGCCGAGCACTCGAAGAACGCACCATCGCCCCTGGCGGGCACGCTGGCGTCGGCCCGACGGATCACCCGGTCGGCGATCGTGAGACGGTCGGCCGCCAACCGGGCCTGGTGGCGCCGGTTCTGGCTCCGTTCGTGGATCCGCCTCGACGACAACGTCCAGCGGCTCTGGTACAACCACCTCTTCCTCGTGGGCTCGGCCGCCCGGAGCGGCGCAGACAATGCTCCCGGCAAGGCGCCGGGACACTGGGGCCCGTGGAACCGGGCCGACGACATGAAGTGGTTCGGCAACCTGGGCATGAACTACAACGCCCAGAACCCCTACTACGGCACCTTCGCCGCCAACCACGTCGACCTGGTGGACCCCTACGTGGAGACCATCCGGCACTACGCCGCGACCATCGGGCGCCAGCGCGTGCTGAACCGGTGGGTGTCCCCGGAGATCGCCGCCCGCATGCCGGCCGGATGCCGGGGCGTGGAGTTCGAGGGGTCGTTCACCTCGCACGGGACACCCTCCGCCGCCGGGGGCCGGATGCCGGAGGAGGATTGCTGCATGGCCACCAACGCGATCTTCGCGATCGTGCCGATGGTCTGGAAATGGAAGTACGGCCGCGACCGGGACTACCTGGCCCGCACGGCCTACCCCCTGATGCGGCAGGTCGCCGACTTCTACGACGACTACATCGGCGCCCCGGTCGATGGCCGGTACGAGGTGTACGGTTCGGTGCACGAAGGGGCCAACTGGTTCGCCAAGGACGACATGTTCAGCCTCGGCGCGATCCGCTTCCTGTACCGCGAGATGGTGGCGGCCAGCACCGTCCTCGGGGTCGATGCGGACCGGCGGGCCCACTGGCAGGACATCCTCGACCGGATGGCCGCGTACCGGCTCCAGGCTTGGGGTCCCCGGGTCACCTTCCGGCCCGATGCGGTGCACGACGTGATGGAGGCCCTGCACTACCAGGGTGGCGCTCGGAACACCGGGGTGATGTTCACCACCACCTTCGACAACATCGGGCACCGCTCGCTGCCGGCCTACCGGCGGGCCACCCGTGACACGCTCGACCGGGGCGGCATGTTCCATCCCCAGCGGTGGTGCGGTTGGCAGAATGGCAACGACTACGGGATGATGTTCGTGATGGCCGTGCGCGCGGGCTATCCGGCCGCCCGGCTCATCCCGGCCATCCAGGCCTGGAAGCCCGAGCGCAACGGCGTGGTCTCCCAGAAGGACGGCGGCGGCATCGAGACGGCCGGGATCCTCGAGGCCATCAACGGCATGCTGCTGCAGAGCCACGACGGCGTGATCCGCCTCTTCCCGAACTGGGACCGCACGCGGGATGCCGAGTTCCGCCGGCTGAGGGCCGTCGGCGCCTTCCTCGTGGAAGCGCGCTACCGGGCCGCCACCGGGCGGGTGGACCGTGTCCGCATCGTCAGCGAACGGGGCGGGCGCTGCGTCGTGCAGAGCCCGTTCGCCGGCCCGGCGTTCACGGTCATCCGGGAGGACACCGGCCGGAAGGTGCCGATGGACCGCAACGAGGACGAATCGGCCTTCGACACACAGGCGGGAGTCGCCTACCGCCTTGAGCCCGCCCAGGAACCGCCTCCGCATCCCGACGCCCCGGTCGTCACGGAGCATCCGGCCGACGTCACCGTGGAGCTGCCGGGACCGGCGACCTTCCGGGTCTCGGCGACCGCCGCGTCCGGGGGACAGCTGAGGTACCAGTGGCAGAAGAACCGCGTGGACATCCCAGGCGCCGACGGGCCCACCTTCACCACGGCGGCAACCACCCTGTGGGATCTCGGCAGCGAGTACCGCTGCGTGGTCTCGAATGCCGCCGGCACCACCCGGAGCCGTCCCGGCGTGCTCAACCCCGAACCTCACGCCTGAGCGATCCGGCGAGGCGCGCGGCCGGCCGCTCCTCCGGCCTTGACGTCGCCCGGCCGCTCGCACGGGATTCCCCAACCGGAACCCGCCCGCCCCATGTCGCCGACCCGATCCTCCCTCCGCCGCCCCGTCACCGTGGTGGTGCTGGTGCTGGCCTTGTGCCTGGGCGGTGTCTTCGGCCTCTTCCGGATGGCGCGCGACGTCTTCCCGCCGCTGGGCATCCCCACCCTGTACGTGGCCCAACCCTACGGAGGGATGGATCCGGCGCAGATGGAAGGCGCCCTGACGTACTACTACGAGTACCACTTCCTCTACCTCACAGGCATCGAGCACGTCGAATCGAGGAACATCCAGGGCGCCTCGGTCATGAAGCTCCAGTTCCACCCCGGGACGGACATGTCCGCGGCCCTGGCCGAGACCGTGGCCTACGTGAACCGGGCCCGGGCGTTCATGCCCGCCGGCACGCCGGGGCCGTTCGTGACCCGGTTCGACGCCGGCAGCGTGCCGGTGGGCCAACTGGTGTTCTCGACGACGAATTCGTCCCGGACGGTCGGCCAGATGCAGGATGCCGCGCTGAACCGGGTGCGGCCCCTGTTCGCGACCCTGCCCGGGGTCTCGGCCCCTCCACCGTTCGGCGGCAGCGCCCGGACGATCACGGTGGATTTGAAGCCCGACCGGATGTCGGCCCTCGGCCTGTCACCGGACGAGGTCGTCCAGGCCATCGCCCAGGCGAACACCCTCAGTCCCTCGGGCAACCTGCGTCTGGGGGACTCGTACCCGATCGTGCCGGCCAACACCCAGGTGCGGGACATCCGGGATCTCGAGGCGGTTGCGGTGCGCCTGCGGGGAGGGTCCACGCCGGTCTTCGTCCGGGACGTGGCCACCGTGTCCGACGCGGCCGACCTGGTGACCAGCCACGCCCTCGTGAACGGCCGGCGCACGGTGTACATGCCGGTCACCAAGCGCGCCGACGCATCGACCCTCGCGGTGGTGGACCTCGTGCGGGCGAACCTCCCGAAATTCCAGGCCGCCGTGCCCGACGACATCCGGGTGAGCTACGAATTCGACCAGTCCCCGGTGGTCCACCGGGCGATCGGCGACCTGCTCAAGGAAGGGGCCCTGGGCGCGGTGCTGACCGGCCTCATGGTGCTGGTGTTCCTGCGCGATGGACGCAGTGCGCTGGTGGTGGTGCTCAACATCCCGCTCGCGCTGCTGGCCGCCTCGCTGGGCCTGTGGCTGACGGGGCAGACCGTCAACCTCATGACCCTCGGCGGCCTGGCACTGGCCGTGGGCATCCTGGTCGACGAGGCCACCGTCACCGTCGAGAACCTGCACGTGCATCTCGCGCGCGGGCAATCGGCCGCCCGGGCCGCCCTCGAGGCGGCGCGGGAGACGGCCCTGCCCCGTCTGCTGGCGATGCTCTGCCTCCTGGCGGTGTTCCTCCCGGCGTTCTTCATGGAAGGGGCCGCCCGCGCCCTCTTCACCCCCATCGCGCTGGCCGTCGGCTTCGCGATGGTCGCGTCGTACGCGCTGTCGAGCACGCTGGTGCCGGTGCTGGGCGCCTGGTGGCTCGGAGGCCCCGGTCATCCGACCGAACCGGCATGGCTGGCATCCCTCCGACGCGGCCACGCCACGCTGCTCGGGTGGACCCTGGCGGCCCGTTGGCCCTGGCTCGGCGCGGGGATCGCGCTGGTCGCCGGGGCGCTCGTGACGCTCACCCCACGCCTTGGCCGTGAGATCTTCCCGTCGGTCGAGTCCGGACAGTTCGCCCTGCGCCTGCGGGCCCCGGCAGGCACGCGGCTGGACATCACCGAGCAGATGACCCTCCAGGCCCTGGACCTCATCCACCGCGAGGCGGGCCCGGGCAACGTGGACCTGACCCTGGGCCTGGTGGGGGTGCACGCGCCGAACTACCCGGTGAACCTCATCCATCTCTGGAACAGCGGGCCCGACGAGGCCCACCTGTCGATCCGGTTGCGCGCCGGTTCAGGAATCCGGATGCCCGACCTGAAGGAGCGGCTCCGGGGGGCCTTCGCCGCCTCCCTGCCCGAGGTCCGGGTCTCCTTCGAGCCGAGCGACCTCGTCAGCCGGGTGATGAGCTTCGGCTCGGCCACCCCGATCGAGGTCGCCGTGAGCGGCCCGAGCCTCGCGGACAGCCGGGAGCATGCCCGGAAGGTGCTGGAGCGGATGCGCTCCGTGCGCGGCCTGCGTGACGTGCAGGTCGCCCAGGCGCTCGACTACCCCAGCGTCGACGTCTCCGTGGACCGCGAACGGGCGGGTCTCCTGGGCGTCCGGGTCACCGATGTCGCCCGGTCGCTCGTCCCGGCGACCGCGTCGAGCCGGTTCACGGTGCCCAACTTCTGGGCCGACCCCGCCTCGGGCGTCAGCTACAGCGTGCAGGTGCAGGTGCCGTCGGCGCGGATGACCTCCCTCGAGGACATCGCCAACCTGCCCGTCACCGCGTCAGGGAGCCGGTCCGGGGTGCTCCTCCGGAACGTGGCCACGGTCACGCCGGGCACCACCGTGGGCCAGTACGACCGCTACAACATGGCCCGCGTGGTGAGCATCACCGCCAATCTCTCCGGCCGGGACCTCGGATCGGTCCTGCGCGACCTCGAGTCGATCCCGGAGATCGCCGACCGCACCCTCTGGCCCGCGCGCACCCGGGTGGACCTCCGCGGGCAGGCCGTCCCGATGCGGCAACTGGCTGGCGGTCTGCGGACCGGGCTCGGCGTCGCGGTGGGAGCGGTCTTCCTGATGCTGCTGGCGAACTTCCAGAGCCTGCGCCTGGCGCTGGTGGTGGTGTCCGCGGTGCCGGCGGTCCTGGCCGGGGTGGTCGCGATGCTCGCGGCCACCGGGACCACCTTGAACCTGCAGTCGGCCATCGGAACGATCATGGCCGTGGGCGTGGCGGTGGCCAACGCCATCCTGCTGGTCACCTTCGCGGAACAGGCGCGCCAGGAGGGGCTGGCTCCCGCGGAGGCCGCGATCCGCGCAGCCACCTCGCGGCTGAGGCCGATCCTCATGACCAGCCTGGCGATGATCGCCGGCATGGTGCCGATGGCGCTCGGGCTCGGCGAAGGCGGGGCCCAGACCGCGCCCCTGGGCCGCGCGGTGGCCGGCGGCCTGCTGGCGGCCACCGTGGCCACCCTGGCATTCCTGCCCGCGGTGTTCGCCGTGCTGGCCCCGCGGACCACCGGCTCCCCTTCCCTCGACCCGGACGACCCCGGAAGTTCCCAGTTCCAGAAACCAGGCCCCGCATGATCCCCATTCCTCCCCGGAGTCACCACCGGAAGCGTCCCCGGACCCCGGACCCGGACACGGCCCCGCCGACGCGGAGCATCCACCGACCGGTTGGCGCCCTGCGGGCCGTCTGCCACCTCGCCCTCGTGGCCGCGGTGCTGGCGACGATCCCGGCCGCGATCGGCGCCGAGCCGGTGCGCGTCACGACCACGCGGCCGACGACCGGGGAGATCACGCGCTATGTCGCGCTGCCGGGAACCTTGCGGGCCAACCAGCAGGTCACGGTCCAGGCCCGGGTGGCCGGATTCGTGCGTTCCATCACGGTCGACCGCGGCGACCGGGTGTCCGCCGGACAGACCCTGGCGGAGATCGAGGTCCCGGAGCTGCTGGCCGAGAAGGTGCGGCAGCAGGCCGAGGTGAAGGTCGCCGAGGCGGAGGCCCGAAGGCTGGCGGCCGCACGCGAGCGCTCGCCCGACCTGGTGACCGCCCAGTCGATGGACATGGCCACCGGGCGTCTCGAAATGGCCCGGGCCGACCTGGAAAAGACCACGACCCTGCTGCGCTACGCCACGCTCACGGCGCCTTTCGCGGGGACGGTCACGGCGCGCTTCGTCGACCCGGGCGCCTTCGTCCCGGCCGGTGGGGCCGCAGGGACCTCGGCGGTGGTGACCCTGGCCGACACCTCCGTCCTCCGGGCCCATGTCGAGGTCCCCGAGGTCGAGGCCACCCGGATCCGGCTCGGGCAACCGGTCCGCGTGTCGGTCGAGGGACTGGGTCAGGCCATCGGGGCAACGATCAGCCGTCATGCCGGCGCCCTCGACGAAGGCACGCGCACGCTGACGGTCGAGGCCGATCTCGCGAATCCGGAGGGGACGCTCCGGCCGGGCATGTCCGCCACCGTGCGCCTCGGCATCGAACGGCGGTCGGGGACGACCCTCCTGCGCACCGACGCCATCGGGCTGGAAAAGAACTCCGCCCATGTCTTCGTCGTCGACGGCGGCCTCTGCCGCAAGACCCCGGTGAAGCTCGGCATCCAGGACGGGCCGGTCACGGAGATCACCTCCGGGCTCACCGGGACCGAGGCCGTGATCGTTCCGGCCCGCACCGCCCCGGCCGATCGGGCACCGGTCCGCGTGGGGGAGGCGCCATGAGGGGGGGAAGAACCCGCGGCCCGTGGCCGCCCGCGGTGATTCCCCCCACCATGGTGGCGATCCTGCTCGGACTCTTTTCGGCCTGGCCCCGCGTCGACCATGCCTCCGCGGCCGAGACCGCGACGGTCCCCAAGGCGCCCGCCTCCGAATCCACCGCCCCGGAGGCGATCGATCTCCGGACCGCCCTGCGTCTGGCCGGGGCCAAGAACCTCGCCTTGGAGGCGGCGCGCGAGGCCGTGCGCGAGGCCCGCAGCCGACTGGACGAGGAACGGCGCCGCTGGCTGCCGTGGATCGCCCCCGGGGTCGGCTACCGACGCCACGAGGGCAACCTGCAGGACATCGTCGGCGACGTCTTCGACGCCACCAAGCAGTCCGGTACCGCCGCGGTGACCTTGCAGGGCCAACTCGACCTCGGGGACTCCCTCTACCGCGTCCTGGCCGCCCGGCAGGCCCTGGCGGCGAGCGAGGCGGGCGCGGAGGCCCGACGCCGATCGACCCTGTTGGCCGTGGCCGTCGCCTACACCGAACTCAGCCGGAGCACCGCCGCCCTGTCCACCGCCGACGAGGCGCGCCGGGTCTCCGCCGCCCTGCTGGCCCAGGTGCGCTCGGCCGTGTCGGCGGGCTTGGCCTTTGCCGGGGATGCGCACCGCGTCGAGGTCCAGCTCGGCCGAAACGAGACCGAGGTGCTCGAGGCCCGCCAATCGCTCCGGGCCGCCTCCGGCCGCTTGGCGCTCCTGCTGCGCCTGCCACCGGCCGGGGAACTGAGGCCGGATCTCGGGGAATTCCTGCCGGTCCTCCTCGTGCCCACGAACCGGGCCCTCGATTCCCTCGTGACCTCGGCCCTGGGATTGCGGCCCGAGTTGCGGCAGGCCGAGGCGACGATCGAACTGGCCCGGACCCGTCGCGACGGGGCCACCCGCGGGGTCTGGTTGCCCACCCTCGGGGCCCAGGCCGCCTTCGGAGGCCTCGCCGGTGGACGGCGCGGAAGCTGGGCCGACGGCGGAGACTTCGAGGACTACGGACTGGGTCTGTCCTGGCGCATCGGGCCGGGTGGCATCGGAGACCGCAGTCGGGTTCGGACGGCTGAATCCCAACTCCGGATCGCCCGCCTGCAAGGCGACCAGCGGCGCGACGAGATCGTGCGCGAAATCGTCGAACTCCGTTCATGGACGGACACGGCGGCGGGCAAGGTCGACGCGTCCACCCGGACGGTCGCCTCCGCGACCCGCCTGGTGGAGCTGACCCGTGCCCGCCGCGAGTTCGGCGTCGGCGTGGTGCTCGAGGCGCTCGAAGCCGAACGGGACCTGGTCCGCGCCCAGGCCGAACACCTCCAGGCCTTGGCCGACCACAACCGCGCGCAATGGGAGCTTTGGCACGCCTCCGGCCTCGACGAAAAGGGGTCGGTCCTCACGTTTGACACAACCCCGACGCCACCCACCCCTTAGCCCAGACCCGGCGGGAGCGGGTCGCTGAGCGGAGTCGCGGCACGGGCCGCCAAGGCCTCGCTTCGGCGCCGGAATCTCCCCGACCCGGCGAGGTGGGGAGGATCGCAAGCCCCCAACCGGGATCCACGGGCACCGGGCCGGATGGCGTTCGGCGGATCCACCAAGGATCGATGACGGCTTCCACGTCCGTTGTGGAATCGGGCCGGGTGCCGGGTGGGGTGGGACTGTTTTTGTCCCTGGGGTCTGCAAAGATGCGCCTGTGGATCGGCGGTGACGGATTGCCTTGCGGTCGGTGCGGCCGGATGGTCGAACCGTCCCGACCGATCCATTCCGACCGATCCATTCCGATCCATTCCTCCTGACATGCTCTTCGTCGCCGAGACCCACGACGCCCTGCTGGACGAGATCGCCCGCCAACTGGCGGCCACCCGCGACGTGCGGGGGCGACATTGGCTGGTGTTCCCCCGGCGGGGATTGCGCGAGGTCGTGCTTCAGCGCTGGGCCCGATTCTCGGGGGTGGCCAGCCACTCGCAGGAGGTCGAGCTGCGCGAACTGGTCGAGCAGGCCTCGGGAGGTGGCCAATCCCGTTTCGATGTGGAGCGGCTCCGCTGGACGATCGCCGGTGCCCTGCCCGGGCTGCGGAACCACCCGGCCTTTCCCCTGCCGGCCGACGCCGCCCTCGACCCGATGGACGCCACCGTGCTCTCGGCCGTCACCCAGTGGGCAGGGGCGATGCACGAGACGCTGACCTGTCGCCCCGGCGGCAACCCATGGCCCGAGGGCTCCTTCCTGGCGGCGCTGGCCGAAACCGAGGCGGTCGCCGGGTTGCTCCAGACCCACCCGGGCCTCCAGTCGGAGTCGGACTTCCTCCAGGCCACCGACGCCTGGATGGACGCCTGGGACGCCAAGGGTGGCATTCCGCACCTCTGGATCCTCCTCGACGCCGCCCTGCCGGCGGGCCTGTTCGAGAGACTCCAGTGCCTGCTCGAGCGCCTGCTCTCCCGTTGCCCGGGGCGGATCCACCTGTTCGCGATGACCCCCAGCCTGACCTTCTGGGCCGACCAGCCGCTCAAGTCCCGATCCCGGCGGTCGAATGCCGCCGGCGACGCCGGCGGTTCCGACGACGCGGCCCCGGGCGGTCTGCTCTGGGCCCTGGGCCGGCAATCGCAGGATCTCCAACGCACGCTGGCCGACACCTTCCTCGCCCAAGGGGACGGTGGCACCGAGCTTCCCAGCCGGGAGCCGGGCACCTCACTGCTGGGCCGACTGCAGGCCTCGTGTCGCCGGGCCGAGGCCGTTCCCGCAGCAGACCGCCTGCCCCTCGACCCGTCCGACGCCTCCCTCACCGTCCATGCCACGCATCCGGGCCTGCGGGAACTCGAAGTCTGCCGAGACCGGATCCTCCAGGCCTTCCAGGAGCTGCCGGACCTGCGACCGGAACAGGTCCTGGTGCTGCTGGCCAACCCGGGGGAACAGGCGCCATGGGTCGAGGCGGCCCTCGGTGGCGACACCGCCGCCTCCTCGCGCCTCCCGCACCGGATGCCCTCCGGCGGCGGCCTCGTGCCGTCGCCCTTCGCCTCGACGCTGCTCCGGCTGCTCGAGGGTCTGCAGGGACGCCTCACCCTCGACGAGATCGAGGCCCTGCTCGAGAACCCGCTGGTTGCGGACCGGTTCGACCTGGACCACGGCGACGGAGACGGCCTGACGCTCGTGCAGTGGCTCCGCGACGCCCGGTTCCGCTGGGGCCTGTCCCCGGGGCATCGCCAGGAGTACCAGGCCATCGACGAACCCCGCTGGACCCTCGAATGGGCCCTGCGCCGTCTGGGCCTGGGAGGCGTCGTGTCGGAGGAGGCCCGGGACGCCGTTCGGATGGAGCCCGGGCTGCCCGTGGGCATCGTCCCGCTGGAGCGGGCCACGGGCCTGGGCCTGGGGCTGCTGGCCCGCCTCGCCCGCCTCGCCGACAGCCTGGGCAAGGCCAGACGCCTGTGGTCCGAGGGCGGTGCGCGCACCATCGCGGCCTGGAACGAGGCGGTGGCCGGGATCGTCCGGGAATGCCTGTCGACCCGTGTGGGCGATGCAGCGGCCCAGACGGCGGCCCTGCACCGTGAGGTCCTTGAACCGATGGCCCGGGCGTCGGCCTCCGCACCGGCCCTGCAGCCCGCGGCCTACCTGCGACTGCTCTCCGTGAAGCTGCGCGCGCTCGCCGACTCCGGCGGCCGGGGCCAGGGCGGCATCACCGTGGCCGACCTCCGCCAGCACGCAGGAGTCCCGGCCCGATTGGTCGTCGTGGCCGGCCTCGACGACGGGGTGTTCCCGCGCTCGGACGATCGACCGGCCTGGCATCCCCTGGCGCTGGCGCCGGCCCCGGGCGACCCCACGGCCAGGGACGCCGACCGCCATTGCCTGCTGATGGCCATCCTCGCCTGCCAGGACCGGCTGGTGCTCACCTATAGCGGGCATTCCGACGAGGATGGGGGCGAGCGCCCTCCGTCCACGGCGCTGGCCGATCTGCTCGAGGCGGTCGACCAGGTGCTGCCGGAGACGCGGACCTCGCCAGCCCCCGGGCGGACGACGTGCGGCACCCGGGTGTGGCATCATCCGCTCCATGGCTTCAGCCCCGCGGCATTCCAGGGCCACCTTCCCGCCAGTGCGCGCGGATTCCGCCCGGCCGATCACCGGGCGGCCGAGGCCCTCTTGGATCGACGGGGCCTGCCCCCGCTGCCGGGTCCGTGGGCGTCGGTCCTCCCGGAGTCCCCGGGGGCGCGAGTCCGCCTCGACGACCTGCGCCAGGTGCTCGACGAACCCCAGCGGCTGTTCGCCGAACGGCTCGGCCTGCACTGGCCCGAGGCGTCCGAGTCGACCCCGGGCGAGGATCTCATCGAACTCGACACCCTCGAGCGCTGGTCCCTGCGGGATCGTCTCCTGCGGGCCCGGGTCGAGCGGCGCGATCCCCGGGTCGAGGCCGGGATCCTCGAGGCGTCGGGGGTACTGCCACGCGGCCCCATGGGCCGGCAACTCCTGGACGACACGTTGGACGAACTGCCCGACACCTCGGGCCTGCCGGAGTTCACCCCGGGCGACCGCCTCACCGCCACCCTGCGCTTCGAGCTGCCCGACGCCGAGGCCGACCTGGGAACCGACCCGGGCCGGACCCTGGATCCATCCGACGGGCAGTTGCCGATGGAGGGTCGCCCGAGGTCGACCTGGTACCGTCGCCCGGGCGATCCGGTGGTGTGGCAGTTCATGGCCTCCAAGCCGAGCGTCGGCAGCGATCACCGGCGCCGGCTGCTCTTCGGGTTCGATGCGCTGGCCCTGGCCGCCTCCGCGTCACCCCAGGACCCGCAGCCGATCCGGGAGGCACGGTGCCTCGGGCCGGGTCAGACCTGGACGATGCCACTGCCGGATCCTCCCACCGCCCGGGCGAGGCTTGCCCGGCTGGTGCCGCTGGCACGCCTCGGGCGCCGCCTCCCATTGCCCTTCTGGCCCCGGACCACCGGCGATGCCCTCAAGAAGGTCCCGCTGACCGACGCGCCCACCCCGGAGACCCGGGCCGAATTCCTTGAGGCGGCGCTGCTGGAGTGGTCGAAAGAGCCCCTCGAGAACACCGGGGAGCCCGACTGCCGCCGCCCGCTCACCCGCGCCCTCTTCCGCGGCTGCGACGACCCCTTCACCCTGGTTCCGGAGGGGTTGGCCGAAGACCTGCCCGACCCGGGAACCCCACTGGCCTGGCGGCTCGTCGTCGAGATCCGGTCATGGGTGGCGCAACTGGATCTCACCAGCACCAAGTCATGAACCCGGCCCCCGCATTCAACGCCCTGGCCCTCCGGTTGGACGGCGTCACCTCGATCGAGGCCAGCGCCGGCACCGGCAAGACGCACTCCATCACGCGGCTGTGGCTCCGCCTGCTGGTGGAGGCGAGGCTGCCGGTCGACCGGATCCTCGTGAGCACCTTCACCCAGGCGGCGACGGCGGAACTGCGCGAGCGCCTGCTCCGCACGTTGCGCACGGCCCTCACGGCCGCCCGGGAGGCCCGCGAAGGCGTGGCCTTGGGCGACGGGGCCACCGACGAGGTCCAATGGATCCGGCAGTGGCTGGAGGACCATCGGGACCAGGCCGACGCCGTGGTCGCCCACCTGGCCCACTGCCTCAGCGCCTTCGA
>JAJTFN010000077.1 GCA_021298285.1 Verrucomicrobium sp.
CGGCCCGGTCGGCCGGCCTGGAGGTCGTCGCCTCCACGGTGGGATTCGAGTCGGTGGTCCTGCGGTTCGACCTGAGGCCGACGGGCACCGCCAGCCGGCGGCTCCAGGTGCTCTACTCGGTGGACGGCGTGTCGTTGCTCGAGGGACCGGCCTTCGTGATCGCGGCCGGCGGCGTGTTCACCAATGGCCTCGCGGTGGATCTCTCGGGCGTCCCCGGTGCCGTGGGCAACCCCTCCCTGCGCCTTCGCCTGGTCTCGGACTGGGACGGGGACGGTTATGCCGGTGTCGCGGGCGCCTATGGCACCACCGGCACCTGGCGCATCGACCACCTGCGCCTTGCCGGCTCGGCATCGGGTGATCCTGCGAACCCCGTCGGGCCCGCGGAGGCCACCGACCCGATCGTCCTGACCTCGCAGCCCCGGTCGCTCGAGGTTCCGGAGGGAGGGGGCGCCCTCTTCCGGGTCGCCGCCCTGGGCCGGGGACCCCTCACCTACCAATGGTGCCTGGATGGCCGTCCGTTGCCCGGGGCCAACCGTCAGGAACTCCGGATCGCGCAGGTTTACCAGGAGCACCTGGGGCTTTACACGGTCCGGATCCACGACGGCGCCGATTCGGTCCTGAGCGACGAGGCGTCGCTGAGCCTGCTCACCGACCCGACGATCCTTCCCACCCGGGTCCAGGCCGAACCCGGACCCGGCGGATCCATCCGGCTGTCGTGGAACACGCGCCCCGGCGGCATCGCCACGCTCCTGCGTTCCCAACGGTGGGATGGGGCTCCCGGGGAGATCGGCCGGGGCCTGACCGGCGGGTCGTTGGAAGACCGGCCTCCGGTCGGGGGGCCATATTTTTATTGGGTCGAACTCCGGTAGGCCTGTCTGTCGGGGTGTGCGCATCACGGCGGGAGCGACCGGCGGAACGCCGTGCGCGATGTTCCCGGGGTTTGACACCGGAGGCCCCCACTTTTAGCCTGCGGACATGGAATCCGTGGTCACCCAGGACGCTGTCGTCACCATCACCGAGAGCGCCGCCCAGCAGATTGCCGCCATGTTGGCCAGCGATGCCGAGAACGCCGGCAAGAGCCTTCGGGTGTTCGTCGAGGCCGGAGGCTGCAGCGGCATGCAGTACGGCATGGTGTTCGACGAGCGTCGTCCCGATGACCTCGGCGGCGAGTTCCATGGCGTCGGCGTGGTGGTCGATCCCTTTTCCGCCAACTACATGCGTGGTTCGGTCATCGATTTCAGCGACGCCCTGACCGGTGGTGGGTTCAAGA
Source organism: Verrucomicrobium sp. (assembly GCA_021298285.1). Lineage (GTDB taxonomy): Bacteria > Verrucomicrobiota > Verrucomicrobiia > Limisphaerales > UBA9464 > SXXZ01. The sequence continues at coordinate 1,271 of JAJTFN010000077.1, forward strand.
TCAACAACCCGAACGCCCACAGCAGCTGTGGCTGCGGCAAGTCGTTTTCGGCCTGAGAGGTTTCAGCCCGAGATCGGCTGGGCCGGACCTCCCGTCCCTTGGACTGGGCACCCATCGATGCCTCGGCACCTGGATGCCCTGATGCCCTGACCGCTTGGATCCAACGCGCGATCCTCGCCACGATCCCTTCAGAGCCGTTCCTGACCCGCTCCGGAACCAAGTTGCCACGCCCGGGTGGTTTCCGACCTGCCGCAATCCTTGGGCCGTCCCTGCGGTCTTTTCCTCATGCCCGCTCCCGGGTTCGTCTTCTAGGCTTCTCATCTCGGCCGCCGATCGGCTTCAATGGGCTTCTGGTTGCGGGCTGCCCATGGGCCGCCCTACCGACCCTAGCTTCCCATGGAGGACACCCATTCCCTCATCGAACAGCGCCGCCGGAACCTCGAGGGGCTCCGGGCCCGTGGCGTGGACCCCTTCCGGAACTCCTTCTGCCCGGATGCCCAGTGCGGCACCGTCCGGGCCGAGTTGGCCCGCTGGGCCGCTTGGAACCAATCGCCTGAACCGAAAGGCGATCCGGTGGGTCTGGCCGAGGGGACCCGGGTCCGTCTGGCCGGCCGGATCACCGCCCACCGGGACATGGGCAAGAGCCAATTCCTGGATCTCCGGGATGTCAGCGGCCGCATCCAGCTCTGGATCCAGCCCAAGGTGCTGGGAGAGGCCGCCGCCGAGCTCTTCAAGCTGCTCGACCTGGCCGATTTCATCGGGGTCGAGGGCACCCTTTTCATCACCCGGATGGGAGAACCCAGCGTCAAGGTCGAGTCCTTCACCCCGCTGGGCAAGGCCCTGCGTCCGCCGCCGGGCAAGTGGCATGGGCTGGAGGACACCGAGATCCGTTACCGCCAGCGGTACCTGGACCTCATCGCCAACGACCCGGTCCGCGAGGTCTTCCTCAAGCGATCCCGGATCCTCAAGGAGATCCGGGCGTTCTTCCACGACCGGGGATACGTCGAGGTCGAGACGCCGATGATGCAGGCCATCCCCGGCGGCGCCGCGGCCCAGCCGTTCAAGACCTTCCACAACGCCCTGGGCTGCGAGTTCTACCTGCGCATCGCCCTCGAGCTGTACCTCAAGCGCCTGTTGGTGGGCGGCGTGGACAAGGTCTTCGAGATCGGTCGCAATTTCCGCAACGAGGGCCTCTCGCGCCGTCACAACCCCGAGTTCACCATGCTCGAGGCCTACGAGGCCTATGGCGACTACGCCACCATGATGGAGACGGTCGAATCGCTCATCCGCCACCTGGCCCTGGCGGTGGTGGGTTCCCTGACGATCGAGCATCGCAATGCCGACGGCGAGGTTTACAAGACCATCGACCTCTCGCACTGGCGCCGCGCCCGGTACAAGGATCTCGTCCGGGAGAAGGCCGGGGACGACTGGTTCCAGGTCACCCCGGAGGAACGCCGTCGCCGCGCCATCGAGGACCTCAAGCTGGCTGGCGACATCGCCGACGGCTACGAGGACTTCGAGGTCACCGGTGCCGTCTTCGAGAAGCTCGTCGAGCCCACCCTCATCCAGCCCACCTTCGTCACCCACCTGCCGAAGCAGTTGGTGCCGCTGGCCAAGATCTCGGCCGAGGATCCCACCACCGTGGAGGTCTTCGAGTGCTGCATCAACGGCCAGGAGATCTCCCCGGGCTACACCGAGCAGAACGACCCCATCGCCCAGCGTGCGGCCCTCGAGCATCAGGCCGGTGGCGAGCAGCAGAAGCTCGACGAGGACTTCCTGGTCTCCCTGGAGCATGGCATGCCCCCGGCCGGCGGCATCGGCATCGGCATCGACCGCCTGTGCATGATGCTCCTGGGCCAGGAGAGCATCCGCGACGTGATCCTCTTCCCCCAGCTCAAGCCCAAGGCCTGAGCTCCGGGGCCTCCCCTCGAGCGAGCGGAGACCCACCTGCCTTCCAACCCATCATCCCCCCCCAGGCGGAGCGGGAGTGGGTTGGAGCGAGCCTTGGGAGGCGGACATCCATTCCCCCCCGCGCGTGAGCGCGAAGGCCTGAAACAGGAGAGTCTCCCTCGAGCGAGCGGAGACCCACCTGCCTTCCAACCCATCTTCCCCCCCAGGCGGAGCGGGAGTGGGTTGGAGCGAGCCTTGGGAGGCGGACATCCATTCCCCCCCGCGCGTGAGCGCGAGGGCCTGAAACAGGAGAGTCTCCCTCGAGCGAGCGGAGAGATCGCCCACCTCACCGGGCGGACCGAGGATGACGTGCGCGCCGAGCGCAAGCAGCTGGGCCTGGTGCCCAGCTACCGCCTCGTGGACACCTGTGCCGCCGAGTTCGAGGCCTACACTCCCTACTACTACTCGACCTACGACCGCGGCGACGACGAGGTCACGCCCTCGCCCAAGAAGAAGATCATGATCCTGGGCGGCGGCCCCAACCGCATCGGCCAGGGCATCGAGTTCGACTACTGCTGCGTCCACGCCGCCTTCGCCCTCAAGGAGGACGGCTACGAGACGCTGATGGTCAACAGCAACCCCGAGACCGTCTCCACCGACTACGACACCAGCGACAAGCTCTTCTTCGAGCCGCTGACCCTCGAGGACGTCCTGCACATCTACGAGCGCGAGGGCTGCTCCGGCGCCATCGCCCAGTTCGGCGGCCAGACCCCGCTGAACCTCGCCCTCGGGCTCAAGAAGAACGGCGTGAACATCATCGGGACCTCGCCCGAGAGCATCGAGATCGCCGAGGACCGCAAGCTCTTCGCGGCCATGTTGCGCAAGCTGGACATCCCCCAGCCCCCCAACGGGCTGGCCACCAACGCCGAGGAGGCGCTCGAGGCCAGCCGCCGGCTGGGCTATCCGGTCCTGGTGCGCCCGAGCTTCGTGCTCGGCGGCCGGGCCATGCAGATCGTCTATTCCGACGCCGAGCTGACCCACTACATGAAGTTCGCCGTCGAGGCCTCCCCGGAGCGCCCGGTGCTGGTGGACAAGTTCCTCGAGGACGCCACCGAGGTCGACGTCGACTGCATCGCCGACGTGGGCCATTTCGCCGACCCGTCCCAGGGGACCATCGTCATCGGCGGCATGCTCGAGCACATCGAGTTCGCCGGAGTGCACTCGGGTGACGCCGCCATGGTGCTGCCGCCCCACACCCTGTCCGCCCAGGTCATCGAGACCATCCGCCAACACACCCATGCCATGGCCCGCGAGCTGCGGGTCTGCGGCCTGATGAACGTCCAGTACGCGGTCAAGGACGAGGTCGTCTACGTGCTCGAGGTCAACCCCCGGGCCTCCCGAACCGTGCCCTTCGTCAGCAAGGCCATCGGCCGCCCGCTGGCCAAGCTCGCGGCCAAGGTCATGGCGGGCAAGACCCTCCAGGAACTCGGGTTCACCGCCGAGGAATGGCCGAAGTACTGGGCGGTCAAGGAATCGGTCTTCCCCTTCAACAAGTTCCTCGGGCAGGACATCGTGCTCTCGCCTGAGATGCGTTCCACCGGCGAGGTCATGGGGCTCGACAGCGATCTGGGCGTCGCCTACGCCAAGGCCCAGATGGCGGCCAACTCCCCGCTGCCTCTCGGGGGCAAGGTCTTCATCTCCATCGCCGACGCCCACAAGAAGGACCTCGTGGACGTCGCCAAGAGCTACCTGGACCTCGGGTTCGAGCTGGTGGCCACCGACGGCACCGCCGCCCGGCTGGAGGCCGCGGGACTGAAGGTGCAACGGACCCTCAAGGTCCTGCAGGGCCGGCCGAACATCGTGGACCTGCTCAAGAACAAGGAGATCCAGCTGGTCATCAACACCCCCAGCGGGGCCGCTCCCCGCGAGGACGAGGTCCGCATCCGGACCACCGCCGTCATCACCGGCACGCCCATCATGACCACCATCAGCGGGGCCAAGGCGGCCGCGCTGGGCATCGCCGCCCTTCAGCGCCAAGGCTACTCGGTCAAGACCATCCAGGAATACCACTGACGGCCGGGCGTGGCCGAGGAGCCACCCCCCGGGTCGGCGGAGCCCCGGTCCCCGGTCCCGGAGCCGGCCCAAACCCAGGAGTCCCTTGACCGAGCACCGTCCCACCGAATACCCGCCGCTGGCCCCGGTCCTCGCGGTCCGGGATGCATCCACGGCGATCGGGCTCTACACCAGGGCCTTCGGAGGCGTGGAACTCGGGAGGCTCATCGATCCGGGCACCGGGCGTGTCGCCCATGTTGAAATCCGCCTGCCCGGAGGGCCGCTGCTGCTGCTCGAGGAGCGGCCGAGGTCCGCGTCAGGATCCGGGTCCAACCCCTCCCCGGGCTCCCTGCCGCTTCCGGCCCCGGGCCTCCGGCTGTGTCTCTTCGTCGCCGACGCCGATGCGGTCACGGCCGCCTGCGCCGCCGCCGGCATGCGGGTGATCCAGCCCCCGAAGACCCACTTCCATGGCCACCGCTGCTCCCTGCTGGAGGATCCCGATGGCCATCAATGGATGGTCTCCCAGGCCGTGGAACCGCTCGGCATCCCCCAGATGCAAGCCCGCTGGGAGCGCACCGCACCGGCCCGCCCGGCCCGGTGAGTCTGTCCGTCAGGGCACCGCCCGGGACCTGTGCCGAGGGCGCCGGTTCCGGGGTCTCGACACCGCGAAGTCACCATCCTGGGATTGAGTCTCCGTGAGATCGGCCTACCTTTCGCCTCGCCCGAAATTGATCACAAAGAGAGGCTTGACCGAGGCGTAGGGGAACCTCTATCCAAGGGGCCGTTCTCCCCATCCAGGTCCGGACCCCTTCCGTGGGGTTCTTGGAATCCTGCCACTTTCATCCCCGTGTGGGGGTGGGCCGGCGGGCTTTGGCGGTGTAATCCGTGTGTCACCCCAAAGCCCGCCGTCGCTTTTTCAGGCGGCCCCTGCGGCCGGAGCGGCGGTGGCGTCACGAAACAAACCGGCGTCGAAGAGGGCTCCCCGGTCTGTCCCGATCGCTGCCCCTGTTTCTCGATCCCCCGGGGAGCCTTGCCTCCCCGCGACCACGGGAATCAGGTCGCCCGTCATGCGAATGGGTTGATTGAATCAGCGGCAACGCTCATACTGCCGGCGGCAGACAAGGGATTGAACACCGCTGCCGAATGCTGACCTCCGCCCCTTATGCCAATCCGCCAGATGCCAGATCCGGATTCCGGATCATCCGACCATCCCGGGCGGTTTCTTGAAAAACCCCTAGGGAAACCGGCCTCCGGGGTGCAGGGTCGGCCATGTTCTTCGCGAGACTAGCTGCGCCATGAGTTCCGAATCCGAAATCCTGCTGCAGTACCAGGACGCCAAGGACCGCTTGGCGGCCCTCAAGGTCGACTATGACGCGATCTTCGGTCTCGCCAACACCCCTGAGGAGTACGAGACCCTCAATGTCATCAAGACCCAGATCCGGGCCGAGGAGAAGGCCATCCGGGACCTGCAGGCCAAGTTGCCGGCCCGCGAGTCGTTCGGCGCCAAGTATTCGGCCGAGATCCTCGGCTCGCACGAGATCTCCTTCACCATCCCGGCCAACGTGCCCCGGATACGCATCCTCCAGGAAGCCCAGGACATCTACTACAAGCTCGAACGGCGCAACTACGTGTTCCCGACGCGCTACAAGGTCTGGCTCGACATGCCCTCCTTCACGGAGGGCAAGCCCACCGACACCCATCTCTCCATCGACGGATGTGTCGACGAGTCCCAGAACCGGACGCTGATGGACCAGAAGCTCTTCCTCAAGCGCCGGTTCGAGGAAGGCGAGGCCTCGTTGACCGCGGTCGAAGACCTGGCGGCTGCGCATGCCATCTTCTTCATCGTGACCCGCCAGAACCTGTTCCGCGGCCTCAAGATCCGCACGATCAACGGGGCGCTGTACTACGACAACCTGGGTCTCGGGATGGACAAGTTCTCGCTCGATTGGAACCGCTTCTCCGACGTGGCGGCGGCCTGTTACCTGCCTCCCGGCGTCGTCGAGCGTCTTCGCGACGAGAAGAAGAACCCCCGGGCCTGAGCCCTCTTCCTGGCGGTTCCCCGTGGTGGATGCCGGTCGCGAGTCCGTCGGCACCGGCCCGTTGCCCAATCGTCACTGTCGACACCGGGTGGTCCTGAGCTACGCTGAGGCCTCTGCTTCATGGCCCGAAGGCGTCCCCCCCAAGTCCCGGTCGGCCCCGGATCCGCGCCGGAAGTCCCGGATCCCCTGGAGCGATCGCCCGGCGGGTCGGGTGCGCTCCCGCTCTTCAATCGCGAGCTTTCGTGGCTGGAGTTCAACCAGCGGGTGCTCGACGAGGCCCGGGACCCTTCGGTTCCCCTGCTGGAGCGGGTCAAATTCCTCGGGATCACCCATTCGAACCTCGACGAATTCTTCGAAGTCCGCGTCGCCGGCCTGAAACAGCAGATCGAGTCCGAGGCGCTGCAGCGCACCCCCGATGGCCTGACCGCTGGCGAGTGTCTCCGGGTCGTGACCCGTCGGGTGCGGGATCTCGTCCGCGAGGCCGACCGCTGCTGGTCCATGGAGCTGAGGCCTGCGCTCGAGGCCAAGGGCTTCCGCCTGCTCAGGCCCGAGGACCTCGACGAGGCCGACCGGCGCTGGCTCGCGGCGTACCACCGGGACAAGGTTCATCCGGTCCTGACGCCTCTGGCGGTCGATCCCTCGCACCCCTTCCCCCAACTGCTCAACAAGTCCCTGAACCTCATCACCCGCCTCGTCACGCCGGGTGGCCGTGATCCGGGAGTTTCCCGCCTGGCCATCGTGCAGGTGCCGCGGGTGCTGCCCCATCTGGTTCGGATTCCCCGGCCGGATGGGCGCTGGGATGCGGTCCTGATGTCGGACCTCATCGGGGCGAACCTCGCCGGTCTCTTCGGCGTCGATCACGTGGGGCCGTGGTGGTCGTTCCGGGTGACCCGCAACAGCGAGCTCTACATCGACGAGGAGGAGGTCTCGAACCTGCGGCTGGCCGTGGAGACCGAGTTGCACAACCGACGCAAGGGCGAGGCCGTCCGCCTGGAGGTCTCATCCGACTGTCCCGAAGGGATCCGGCACGAGCTGCTCGCGACGCTGGGCCTGGGGCCGCACGACCTGTACGCCATCGACGGTCCCATCGCTCCGGCCCGGTTGATGGCGATGCTCGAGGGCGACCACGCCCCGGAGCTGCGGGATGTGCCCTTCGTCGCGCCCCTGCCGCCCGGCCTCCGGGAGGGGATGGACGTCTTCGAATCGATCCGCGGCGGCGACCTGCTGCTGCACCATCCCTATGAGAGCTTCGACGGTGTGCTGCGGTTCCTGCAGCAGGCGGCCGTCGACCCCCGGGTCCTGGCCATCAAGCAGACCCTCTACCGCACCGGCGGTGACCGGCGCATCGTCGGTGCGCTCATGGATGCGGTGAAGAACGGCAAGCAGGTCACCGTGGTGGTGGAATTGAAGGCCCGCTTTGACGAGGCCAACAACATCGCCTGGTCGCGGCGTCTCGAGGAGGCCGGTGTGCACGTGGTGTATGGCGTGGTGGGCTACAAGGTACACGCCAAGGTCTGCCTGGTGGTCCGTCGGGACGACGACGGGCTCCGCCGCTACGTGCACCTGGGCACGGGCAACTACAACCCCTCCACGGCCCGGCTCTACACCGACCTGAGCCTGCTGACCTGCCGCCCTGACCTCGGCGAGGATGCCACCACGCTCTTCAACCTGCTCACCGGCGTCTGCCAGCACCGGCCGACCCGTCGGCTGGTGCTGGCCCCCTTCGAGCTGCACGACCGGGTGCAGGTGCTCATCCGCCGGGAGGCCGAGCACGCGCGGGCGGGTTTGCCCGCGCGCATCGTGGCCAAGATGAACGCCCTGGTGGACGAGGAGACCATCCGTTCGCTCTGCGAGGCCTCGCAGGCCGGCGTGGAGGTCGATCTCATCATCCGGGGAATCTGCTGCCTGCGCCCGGGGGTCCCGGGCCTGAGCGAGCGCATCCGGGTGCGCAGCATCATCGACCGCTTCCTCGAGCACAGCCGCGTCTGGAGCTTCCACAACGCGGGCAATCCCGCGGTGTTCGTGACCAGCGCCGACTGGATGCCCCGGAATTTCTTCAAGCGCCTTGAGGTGGCCTTTCCCATCCTCGACGGCCGGCTCCGCGACCGCGTCCTGCACGAGATCCTCGAGGAGTCGCTGGGCGACACCGCCAAGGTGCGGCTGCTGCAGCCCGATGGCACCCACGTGCGCCCACCCCAGTCCGGCAAGCCCGGGGCCCGCCGTTCGCAGTCACGGTTCATGGATCTGGCCCGGGCGTCTTCCCGCGCGGGTTCCGCCGGGAAGACCGGCCCGGCCCCGTCGGCGGGAGGCCGGGCCGCCACCCCGCGCCTCCGTCCCGGGCCGCGGCCCGGCTGAGCCATCGTCCCGTGCCGGGCCGGGGGGCGCTGCCTCATCGGGCCGGCGCGTCCACCTCCCGGACGGCCGCGCCGTGGGTTTCGCTGAGCACCAGGACCGCGAGGCGGCGGATCCTTCGTCCCTCGGAGCCTCCGAGCGGCGGGTGGTCCATGCCGCCCGGCTCGGGTGCCGGGAGCGGCGCCCCCGGTTCCGGAAGGGCCGCAGGATGGTCCGATTCGTTGGTGCCGATGTAGTCGAAGCGTCCGCGCAGGTCGGTGTAGCCGTCCTTCACGAAACGGATCGCCCCGTCGTCGAGCCGGCCGTAGACCTTCACGTAGGCCTTTGGCAGCGGCCGCTTGCCGGTCGGGTCGCGCACCTCGAGGACCCCCTCGTTCTCGGACAGTTGCAGGCGGAAGTCGTGGGCATGGTGCCGCCTCGACTTACGGCGCCCCCCGCCGATCACCTCCACCAGCAGGTGGTCCTTCGCCAGGGCCGCAGGGATCGCCAGCTCGAGGGTGCTCTTGCCGGCGGGCAGGGTCACCGGGGTCGAGACCGCCGGCCGCAGGGGGCTCATCGCCTCGCCGTCACGCCCGGAGAAGGGGCTTCGGCTGAAGAGGAACTCGGGATCCATGCGGTGGTAGTTCACCGTGACCGAGTCGAGGCCCTTCCAGGTCAGCGCCACGGTCCGGTTCTCCACGGCCAGGTCGAAGGACGCCTCGCGTTCGCCCGATGGTCGTCCCGGGGCGCGGCCGGCCGGATCCGTCCCCGGGGCCTTCGCGTCCATCGCCTTGCCCTCCGCCTCGTCGAGGTACCGCAGCAGGCCCGCGAAGAGTCCCTGCCACCGGGGTACCGGGTGGGCTTCGTGGGCCTTGGCGATCCGGCGGGCCTCGGCCGGCTTCTCCTCGCGGAGGAAGGCCCAGGCCCGGAGGTAGTCGTGCTGGATGCGGGTGCGGATCTCCGAGGCCTTCACCCGGGCCAGGCGCGCCAGGGCCTCCTCGGTGCGATCCTGCAGGAAGAGGTAGGTGGCCGCTGCCAGCTCGTCGTCGGGACCGGGCCGAGGCCGGAAGGCCAGCACGCGCAGGAAGCGCAGGTACTGCTCCCGGAACACCGGGTTGGCGATCCGTCGCCGTGACCCGAGGGGATGCGCCCGGGGATGGATGAGGGGGGCGTACTCGAGGTGCTCGTAGGTGCGTTCCTCGACCGGATCGATCCGGAGCAGCGGCGACTCCAGCGACGGTCCGCACTGGGCGAGGAACTCCGGCCGGTGCCTGAGCCACTCACCGAGGACGGCCGGGTCGTTGTGGAGCAGCGCGTAGCGTGCGATCGGTTCGCTCCACACGTGGCGACGGGCGAGGAACCCGGTGAGCTGGACGAAGAACTCCCGGCGTTCACGCGCCCGCCAGGCGACCTTCTCAAGGTCGAGTCGCGCGAGGTTGTTCGTCGCCAGGAAAGCCATCACCTCGGCCTCCGAACCCTGCTGCGAGACATGGTCCCACGACCCGGTGTCCGGCGCCGACAACCGGTGCACCACGCGCAGCGACCTCCCACGTGCGCTGGCCACGAGCCGGCCCTCCTGCGTCAGGCCAGCCGGGGCGTGTGCCTGGTCCACGGGCTGTGACGGATGCCTCGGGAAGTAGAAGCGGTACTCCCCCCTGAAGGTCGAGAAGGGTTCGAGCCGGATGGTCTGGCTGCGGGTGGCCTGGCTTCCCTCGACCGCCACGGACCCCTGCGGGATCTGGGTCAGCAGCTCGGCGGTGACCGGGGTCGATCCCGGGTTGCTCACCACCACCTGGCCCGCGTGGACGACGCCCGCCAGGAACTCCCCCTCGACGGGGAGGTCGCGTCGCGGCTGTCCCGGGTCGATTCCGTCGTCCTGCCGGAAGAACCGCTCGCTCACGAGCAGCTCGGGCGCGCCGTCCGCGCGGGGATCCCGCCGGGCCGTCCGGATGCCGCGCACGAAGACCAGCACCGGCCCGCCGGCCGTGAGGGTCCGCGAGGCCCCCTCGCCGGTGACCGCGGGCGCGTTGGTCGCCTGGAACGGCAGGTCGAGCATGGCCAGCGCCAGCAGGATCTCGGTGGGATGGTGGTGGGCCTCGAGGACGCGTGCCGACAGGAACGGCCCGGCCGGCCCGGCGGCGGCGACGTCCCGCCAGAACCCGGAGACCGGGATGAGGTCCGGCCCCTGCGCCTCCAGGGGGAGGCGGTGGTAGTGGCTCTCGGCCCACTCGCGGACCGGACCCGGGGGACGGTAGTAGCCCGTCGTCACGGCACGCTTTCGCAGCTCCCGGGCCGCCTCAAGGTCCAGGCCGGAGGGCAAGACCGCGTCGTCCACCGACGGCTCCGGCGGTTCCGTCCGCGTCCCGCCCGCGGGACCCACGGTCCGACGCCCACCCTTCGGCCGGGCCGGGCCGGAGGCCTTGCCCGTGGTGGATGCCGGGGCGCGCAGGGCATACCGTTCCAACAGGGCGGCGTCGGCGGATGGGTCGGCGACCTTCCCCGGCATGCTCGGCTCCACCCCGAGCGCCGCCTGTTCCTGGGTCGTCCCGGTCGGGGCCATCGCCCGGCTTGGGGCGCCTCCGCCGCCCCCGGGCTCCAGCGCCCGGCCGCCCAGGGCCGTCTCGAACCACCGCCTCTCGGCCTCCGGGTCGGCCGGCCGGAGCTCCAGCAGCTCCCCGAGGTGACGGGCCGTCGTCGCGGCCTCGCCGTCGATCCGCCCGGCCAGCAGCGCGCGCTCCGCGAGGTTGAGCCGGCCATGCGCCCGCGGCTGCAGGTACCGCGACAGGTCCGCGTCCAGCAGGTAGTCGTCGAGGAAGGTCCGGTCCCGCTTGTTGGCCAGGTGGGGCCGGATGACCGCCTCGAAGAATCGGGGATCCTTCCGGCGGAGGAAGAGGTTCACCTCGTGGCAGGCGAACTCCGAGTACCGGGCCCGCTGCTCCTCCGGGCTCAGCGACGGCCAGCGCATCAGCCAGTCGAAGCGGGCCAGTTCCGGGTCAGGGTTCAGGGTCCGCAACAGCCCGAAGACCGAAGCCAGCGTTCCGTAGGCCTCCCACCGGGGCTCCCGGTACTCGCCCAAGGGCAGGGATTGTCCCCGGGCCAGGCCCCGCGATTCCCGGACCTCGGACGAGCCACCTTGGACGTCGAGGGTCCGGTCGAGGCGGAGGTCCCGGACGGCCAGTTCCGCAGCGCCGCCCGGCGGGGATGGCCGGGTCAACAGGCGCCAGGCCGCGTCGGCCTCGTCCTCCACCTGCACCTGGACCTGGGTGCGGTCCCCCAGCGAGCCGGCCGGCAAGCGCACCCGTCCGTCCGCATCGGGGATCCGGTTGAACCACGCCACCGCCGGGGTGGCCAGGAAGTCGAAGCCCGGGGTGGTCGGCACGGGTTCGACGGCCATCTTCCGGGCCATGAGTGCGTCGGCCATGGCCATCCTGCCGGCCGATCCCGCCGCCACGCCCTCGGGGCGTTCCCCGCCCGTGATCGGCAGGGCGACCGGCTCGGTCGACCGTCGGTCCCAGGGTTGCAGCAGCAGCCCGGGTCGCGGCAGCGGATTGCCCGCGTGCTTCGGCGCGTAGCGGCGGTCGAGGATGTAGCGGTACTCGTCGCCGATCTCCCGGCCGCCCGAGTAGAGGTCGGGATCGTGGCCGTGGACCTTCATCGCCCGGCCCCAGCGGGTGAATCCGCCGAGCCCCGCAAACAGGCCCTCGGCCGGCAGGAAGTGGCCCGCCACCACATGGACCCGGGTCAGCGGGCCGGCGTTGCGGACGACGATCTCGGCCCCACCGTCGGCCCCGAGCGTCACCGACGCGAGGTGCACCGGCTCGCGCGGCGGACGCTCCAGCGAGCGGTTCCGGCCGACCAGCCATCCGGCGACCGGTTCGGACTCCGACACGCGGAGGGTGATCTCCGACTCCTCCGGGTCCCGCAGGCGCAGGGAATGGTCGCCGGGAGGCAGGCCCGTGATCTCGAGCTGGTCGCCCGCCGCGCGCACCCGGGCAGAGTGGTCGGCGGCGAACACGCCGCCGCGGACCTCGATCAGGGACCAGGCGTCCGGCCGGTCCTGCGGGAACCACGGCACGCGCACGACCTCCCCCGCGCGGGCGTGGATTTCGCGGGGCCGGGTCCGCTCCGAGCCCTCCAGCGACCAGGTCCGGACCAGGTCGCCGTCCATCGTCGCGGTCAGGCCGGCCAGGCCCTCGAGGGAGCCCAGGTCGATCCGGCCGCGGGCGTCGCTCCGGAGGGATGCCTCGACCGGTGCGGCGAAGCCCCGTCGCCGGAAGGCCAGCCGGACCGCCTCGTCGGGCACGGGCTCACCGTTGCGCCCGAGCACCTCGATCCGGTGCCGGTCGCCCTCGCGCCGGAGGAACGCATCCCGGAGATGCCGGGTCCGTTCGATGCCGTTGAGGTTCCACCGGGCCGAGGCCTCCAGCCGGCGGCGTTCCCCCCCCGCCACGGGCTCGAACCACCCCTCGAGCCTCGCCTCGACCCGGGCGAGCTGCCCGGGCACCCGGAAGCCCTGGGTGATCACCCTCGCGGCGGAAAGGTTGGTCAGCGGCACCTCCAGCCGGGTGGCGACCTCGTCGAGGCGGACCGTCGTCAGGATCAAGCGCGGCTCGGCCAGCAGCCCCGGGGTCAGCGCCTGGCCTGCCAGCAGCAGCGAGGCCCGCACGGCCAGCACCGCCTCGGCGCCGGCCACGCACTGTTCGGGATCGAGGTGGAACCGGGCCTCGAGGGAAGCCGTCTCGGCGTGGTGCTCGAACTCGGCCAGCGAGGCCAGGCGCCCCCCGGCGTCGGACAGCACGATGGGCCGGCGCCCGGGCGATGTCGTGAACGGGATCTGGATCCGACCGTCCGCGGGGTCGGCCTCCCAACGGCGCCCGTCGAGCCAGGCGACGGCGTTCGTGACGACCCGGGAGCGCTCGTCGAGGACCCTCAGGAGGTCCCCGCCCGGGCCGGGCGACTGCAGCAGCGAGAATCCGCCGCGGCGGATCAGCGCCCGGGAGGAGCGCCCGCCGCCGATGACCTCGACGATCCATGCGCCCCGCCGTCCCCGGAGCTCCGGGAAGCCGAAGCGGCGTGTCGTGCGGAGGAAGGGTGACGACGGGTCGCCCGCGTGCCGCTGCTCCGCGTTGGCGACCCATCCCTCGAGCGGCAGGTCGGTGCCCAGCGGCCGCTTCTGCGCCAGGAACCAGCCGAGCGTGTCGATCTCGAAGAGCCGGACCAGCACCTGCGGGGTGTTCTTGAGGGTCACGGTCACGGCGACCTCCTCGTCCACCGGGATGGAGGGTGCGTTGGTGGCGGGGAACTCGATGTCCACCCGGTCCCTCAGGGCCTGGAAGGCGGCGGGGGACAGCAGCGGGGCCCAGTCCTCGGGTTTGCCGACGCCCCGCGTGACCTTGGCCTCGGCGAAGATCGGCTTCACGTAGGAGTCGCGCAGCCACTCGGTCCACGGTTCCCACGACGCGTCGGTCGTCGCGAAGTGCAGGAGGAATTCGCGCACCAGCGGCTCGTCGTTGCCCACCGGGGGCAGGCCGAGGCCGGCCTCGGGGAAGGTCGCGTTCAGGTCGGCGGCGTGGCGGTCGGCCTGCGAGGTCTCCAGCCACCGGGGGCTGAGGTAGGGTGCGGGCCGGGGCAGCCGGAGATATTCGAGGAAGCGCTCCCGGTCGTACACGCCGCGGGTCCGGTCATGGCGGAGGCGGGCGACGAGCACGTGGGCCTTGAGCGAGTTGAAGGACGCGGGGAGGCCCCGGGCGACGCCGCCGATGCGCTCCAGCCAGGCCTCGCGCTCGGCCGGGTCGCGCCCGGCGTCGGCGTCGGCCCCGGGGGACAGGCCCCGGAGGCGGGCCATCACGAAGGCCGGCTGCGATCCCAGCGCGGGCAGCGCCTTCTGGAGCGCGTCAAGCTGCTCCGGCAGCAGCGCCCGGTGGATCTGGAACTCGCCGAAGCCCCGGCTGCCCGCGGACTTCAGGTGCTCGACGATCCTCGGCACCAGCCCCGGGACGTCGGGCCGCGTGAGGCGCGCCAAGGCCGCCCGCAGCTGGGCCGGCCTCAGGGCCGTGCCGTCGCGCACGAGACGTTCGGTCTCGGCGACGTCCAGCCCCTCCAGCGCGTCCGAGGCCAGCGCCTTTGCCAGGAAGGCCTCCCGCGAGACCCGCGAGGCGTCGAGCGCGGTGGGAAGGTCGGGTGTCTGGTCCGGCAGCCGCCGGACATGATCCAGCCGCGGTTGCAGCCGATCCCGCAGGTGCCGCAGGGTCCGTTGGGGATCCTTGGCGTAGTCCAGCAGCGCCTGCCGGTTCTCGAGCATCCGGCGCTGCTCCGACTCGGGCACCCGTTCCGCCCAGCGTGCGAGGGTCTCGGCGAACTTCGCGTCCTGCCCGGAGGACTGGTAGTGCAGGGCATGGAAGAACTCGTGTTCCTCGGTGCCCGGCACCAGCTGGCCCAGCGTGGCCTCCCGGTCGTCGGCCAGCGCGAACGTCTCGAGGAAACCGATGTCCGTGTCCGCGGCGGCGGCCGCGCCGGCCGTGGGGATGGCCAGTTGCCCGGCCAGGCGGGCCATCAGGACTGGCAAGATCAGGAGCCGGAGCGGGAGGGCGAGGTCATGGGCGGAAGCCGGATGGGGCGCGTCGGTGGATCCCGGGCGGCCCGGGTCTGCTACCCCGACAACGCGCCAGGTCATGGGATCTTAGGCCGGTGGGCGGCGCGAGGACGAGTCCGTCCCGGGTCCACCCCGGGCCGGTTCCGGGCCCGGGTCTCCAGGAGGAGCGCACCCGCCGGGGGCACGGCCTCCTTGACAGGGACGGCATTTCGCGCGGAATACCCGCCCAACATGAAGTCCGGCCACCCATCCCCCGCCGCCGCGGCCGCCGTCGCCTGTGTCGCGGCCGCCGGGCTTCCGCTTCCCCGCCGCCGCTGAATCGCCCCCACGAGCGGGCCGGTGGCGGACCCGTGGGCAGGGGACCAGCATCCCCTTCCCGTCGGTCCCCCGGGCCCGCATCCCTCTCCCCAGACGCCCATGTCCTCCGTCCACCGCAATTTCGTCGCCCACCATGTCGCGGGCATCCCGCGCTCGGGCATCCGCGACTTCTTCGAGCTGGTCCAGAACACCACCGGCGTGATCTCGCTCGGCGTGGGCGAGCCCGACTTCGCCACCCCGTGGCACATCCGCGAGGCGGCGATCTACGCGCTGGAGCGGGGGCGCACCCAATACACTTCCAACCTAGGCCTGCTCAAGCTGCGGGAGTGCATCTCCGGCTACGTCGAGCAGCACTTCGGCGTGCGCTACGACCCGAAGACCGAGGTGCTGGTGGCCGTGGGCGTGAGCGAGGCCCTCGACCTGGCCCTCCGGGCGGTGCTCAACCCGGGCGACGAGGTGATCTACCACGAGCCCTGCTACGTCAGCTACGCGCCCAGCGTCGTGCTGGCCCATGCGGTGCCGGTGCCGGTGGCCTGCCGCGCCGAGGACGGCTTCGCCGTGACGGCCCAGGCCATCGAGGCGGTGGTCACGCCGAAGTCCAAGGTGCTGATGCTGTCGTTCCCCACCAACCCGACGGGTGGCACCATGACCCGCCAGCAGCTGCTGGAGATCGCCGAGGTGGCCAAGCGGCACGACCTGCTGGTGCTCACCGACGAGATCTACTCCGAGCTCACCTTCGAGGGGGAGCATGTCTCCATCGCCGCCCTCCCGGGCATGGCCGAGCGCACGATCTTCCTGCATGGCTTCTCCAAGGCCTATGCGATGACCGGCTTCCGCATCGGCTACGCCTGCGGGCCGGCCCCGCTCATCGACGCCATGATGAAGGTGCACCAGTACGCGATCATGTGCGCGAGCATCATCGCCCAGGAGGCGGCCATCGAGGCGCTCACCCACGGCGCCGCCGCCACGGCCGAGATGCGCGACCAGTACCGGTTGCGGCGCAATTTCATCGTGAAGGCCCTCAACGACATGGGCCTGAAGTGCCACCTGCCGCGGGGTTCCTTCTACGCCTTCCCCGACATCACGAGCACCGGCCTTTCTTCCAAGGAGTTCGCCGTCCGGCTGCTCAACGAGGAGAAGGTGGCCTGCGTGCCCGGTGGCGCCTTCGGCCCGAGCGGCGAGGGGTTCGTGCGCTGCTGCTTCGCCACGGCCTTCGACCAGATCCAGGTCGCCATGGACAAGACGGCCCGCTTCGTCGGACGGCTCAAGTGAGCCCGAGCCGGTCGGGGCGACGGGGCGCTGCCTGGACCGTGGCTCCGGACGCTTGCGGTGCGCTCAAAAGCCGCTCTCTTGAGGTGTGATTCCTGACTCGGCCCGGATCGGCTCCGTCCCCTATCTCAACGCGGTGCCGCTGACCTGCGGACTCGAGGGGCGGTGTTCGTTCCTGACGCCCTCGGCCCTCGCGGTCGAGCTGCGTGCCGGCCGGATCGATGCCGCGCTGCTCAGTGTCACCGAAGCCCTGTTCGCCCCTGGCTACCCCATCGTGGACGGGGTGGCCATCGCGTCCGACGGCCCGGTCTTCAGCGTCTTCCTGGCCCATCAGGATCCGCTCGACGAGCGGCTGACCGAGGTGCACCTCGACCCGGCGTCCTGCACCAGCGTGAACCTGTTGCGCGTGCTCTTGGCCGCCCGGGGCCTGTCGCCTCGTTTCATTCCCCTGACCGGCTACGAAGCCCACCGGATGCCCCGCAATGCGCTGCTCATCGGCGACCCGGCCATCCGCTTCGCCCTGGGCCCGCACGGGCACCGGATCTGGGATCTGGGGGCGGCCTGGAAGGAATGGACCGGCCTGCCCTTCGTGTTCGCCGTCTGGGCCGTCCGTGAGGTCGCGGCCACCCGGGTCCTGGCCGACGGTCTCCGTGCGGCCCGGGAGTCGGGCCTGAGGCGCCTTGCCGAATGGGTGGAGGCGCGGCCGGAATTCACCCGGGCATTCCGCGAGGCCTACCTCGGCGGGCACATCCGCTACGGACTGGGCGAGCGTGAGAAGGCCGGCATCGAGCGCTTCTGCCGGGAACTGGACACCCACATCCGGCCTCGCCGGCCCTCGGTGGCCCCCCGCTACTTCTGACCGGTCTTGCGCCGGAGTTCCCCCGCCGGCCGCCCGTGGCCGTCAGTGCCGCCACGTCAGGCCGAGGAAGGGCACGTAGTCCGGTGCCGATCGGGTGATTCCGAAGTAGCATCCGAAGTCGAGCTGGAGGTTCTCGTGGGCCTGCCAGGTGAAGCCGAGGTCGAACTGGCCCTGCCACCCGAGGCCTGATTCCGGGGCGACCCGGGCGGCCAGTTCGATGAATCCGGCCCACCGCTCGGTGAGGTCGTGCCCCAGGGTCACCGTGTTGGCCCATTCGAAGCCATGACCGGCCGGGTCGTAGTGGACCCAGTCGACCTGGGTCTGGCCACCCAACGACCAACCCGGCGCCAGGTCGAAGGCGACCGGTGCGATCAGGCCGGCCTCGGCGTGGCCATTGCGCACCTGGGAGGCCGACAAAGGCCACTTCACATAAGGCATCAGGGCCAGGGCGGAGGGTCCGCCGTCATTGCCCCAGAGGTTGACCTTCAGGCGGGTCTGGAGGTCGCCCGCACCGGTCCGCTGTTCGACGCCTCCGGTGATCTCCGACCGTTTCCAGGAGACCACCTGACCATCGTAGACCCACTGCAGGTCGGACCGGGGCGTCAGCCCGACCTTGGCATTGACCCCGCCGACCACCAGTTCCCGGCCCGATCGGTCGCCGTCGGCGGAGACCGTCCCGAAGGTCGCCTTGGCCGCCTCGA
>JAJTFN010000078.1:0-2064 GCA_021298285.1 Verrucomicrobium sp.
GGCGGCCCAGTCGATCTCGACCCACTCGGTTCCTCGGGTCACCCGGGCTTTGCGAAACGTGGTCTCCTTGTCCCACTCGCCAGAGGGCGACGGGGTCTGCACCTGAAATCCCGCCTGTCGCAGGCATTGAACATCTCGCGAGCTCGCACGGGTCACCTCCTCGGCTAACTCGTGGAACAGGTCGAAGTCGCTTGAGAAACGTGGAGAATCTTCACCGGCGTTCAGCACGATCCCCCCGGCGAAATGGCTCTCCTCGCTCCGCAGGCCGGAAAGGATGGCTAGGACGTCTTTTTGAAGAGCGGTGAGAGGCATTGGTGCAAGTCCTGGGCCGCCCACCAGGCGCGGCGATCGCCGTATTCCCGCAGATGCTCCACCACCAGCCGGATGTCCTCCAGATGACGGATGCGGGCCTCGGGATGCCGGAACCAAAAGCACTCCGGGTGGGCCCGAACCAATTCACAAGCCCGTTCGATCAGCCCGGCAGGCGCCGGGATGGGCGACTCGGATTCGGTGGTTTCCTGGGGCTCCGGGGCCATCGGCAATGAATAGCCCCTGGCGTTGGCAGCAGCAAGAAAGCGGTGGCCAGGCATCGGTGGCCATTTTCGAATCATCCGGTCGGCCCGGAGGCCTCGGCCCTGATACCTCGGCCGCACGCCTCCCGCCGTTGAACGCCGTCAGACCACGAACTCCAGCGGCGGTGCCTTGGGGATCGCGCCGAGGGCCTGTCCGCGGGCCAGGAAGCGGCGGATGCTCTCGCGGCCGCGCTCGCCGTAGTCGAGGGTCCAGTGGTTCACGTACATGCCCACGAAGCGGTCGGCGAGGTCGTGGCCCATGTCGCGGGCCCATTGCAGCGAGTGCGCCACGGCCTCGGGCCGGTGATCGAGGCTGTACTGGATGCTGGCCGTCAGGAGGTCGCTGACCCGCTTGCGCAACGCGGGCTCGTGCCGCTTGTGGATCACGTTGCCACCCAGGGGCAGCGGCAGGCCTTCGTTCTCGCGGCCCCACCACACCCCGAGGTCCTCGCACACCACGAGCCCCTCGTTGGCGTAGGTCAACTGCCCCTCGTGGATGATGAGCCCGACGTCGGCCACGCCGGACTTCACGGCCTGGAAGATCTCGTCGAACGGCACCACCACCAGGTCCAACTCGGCCCCAAGGCGATTCGCCCACAACTGGAGAGCCAGGAAGGCGCTGGTCATCCGGCCCGGGATGGCGATGCGCCGGCGCACCACCTCGTCCCGCGAGTAGGGCTTCTTGGACACCAGCATGGGCCCGTAGCCGTCGCCCATGCTCGCCCCGCTCGGCAGCAACGCGTACTGGTCGCAGACATGGGCGTAGGCGTGGATGCTGATGGCCGAGATGTCCAGTTCGCCCCGGGTGGCCCGCTCGTTGAGCGTCTGGATGTCCTGCAGGATGTGCTCGAAGCGCAGTCCTGGCGTGGGGATCAACTCCTTGGCCAAGCCGTAGAACATGAAGGCGTCGTCGGGATCCGGCGAGTGGCCGAGGGTGAGGGTGAGCATACCGTTGGTGCGCGGACGCTACGTCGGAACCCGGCGAAGTCGAGCGTCGGAATCCCGGGCACCCCGGGCCGGGCGGGAACCCGGGATCGAGCCGGGCGGCTCGGTCACTCGCCCAGCACCCGGAGCAGCACCGGCGCCGAGCACTGGCCGCCGTCGGCCGTGGCCCGCAGGTGGAAAAGCCGCGTCCCCGGCCGCGCCTTGCGGGCCGCCGTGATGAAGAACTCGCGCTCGGTCTGGTCCTCCACGATGAGCAGCCCGTTCAGGCCGATGTTGTCCACGTAGACGCCATGCGGCAGGTTGCGCCCGGAATCGTCGCCTCCCAGCTCGATGCGTCCCTTGAAGTCGCGGCGGTCGGCCCGTACCCGCGCGGTGATCGTCTGGCCGGGGCGGATTCGCAATTCCATCGGGCGGCCCGGCTCCTCGTGGACCACCGACCGGTCGGGCCCGGGCAGGATCTCGACGGTGAGCTTCGGCGCGGAGTCCCGCTTCAGGTCACCGAGGGTCCCGAGCGGACGGACCACCTCCCTTCCCCGGATCATCGCCC
>JAJTFN010000078.1:2070-18288 GCA_021298285.1 Verrucomicrobium sp.
CTCGTCAGGATCGGGCGCGTCGGCCGAGGCGTGGATGGCCGCCACCGCGCGGACCTGCCCGGCCTCGATCTCCACCGGGGCCGTGGAACTGAATCCGCGCGGCAGGCCATCGATGTCGATGCGGATGGGGCCCTCGAACCCCTCGCGCCGGGTCGCCACGAATCGGATCTCACGCCCGCTCCCGGGGGACACCTTCGGGTCGGCGCCCTCGAGCCTGACGCTGAAGTCGGGCCGCTGCGGCCGCACCGAGAGCCGGTAGGCATGGTTCGTTTCTCCGCCAAAACCCCGCGTGTCGGTGAGCCGGACCCGGTACCTTCCGGCAGTCGGCGCGTTGAACAGCAACACCGAGTCGACACCGGCCTGCCGACTCGGGTCGTCGTCGTTCTGCCAGTTCAGGCGGAACACCGGCAGACCGTTGGGAACGGGCCGGCTTCCCGGGGGATGCGGCTTCACCAGGTAGGCCGGCTCGTTCAGGGCATGGGAAAGCGCACTGGTGCCGAAGAGGGTCTGACGCCGCCCCTCCCCCGGGTACACCTTGAAGCCGGAGTCGGGACCCCGCGGATACAGCCACAACCGGACGACCTCCCCATTGGCGTACAGGTGCTCGTCGAGTTCCATCTCCGCCCAGTTCTGCAGGCGGAAGTCGTCCACGGTGTCGGAGTCCTTTCCGCGGAACGTGGACCAGGAGTCCCGGATGGCCTGCAGCACCACCTGCTCCACCGGACGCCCCTCGGCCGAAAGGATCTCCAGACGCGAATCCAGCGCCGAACCCTCACGGGCCGCATGGACCTCCAGGGTCAGCGGTTCGTCCGGCCGGGCGTCGAAGGCGAAGACATCGACATCCCCCGGGCGGACGATGCGTCCATGAACCTCCGACGGCACCGCCAGCGCCTGCGCCTTGGCCACGGTGTCGTTGGGCTCCGACTCGGCCAGGTGGACGGCCGGGCGGTCCTCGACGGGGGACCCGGTCGCAGGGCGCCGGGATACCCACGAGGCCGTCTCCTGCAGATCCGGCAGCCGCCACTGCTTGAGTGACCGGTCGATGGCGGCGGTCACCAACGTGCGGCCATCCCGGGAAAGGGCCATGGCCACGATGCCCGCGTCGTGCGCGAAGCGGGCCGCGACCACCGGGTTCAGGGCAGGCGTCCCGCGCGCGACGAAACGCCACTGGTGGATCCTCCGGTCGACGCCGGCCGCGAGGATCTGCCGCCCATCGGGGGTGAAAAGCACCCGGTTCAAGTCGCCCTGAGGCTGGTTCAAGGTGTCGAGCCGCAGGCCGTCACCCACCCTCCAGAGTTTCACCGTCTGGTCGGCGCTCGCCGAGGCCAGCACCGATCCGGACGGATCGAAGGCCAGATCGAAGACCGCCCCGTTGTGCACCGAATTGGACCAGACCAGCGAGCGGTCGGCCATCCGCCACAACCGGATCGACCGGTCGTATCCCGCCGTCGCCAGCCACCGCCCGTCGCCGGAGAGCTCCGCGTCCTGGACGGCATCACGGTGCCCCTCGAATCGGGCGAGCCGCTCGCCGGTGGCCACCGACCGGACCTCGGCCACGCCATCGAGCCCGGTGATGCCCGCGGCGATCACCAGCGAGACCCCGTCGGCGGAGAAGCGGACGGCGTTGACCTTTCCCGGGATGCCATCGATCACGCGGCGGGTCCGGCGCCCGTTCGCATCGCGCAGTTCGACCCGGCCGGAGGTCCCGAGGGCCACCGTGCGACCATCCGGCGCGAAGTCCGCCGCGGTCCAGGATGACGGCGGCCGCCTCGACACGGAAGGCTGCGCCACCGCGGGCACCACCAGGTGCTTGAGGATGGAGTCATCGCGGACCGGGCCCCTCGCCCCGTCGGCGATCCACTCGCGCAGCAGGGCCAACTCGGCGGCGGGGACCCTCGGCTCATCGTCCGGCGGCATCGAAGGCCTGGCCCTGCCCTCGATGAGCTTCACCAGGAGGGACTCCGCGGGGTCGCCGGGCCGGATCGTCGCCCCCTTGTCGCCGCCCTGCCGGAGGCCGGCGAAGGTCTCCACCGAGAACTCCCCCTCTCGGTCGGCGTCGTTGTGGCAGCCGGCGCAGTGCGAACGGAGGATCGGCGCGATGTCGCGCTCGTACACCCAGTCGCGGGCGAGGATCTCCCGGCGCCCCAGGACGAGGACCATGAGGATCGGGAACCAGGCACGGGAGACCCGGGACCACGCGGAGGTCGCAGAGGGGTGGAGGGCGCTCATGGTCAGTGCTGGAAGAGGAACTCCCGACCCGTGAGCATCGCCCAGAACAGGTCCTCGGCGACGGCCGAGCGCTGCCCCGGTCCGGCCTCCGCGAAGGCGCGGAGCAACGAACGGCGCTCCTCCGGGCGGGGCGGCCTCGACAACGCCAGCCGGTAGGCCTCGGAGATCAGTCGATCGGCGTCGGCCCCCTCGGCCAGGAGCCGCGACAACCGGCCCTCCGGGGACCGGAGCTTGTCGTTGACCGTGCTGCCGTTCGACAGGTGCAGCGCCTGCACCAGGCTCGGCTGGTTGGACCGCTCGCACTCGCAGGTGATCTCCCGCTGGTTCCGGCCGAAGGTCTTCAGGAAGTACGAATTGACGGCGGAGTCGAACAACTGAACCGACCGGGTGCTGTTGGTGTAGAAGGCCGTCTTCTCGGTGGACCCGTCGCTGAGGGTCAACTCGGTGAAGCGGTCCCGCACCCCCGTGACATCGGCGATGGCGTCGCTGAGCACCTCGGCCGGGAGGCGGCGTGGATAGAACCGCGCGTAGTGGCGGCGGTCCTCGCGATTGCCGGGCAGGATCTCCGACGATCGCCGGTAGGTCTGGGACAGCAGGATCTCGCGCATCAACGACTTGAGGTCGAAGCGGTGGGATACCAGGTGCTCGGCCAGGGCGGCCAGCAGGCGCTCGTTGGAGGCGGGGTTGGAGGCACGCAGGTCGTCCACCGACTCGACCAGACCGACCCCCATGAAATGGGCCCAGATCCGGTTGGCGATGGCCCGGGCGAAGTACGGGTTCTTGGGTGACGTGAGCCAATCGGCCAGCACCTCGCGCCGGTCGCGCGGATCCGACGCCTCGAGCGGCGGCGCGTCGAGGGGCGCCGGCGGCTGCGGCCGGCCGGTGCGCGGTTGGATGAGGTCGCCGGCGGATTCCACGTACACCTGGCGCCGGCCATCGCCGCTGCGCGGATCCCCGCCCCAGCCCTTGGCGCGGACGCGGGCGAAGAGGTTGGCGAACTGGTAATACTGGTCGTTGGTCCACTTCTCGAGCGGGTCCTGGTGGATGGCGAAGAAGTTCGACTCGCCCTCGTCCACCGAGGATCCCCGGGCCGTGACCACCTGCCGCACAAAGCGGTCCCACGGCGTGTTGTCGGCCACGCGGGACCGGATCCAGCCGTAGTAGGACTTCACGGCGGCCGGCCTGAGGCGGGCGCCGCTGACCAGCAGCACGTCCGACCACTTGTAGGCCCAGAAATCGACGTACTCGGGGGCCGCCAGGAGCCGGTCGACCAGGCGGGTGTGCTTGTCTGGCCCCGGATCGCCGACAAACGCCTCGACCTCGTCGGGCGTGGGCAAACGTCCCAACGTGTCCAGCGAAGCCCGTCGGAGGAAGGTCGCATCGTCGGCCGGCGGCGAGGGCGGCAGGCGCAAGCGCTTCAACTGGTCGAGCACCAGCGTGTCGATCGGACCGGATCGCGGGGACTCGGCGAAGACGGCCTCGGGCACCTCCCCGGGATGGGGTGCCGTCAATCGGGCAATGACGATCTGCGAGGAGTACCAGGCGGTGATCGCCCCGACGCCCGGTCCAAGCACGGTGACCTTCCCGGTGCCATCCACCGAGGCGACGGTCTCGTCGGTGGAGGTGAACTTGGCCCAGCGGGTGACGTCGCGCTCGCGGCCATCACCGAAGCGCGCCCGGACCTTCAACGACAGCGTCTGCCCCACGGTCACGGTCCGTTCCCCGGGATCGATTTCGAGAGCCCGAAGCTCGGCCTCCCCCGGCAGCGGACCGGGCGCGCCTTGGGCCACCCATCGGGCCAGCGTGCGGTAGTCGTCGGAGTCGACCTCCAGCCGCTTGCCGCCCTTGTGGCGGACGGTGGTCGTCGGCTTGGTGAGCAACAGGCTCAGGCCCGGTTGGGTGGGTTCCACCCGTCTTCCCTGCGCCTCGCGGGTGATGGCCAGGTGGTCGGCCTCGGGGTTGTACCCGAAGAGGGACAGGCGGAACCCGCCCTTGCCCGCCAGCGCCCCGTGACAACCGCCACTGTTGCAGCCGGCCTTGGAGAGGATGGGCATGACGTCGTGACGGAAGGACACGGGCGGTTCGGCGGGGGCGGCGTTGGCGGTGCCGACGCCGCGGAGGCAGGCGGCCAGCAGGCAGGCGATCCAGCCGCCGAGGCGACGGCGGAACCACCGATCACCCGCGCCGGAATCGGGGCGGGAACGACGCGGGCTGGGGACTCTGTTCATGCGAAGAGTTCCCGGATGGGTTCGGTGCCGAGATCCGTCAGCGTGAAAGGACGGCCGCCGGGCCCGGGCAGGTGCGAGGCGTGGTTGAGGCCCAGTGAATGGAAGATCGTGGCGACGATGTCGCCGGGCTTGACCGGCCGCTCGGCCGGGAACCCGCCGACGGGATCGCTCGCGCCCACCACCCGGCCACCCTTCACGCCGCCCCCGGCGAAGTAGGCCGTGAAGCACTGCGGCCAGTGGTCACGCCCACCGGCGGGGTTGATCTTCGGCGTCCGGCCGAACTCCGACAGGTTGGCCACGAGCGTGTCGTCGAGCAGTCCCCGCTGGGCGAGGTCCTCGATGAGCGCGCTGTAGGCCTGGTCGTACATCGGGCACACGATGTCCTTCATGCCCGCGATGGAGGTGAACGGCTTCGATCCGTGGATGTCCCAGGTGATCTCGTCGAACACCGTCAGGAAGGTGTTGATGGTGATGAAGCGCACCCCGCTCTCGACGAGGCGCCGCGCCAGGAGGCAGCACTGGCCGAAACGGTTCATGCCGTAGCGTTCCCGGACCTTCAGGGGCTCGCGGGTCAGGTCGAAGGCCTCACGCGCCTTCTGGCTGGTCATGATGCGGAAGGCGGCATGGAAGTTCTCGTCCATCAGGCGGGCGTCCTCGCTGGCCTCGAATTGCGCGACCGACGACTCGACGATCTCGCGCATCTTCCGCCGGCGCTCCAGGCGGTGGGCGCCGATCTGGTCGGGCGGCAGCAGGTCCGGCACCTTGAAGTCCTTCTGCGACGGGTCGGCCATCAACGCGAAGGGGTCGTGGGCCTTGCCCAGGAACCCGCCGGCCTGGCCGTTGGGCAGGTTGCCGCCGCCGCGACCCATCAACTGCGGCAGCACCACGAAGGGCGGCAGGTCCGACCGGCGGCCCCGCAGGTGAGAAAGCACGGCCCCGGCATGCGGCGTCTGGATGCCGCCCGTGAAACGACGTCCGGTCTGCATCATCTGCCAACCCGCATCATGCACCGCCGCGCCGTCGTGGTGGCAGGAGCGCACGAGCGAGAAGCGGTCGGCGATGGCCGCGTGGCGCGGCAGCAACTCGGAAAGCTCGAAGGCGTCGGACTTGGTGCGGATGGGCTTGAACGGACCACGGATTTCCGCCGGCGCATCGGGCTTCATGTCCCAGAGGTCGATGTGGCTGGGACCCCCGAGATTGAAGATCATGATGCAGGACCGCCTGTCCTGCGCCGGCGACACCTTCCCATCCTCCTTCGCCTGCAGGTATTGCGGCAGGGACAGACCGACGGCGGCCAGCGATCCGACCTGGAGGAACTCCCGCCGGGAAACGCCCGGACCACACAGGCGCACCCGATCCCGGGGGGATTCTGCGAGGAAGTCGAACATGGGATGAGACTGTCAGGATCAGCCCCGGATCCTCAAGGAGACGCTGCCCGAGGGATCGACTTTGCATCGGCCCGGGGAACGGGGCCTCGGTTCACTTCCGGCGGGCGGTCCAGCCACGGGTGACCGGGTTGCCGTCCATGGTGGTCTCGGTCTTGCCGTCGATCTTGCCGTCCACGAGGCGGCCGGACATGGAGTAGACCATCGTGCTCCCGTCGGGTCGGTCCCGGCGCATCGTCCAACTCAGGGCATCGCCGTGGACCTTGCCATCGACGATCTCGAGGAACTTGTCGGCCCCGCGGGCGACCTTTCCACCCAGACGTCCGCCTTCCTGCTTCAACGTCATGGGGATGTCCACGGGACGGTCGTCAGGCCCCGGGATGGTCAGCACCCACTCCCCGGAGACATCGGCTCCGGCCGCCGCCCCGGCGGAGGCCTGGACGGGTTGGTCTCCCAGCATCCGGGCCACCTGGGCCTCGATGGAGTCGGCCCAGATCTGGTAACCCTTCTTGGAGAGGTGCAGATAGTCGGGCATCAGCTCGCGGGGCATGGTGCCGTCGTCGTTGAGGAACTTGTGGCCGAAGTCGGCCCAGAACACCGACTTGTCGTCGGCGACGCGGCGCAGGGCCTGGTTGATCTGGGCCAGTTTTCCGCGCTGCGCGCCGAAGTTCTCGGACCTCGGGAAGATGGCCACCAGCAGCACCTGGGTCTCGGGGAGCTTCGTGCGCAGCTTGGCGACGATGGCACGGACCCCGTCCACGATCTGCTCCGGGGTGTTGTCTTCGCCGTTGGAGTTGTTGGTGCCGATCATCACCACGGCGGCCTTGGGCTTGAGCCCATCGAGGTTGCCGTTGTCGAGACGCCAGAGGACGTGCTGGGTGCGATCCCCGCCGATGCCCAGGTTGATGGCATTGCGGTGGGCGTAGTGCCTGGCCCAGACCTCCTTGCCTTCCCCTTCCCAGCCTTGCGTGATCGAGTCGCCGATGAAGAGCAACTGAGCCTTGGAGCCCATCGAGGCCACCTTCGCGTTGAAGGAGGCCTGCCGATCCACCCAGCCCTTGTCGGTGCGCGGAACCGGATCGGTGGCGGAATGGGCGAAGGCGGAGGCCAGGCCCAGATGGATTCCGAGGACGAGAGCCGCAAGGCGGGGAGCGTGTTTCATGGGAGTGCCGACACCCTGCTCCAACCGCCTCGAAGGGCGAGGATTTTCTTGGAACCGTTCAGCGCCCGCCGAAGCAGTACAGACCACCCTCGGTCCGCAGGTAGAGGCGCCCCTCGGAGATCGCAGGCGTGGCCAGCGTGTCCTCGTTCAACTCGTTGCGTGAAAGCACCTCGAACTTGGGAGCTGCCGCCACCACGGCTGTGTTGCCCCGGCCGCTGGTGAAATACACCCTCCCCGCCGCCGCCACCGGCGACACCTTGACGTTCTCGGTGAAGAGGCGTTCCTGCCAGCGCGGTTCGCCGGTCTTCAGATCCAGGCACGAGGCCATCCCGTCATCGCGGATGGAGAACAAATGCCCGCCGACGATCACCGGGGTCGGGCAATCGGCCGAATAGCGGGTGGATTTCCAGAGGGAATGGGTCGAGGTGATGTCGCCCCGGCCGCCGGCCTGGATGCCGACGGTGTATCCGCGGTTCTGGAAGCCCGAGGCCACCGCCACCACGACGCCCTCGCCCGCGGTCGGACCGGCGATGGTCCGGCCATAGGGATGCGGGACGTCCAGCCCGGACACACTCCAGACCACCTGGCCATCGGCGGGGTCGTAGGCGTTGAGCACCTCGGCCCCGGCCACCACCACCTCGAGCTTGCCCCCGTGGCGGTGGAAAACCGGGGTCGAATAGGAATCCTTGCCCTCCTCGCGGGCCGCATTCGAGCGGTCCTTCTTCCACAGGTCCTTGCCGGTGCGGGCATCGACGGCCATCACATGGGAGTCGGCTCCCTGGTGCATGCGGACGACGAAGAGACGATTCCCGTCCAACATGGGGGAGGACCCGTAGCCGTGGTTGGTCTTCAACGGGCCGAACTCCCGCACCAGGTTGCGCTGCCACACGATGCGCCCCTCGGCAGTCACGCAGGCCAGATCGCCGGTGCCGAAGAGCACCCAGACCTGCCGGCCATCCGACACGGCCGTGGGCGTGGCCATGTTGTGCAACTCGTGGGCGTGCAGCTTGCCGCGGGCGATCTCCGTGTCCCACGCCAGGGCCCCGGTCTCGCGGTCGAAGGCCAGCAGGTGCATTCCCTGGTCCGGGGTCTGGGTGGTGAGATAAACCCGCCGTCCCACCACGATGGGCGAGGAGGCGCCCCGGCCCGGCACGGCGGCCTTCCAAACGACGCCCCGGTCCTTGGACCAGGCGACGGGAACGGCCGTCTCCGGGCTGATGCCAAGGCCGTCGGCGCCACGCCAGCAGGTCCAGTCGGCGGCGGATGCCGCCATCGACCAGCACAACGACGACACGGCCAGGGTTCGGGACAGTCCAAGCGGGTTCATGGGGATGTCGGGAGACTACCGCGCCAGCGATCGGCGTTCCAGCGGTCAATGCTTCGGAACCGCCCTCGGGACCGGGACTCGGCACCTCGGGTCGGACGGTGGCGGACGATGCGGATCGGAGGCTCCCGGCGACCCGGGCGACGGCGGGAGCCCTCCACGCGTCGTGCCATCCGGCTCCCCGCCGGCAGTCACGCCGCCCATCCGCGTGGCCGTCGCGCCAGCGCGGTGCGGATGATCTTCAGCACCGACTCGCGCTCGGCCCCGGAGAGGGGCAGCCGAGGTTCGCGGACCCATTCGGTGCCCAGCCCCGTCTCCTGGCAGAGCAGCTTGATGTATTGCACGAAGTGCACGTGCGTATCGAGCTTCATGAGCGGCTGGGACCACCGGTAAAGCCCCCGAGCCTCTTCCCACCGGCCCGCGATGGTCAGGTCCCAGAGCCGCTGGTTTTGCACGGGGAAGGCGATGCCGCTGCCGGCGACCCATCCGTCGATGCCCAGGATGGCCGATTCGAGGAAGAGGTCGTCCACGCCGGTGAAGATCTGGTAGCGGTTCCCCACCAGGTTGCGCAGCTCGGTGATGCGCCGGGTGTTGGCGCTGCTCTCCTTGATGGCCACCAGGTTGGGGAGGTCGGCCAACTCGGCGAACATCTCCGGGGTGACGTCGGCGTGATACCCCACGGGGTTGTTGTAGAGCATCCACGGCAGCGGGGTCACCGCGGCCAGCGATCGGAACCAGTGCAGCAGTTCCGCCGGCTCGGCCTTGTACACCATCGGCGGCATCACCATGAACCCGGAGATCCCCAGGTTGGCGCAATCGCGCAGGTAGGCGGCGGCCGACCGCGTGCTCGTCTCGGCCACGCCGCTCAGGACCGGCACCCGGCCCCTCGCCGTCTCCAGGGCGCAGCGGACCACCGCACGCTTTTCCTCGGGCTGCAGGCACTGGTTCTCACCCAGCGAGCCGCACACGATGAGCCCGGAGGCTCCGGACTCGATGAGCACCTCCAGGTGGCGCGCCGTCGCATGGAAATCGATCGACTGGTCGGGCCGCAGGTGGGTGATGGCGGCCGGAAAGATACCGGTCCAACGGTTGGGATTCATGGCGGGAGATCGGGTTGAGGACCGGCAATCCGGTTCGGGCAACCGTCGCCGAACGCTACCGCCCGGCTTTCCCGGCGGTCAACGCACCCGTTGACCGCTGAGGACGGTGATCCCGGCGGCCTCGGCCCTGCTGGACCCGTCCGAACACCGCCCTTGAAAAACGTCCGAACCTCGTCAACACAAGGACGCTCCGCGTGCCCCCTGACCGACCCGCCCGACGATCCCGCTGGTCTGGCGCCCTTCTGGGTGCCATCGGGACGCTGTCGTTCGGTTCGAACGCGTGGACCGTCGAAGCGACTTCCCCCCGGTTCCATCGCGCGATCAACCTCAATGGCCCGCCCATCACCCTCGACGGCCATGCCTGGGAGGGGGAATCGACCACGAACCTCGTGCTCGGCGGCAAGGTCTTCGAGAACCAGCAGGTGGCCCTGCGGCCCGCCACCGATCCAACCCGGGCCCGGATGATCCGCAGCAGCCGCTGGGGCAACCGGGTCGAGGTCGCACTGACGGAGGTGCCGTCCGGCGACTACCAGGTCTTTGCCTACGTCTGGGAGGACAACCACAGCGAGCAGTTCGATCTCCTGCTCAACGACCGGGTCGTGGAGGCGAAGTTCCACAGCGGTCAGGCCGGTTCGTGGCAACGCCTCGGCCCGTGGCCCGTCCGCCTCCAAGGCTCGAACTCCGTGATCCGGGTCTTGGCTCGTGGGCCGGGCCATGGGGCCGCCAACCTCTCCGGCATCGAGGTCTGGGCGGGAACCGGGCCGATCCCCGAACCCCAGGCACCCCGATTCGCCAACAACCCCACCCCGGAGCAGGTGGCTTTCTTCGAGAGCCGGGTGCGGCCGGTCCTCGTCGAGCATTGCGAGGAGTGTCACGGCACCCGGACCGGAAAATCCAAGGGGGGGCTGCTGCTCGATTCCCGGGCGGGCCTCATGCGCGGCGGCGACAGCGGGCCGGTGGTGACCCCGGGAGATCCCGAGTCCAGCCTGCTGATCCAGGCCGTGCGGCGCTCCGATCCGAACCTCGCCATGCCCCCGCGAGCCGCTCTCCCCGCCGAGGCGGTCCGCGACCTGGAGGCCTGGGTGCGGATGGGAGCGCCGGACCCGCGCACCGAGGACACGGTCGCCGTCCGGGATTCCAAGGCGTCGATCGACTGGGATCAGGCCCGGGCCTGGTGGGCGTTCCGGCCGGTGGGCGACCCGCCTCCCCCGGCGGTCCGCCGCGGCGACTGGCCGTCCACCGGCCTCGATGCCTTCATCCTCTCGCGCCTGGAGGCGGCAGGACTCGAGCCCTCGGGCGACGCCGATCCCCGGGCGCTGATCCGGCGGGTGTCCTACGACCTGACCGGCCTGCCGCCAGACCCGTCGGAGACGGAGGCCTTCGCCCTGAACCCCTCGCCCGCGGCCTTCGCCCAGGTGGTGGACCGCCTGTTGGAATCGCCCCGATACGGCGAGCGCTGGGGACGCCATTGGCTCGACGTGGTGCGCTATGCCGACACGGCCGGCGACAACTCCGACTTCCCGGTGCCGCAACTCCACCGCTACCGGGACTGGGTGGTTCGATCCTTCAACCGCGACCAGCCCTTCCGCGAGTTCGTCCGGGACCAGATCGCAGGAGACCTGGTCGAGGGCGGGACGCCGCCCGATCGCCGGGAACGGATCATCGCCACCGGCTACATCGCCAACGCCCGGCGCTTCGGCTCGCGCGTGGAAGACTACCCGCAGCACCTGACCATCGAGGACACGCTCGACAACCTCGGCCGGACGTTTCTCGGGCTCTCGCTCGCCTGCGCACGCTGCCACGACCACAAGTTCGACCCGATCCCCGCGGCCGACTACTACGGCCTGTACGGCATCTTCGAAAGCACCCGCTACCCCTGGCCCGGCATCGAACTCGACCAGCGCCAACGCGACCTCGTCCCCCTGGTCGATCCGGACCGGCTGGCCGACTACCGGGCCCGGTGGTCCGCTCGACAGACCGAAGCCGAACGCCTGCGCCAGCGCCTCCAGCGGGCCAAGGACGCGCTCAAGTCGGCCCCGACCGGCGGCAAGTCGGCGGCCGAATCCGAGGTCCAGGAGGCCGAGACGGCCCTGGCCGACCACGCCCGCCAGCCTCCGCTGGCGGAGATGGCCTACGCCGTCGCCGAGGCCGAACGCCCTGGCGACGCCCGCATCCAGCTCAAGGGCGACCCGGCCCGGCCGGGAACCGTCGTCCGACGGCGTTTCCTGCAGGTGCTCGGGGGCGATGGTCTCCCGGACGGCACGGCCGGCAGCGGACGCCGCGAGCTGGCCCGGTGGATCACGGCCCCGACGAACCCGCTGGTCGACCGGGTCTGGGTGAACCGGGTCTGGCTCCACCACTTCGGGCGGGGACTGGTGCCGACGCCCAACGACTTCGGCCGGCAGGGGCGGCCGCCCTCGCATCCCGAACTCCTCGACTGGCTGGCGACCCGCTTCCGCGAGTCGGGCGGATCCACCAAGGCACTGCACCGGCTGATCCTGCTCTCGCGGACCTACCGCCAGTCGTCCCTGCGGAGCCCGGCGGCCCTGGAACACGATCCGGCCAATGAACTCCTCGGCGCCTTTCCCCGGCGACGCCTCGACGCCGAGGCGCTCCGCGACACCCTCCTGCACCTGGGAGGAGCGCTCGACCTCACGCCGGCCGGGTCGCATCCGTTCCCGCCGGAACACGAGTGGAAGTTCACCCAGCACCACCCGTTCCGGGCGGTCTACGACTCCCACCGCCGCAGCGTGTACCTGATGACCCAACGGATCCAACGTCACCCGTTCCTCGCGACCTTCGACGGGGCCGATCCCTCTGCCAGCACCGCAGCCCGGCTCACGAGCACGACACCGGTCCAGGCCCTTTTCCTGCTGAACGATCCCCTGGTCCATGAGCAGGCCGCCCGTTTCGGCCGGCGGATCGTGCAGTCGGGGGGGACCACCCGCGCGCGCATCGACGCCGCCTACCGTTCGGCCCTCGGGAGGCTCCCCACGCCGGACGAGGTGACCCTCGCCGGGCAGTTCCTCGAAGCCACCCGGGCCCGCTCCGGATCTTCCCAGCCGGACGACCCCGCGGTCTGGGAGTCCCTTGCCCGGGCGCTGTTCCGGCTCAACGAGTTCGTGTACCTGGATTGACCCTTGGACGCCCCATGATCCCATCCCGCCCACGGATGACCCGCCGTGCCTCGATCCGATCCCTCGTCGGCGGCTCCCTGCTGCTCCCGGGCCTCGTCGCCAACCTGCTCGGCAAGGACGACTCCGGCGGCGGCGGGGCGTTCACCGATCCCCTCGCCCCACGCGCCCCGCACTTCCCGGCCCGGGCCCGGCGGGTGATCTTCATCTTCTCCAACGGCGGCGTGTCCCACATGGACACCTTCGACCACAAGCCGAAGCTCTTCGCGGCCGACGGAAAGACCCTCGGTGTCGGTGGCGGCCTCTCGAACCAGCAGCGCCGGCTGCTGCGGCCGGGCTGGGAGTTCCGTCCGGGCGGCCGCTGCGGAACGCTGGTCAGTGATCTGTTCCCGCACCTGCGCGAGTGCATGGACGAGATCTGCCTGATCCGTTCGATGAAAAGCGACGACAACGAGCACTACCAGGCCACCCTCGCCATCCACACCGGCTCGTTCTTCTTCGCCCGCCCGAGCCTGGGCTCCTGGGTCAGCTACGGGCTCGGCACCCTCGACCAGAACCTGCCGTCGTTCGTGGTCATCTCGGCCGGCTCCCCCTACGCCGGCACCCAGATCTTCAACAACGACTTCCTCCCGGCCTACCATCAGGGCGTCCGCGTGATCCCCGGGCGGGAGCCCATCGCCAACCTCGACCGGCGGCCTGGCCGGGCCGGAGCCTCCCAGGAACTGGAACTCGGCCTCGCCGAGGCCCTCAACCGGCGGCATCTCGATGCGCGCGGCCACGACACCGACCTCGCCGCCCGGATCCGCACCTTCGAGACGGCCTTCCACATGCAGACCGAGGCGCGGGAGGTCTTCGACCTGTCCCGGGAATCGGACGCGACGCTCGACCTATGGCCTCCGGCGCGGCCAGACCGACGGCTTCGGTTGGCCCTGCCTCGTGGCCCGCCGGCTTGCCGAGCGTGGGGTGCGGTTCATCGAGCTGGTGGACGGTTCCTCCTCGCACAATTGGGACCAGCACGGGGACATGGCCGAGCATGCCAAGCACGCCCGCAACATCGACCGTCCCATCGCGGGCCTGCTGCGCGACCTGCGCCAGCGTGGCATGCTCGACGACACCCTTGTCGTGTGGACCACGGAGTTCGGGCGCACCCCGGGCGTGGATGGCGACAAGGGCCGGGGTCACCACAGCGCCTGCTTCTCGTCCTGGCTTGCCGGGGCCGGGGTGCGCGGCGGCACGACCTACGGCAGCACCGACGAACTCGGGGCGAGCGTCGCCGAGGACCGCGTCCACGTGCACGATTTCCACGCCACCCTGCTCCACCTGCTGGGCATGGACCACGAACGCCTGACCTTCCGCCACGGCGGCCGCGACTACCGCCTCACCGACGTGCACGGCCACGTGGTGAAGGCGCTGCTGGCCTGACTGACGGGATGACCAAACTGCACCGGTTGCCGATGCCGGCTGGCAGACCGGGGCCGGTCAGTCGTCGGTGTGGACCTTGGGGATCACCCAGACGTTGACGTCGCCGAAGTGCATCGGGTGCGGCTCGAGGATCCACTCCCCGGTGTCCTTCGAGAACCTGAGCATCGCCTTCCAATCCTCGTGGAGCACCTGCGCCTCCCGGAAATCCGGGGCCGCGAGCTTCAGGCCCTTCAGGCGCAGCCGGACCTCCGGGAAAAACCCGGTGTTGTCGCTCACCACGAGGTAGTAGTGGTCCCGGTCCTCGAGGGCCAGCGTGGTGACGTCGGCGATGGAGTCGCTCAGGAAGGACCGCGTGATGCCCTCGTGGTCGTGCCGCACGGTGAAGGGCGGGTCCTGGTAGCTCTGCACGAGTGCCGGCATGAGTCCGCGCAGTTCCCGGTACAGCCGTCCGACATTGGCATCGATCTCGGCCGACTCGCCGAAGCCCATCTTGCGGATCCAGTGGAAGACGCCCCATGACCCGACGGTCAGCGACGAGTAGGCCATGAACCGCGTCTCGTCGTAGAGCGGGTTGCGCCACACCGGGCGCTGGGCCGAGTCCAGGCACTTGGGCCCGACCCCCTGCATGCAAGGGGACGGATTGCGCAAGTGGGGATGGTCGCGGAGGGCCGCCGCCCCATGGTGCATCGACCAGGCCATCATCAACGGCCCCCAGTCCCCCCGGTGACCGAAATACGCCTGCTCCTTGTCCAGCGGGTAGCGATCGACCTGGAAGGAATCCAGCACGGGAAGGAACTCGGTCCAGCTCGACAAGGGCACCAGATTGAAGACCACCGAGATCATGCGGTTCGTGTTGGGATCCCACTGGCGGAGGGAGCGCCGGGTCTTGGCGAAGGCGTCCACCAGCTTGCCCAGATGGCGCTGGGTCTCCACCCCGAGGCCGAACCCGGCCGCGTACTCTGGCTCGTCGTAAAGCTGGTAGCCGAAGAGCGCCGGATGGTCCTTCACGGCCTCGACCCAGCGCTTCTGGCGGGCGATCTCGGCCGCATCACCCCGCATCTGGGCACTGTAATGGCTGCCGATCTGCGGCAGCACCCGGATGTCCCGCTGGTGGGCTTGATCGAGGTAGGCCCGCATCTTGGCGATGTTCGCGGTCGTCTGCTCGTCGGTGTCCGTGTCCGTGGGCGCGTTGATGTAGAGCACCAGGTTGGCTCCCTGGGCCCGGAGGTCGTCGAGGTCCTTCTCGTCGCTGGAGTAGCTGAACCAGGCCAGAGGGAAGAACGGCTTGCCGGTCAGCGGATCGAGCCATGGGCGGCGCGGGAAGTCCGTCACGGCGGACGCGGCGGCCACCGGCGCGGGCACCGCCGGCGCGCGCGCGGCGGTTTCACCCGGTTCGGCGGCGGCGATGCGGAACCCGATGTCGTGCACGTCGGAGATCGAGGAGAACACCGGGTTGCGGATCGGTTCATTCCGCCCCGCGTCGTCGGTGTCGAAGGCCCCGCCCCGCAGCGTCCGGAGGAAGGGCGGATTCAAACCTTCGGTCCACTCGGCCACGTTGCCGGCCATGTCGAAGGTGCCGAACGGCCCGGGCGACCGGGAAAAGAACCCAGCCTCGGTGGTGTACCTCACCGGATCGAGCAGTCCTCCGGAAAACCAGTTGGCCGCGTTGGCGGATGCGGGATCGCGGCCGGGCTTCGTGTCGGATCGCGTCGGGTAGTTCCAGTACCCGGGACCTCCGGGCTTGGACGGGTCGAAGCGACCGGCCGGTTCGCCCGTTCGGTCGGAACGGAATGACGGAAGGCCCCCTTGTCGCCCTCGCGTCGGATCTCACACCGCGCCCCTTCCCCCGACCTCTGGCTGTCCATGTCATTGTGCCAGAGGTTGCCGTCGTCGTCGGCCTTGGCCTTGGCGTTGAGGAATTCCACATACTGGGAGGTGGTGACCTCGTACCGCCCGATGCGGAACCGGTAGGCCACCGCACCCCTGCCATTGGCGTCGGGCGGGTTCCCCGGGTGATCCACGAGAAGGGTCTCGAGGCTCTTGAGACCCGCTGGAAGCTGGAAGACGTCGGCCGCGAGCGGGGCGACCATCAGACACACCCAGGCACCGACACGGGCGGCAACGACTCCAAACAGGGGCATGCGATAGATGTATTTTCACCCCACCGAGCTGGCAATCGCTTTCGAGGTCATCCCGGGCGCTCGGCTCCCGACCGATGGTTTCCGCCACCCACG
>JAJTFN010000079.1 GCA_021298285.1 Verrucomicrobium sp.
TCCCGGCCGGCCCGTTGGACCGGGTTTCTCCCGACCGAGGATCCACCCGCCCGTTGGTCGAACATGGTTTGAGGATTGCCTGAGGGTCGCCCGCCCCCTAGCGTTCCCGACATCTCCCCGAAGCGTGTCTGCGGCGTCCGATGCCCCGTTCATCAGGCCAGCCTGCGGATCAACATGCATGCGGGAGACCGTGTGACCGAAGGGTCCTCTTGGGACTCCCCCAGAGCCCTGAAAGCCCCCGGGCAACCGCGCACCCACAGGATCCTGCCATGAAAGCCTCCCGACCTCCCGCCGCCGGCTTCACCCTGATCGAACTGCTGGTGGTGATCGCCATCATCGCCATTCTCGCCGGCCTGATGCTGCCCGCCCTCGCCAAGGCCAAGGAACGCGGCAAGCAGATTTCCTGCCTCAACAACCAACGGCAGGTGGGGCTGGCCCTCACGCTGTACGAGTCGGACCACCAGAGGCTGCCCCCCAAGGCCTCGCAGGTCCTGGACTTCATGAATCCCAAGGCACCGGGATGGAAGAACAACTGCCTCTACGCCATTTCGACGTACCTTCAGGGCGACCTTCGATCCAGCTCCAAGTGCTACATTTGCTCTTCGGCCAAGAAGGCGGAACCTGCCGACATACGACCCACGGCGATGAGCGCGGCCAGTTACCTGCCGAACTCCGTGGTCATGGAACTGCCGATGAGCGTGATCCCCAATCCCTCCGAGACCATCTTCATCCAGGAATGCCTCTGGCTGGTGAGTTTCACCGCCCTCCGACCCGCCGTGGCCGCGGATTTCGGGCTCGGGACCTCCAGCCAGTACACCTATTGGCACGACGGCGACAGCAGCAAGACCGAGCTGTACTCCAACGTGCACAACTTCGGGGGCAATCTCGCCTTCGTCGACGGGCATGCGGAATATCGGAAGGCCAAGCAGTTGCGGGCATGGCATTTCGGGCTGGCCGACGGCACGTCGGGCAAGGCCGAGGACGGTCAGGCCCGGCCCAGCACCTTGATCTACCGAAGCGTTTTCAACACGCCGTAGAGCCATGCCCGCAGGAATCCCGGCGTGGGCGATGAGGCGGCCTTCGGGAGGGTACCGTTTCCGAGGAAGTTCCATGCCCTGACCCAAAGGGAACCCATGAGCCCCCCGGCCTCGACGCGTCGTCGGTAGACCGGGGGGGGGAAAAAAAACCGGGGCGCCAGTCAGAGGATGACCGTACGCCCCGGGGAATAATCAGAATCAGTTCAGTAGGACTTAGTGGAGATTCTGGGGCGTTGAACAACGACACCCCAGAAAACGAACGATGCTGGGCTGGAAACACATTTCAAATTCAGGGTTTCGAGATTCGGAATCTCAAAATTGACCGTTCCGATTTGAGGAACGACCACTGAAAACGAAATCGTGCCACCAGGAATTCCCGGCACCAAAACTTCAGTCCGACGTTGACTTGGAACCGAGCTTCCAAGAACTGCGCTTCCAAGAAGCGCACTTCCAAAAACCGCACTTGTCTCCCATCGAGACGCAAGACGGATCCCGATGATTCAACCCATTTTCATCCAGACTACTGTCACCTGGATTGCTTGGTCGAAGACATCACGAGTCCACCTTGCACCTGAATTCAACTCCATTCTTGAACTTTTCCTCTCTTGAACTTTTCTAAAACCATTTCTCAAACCCCGATACCAAAACTCATTCCCAAAAACTTTGTCTGAACACGCTCAGAGGAGCGTTTCAGGGAAAAATTTTCAGGGATCGCGTTTTAGAGAAAACGTTTCAGGAATCAAGGATCGGCAAGGAAAGGATCGGCGAACGAGGCTGAACCCATGGGCTGACCTCCAACCTTTTATTTTGTTCAAGCTATCATTCTATCCGGATGATCCATTTCTGATCGAAACAGATCATGACTTGGTCGAATGACGGTCAGAACAAGACGGGTTGGAATCGACAGTGCAAAATCAACGGTGCTAAATCAACGGTGCTGCAAAGAACGAGGGCAAGTTAGCCGCGTCCGCCGGTTCGTCAATGGTCGACTTTGATATTTTTTGAGCAGCGGCGGCTGGCCACATCACCCCCGGGATGGTCCCCTGAAGCCTCTGGGGGCACCTGGAGGAAGACCGTCGAAAGTCGCCGCAGGCTTGGAACATCTGGTCCGTCGATCCGTCCAGTTCATCGGTGGACAGGGACGACCTGGCCACCAACAACCCTCCCAACACACCGCCCGCTTGCCATGAACGCCGCCGAAATCTCCGCCTTCGCCCTGACCCTGCTGGTCATGCTCATCGGGTTCGCCGGGGCGATCCTGCCAGGCCTGCCCGGGACACCCCTGATCGCGCTGGCAGCGCTGGCGCATCGCGGGTTCCTCGGCGCGCGGGGTGCTTCCCTGTGGGTGCTGCTCACCCTCGTGGCGGTGGCGGCCGTCTCGTCGGCGCTGGATTTCGCGGCCGCCACCTACGGGGCCAAGCGGCTCGGGGCCACCTGGCGCGGGATGGTCGGGGCGCTGGTTGGGAGCCTGCTCGGAATCTGGTGGCCGCCGTTCGGTTGGGTCGCTGGACCGCTTCTCGGGGCCATCGTCGGAGAATGGCTCGGCGGACGGCCTTGGGGAGAGGCCGGCAGCGCGGGACTCGGGGCGGCCTTGGGTCTGGTCGCCGGGACCGCCGTCAAGGTTGCTGCTGCCGGCGCGATGATCTGCCTGTGGGCCTTCCATGTGCTGTGGAAGGCCTTCAACGCTTGAAGATCGGGCTGTCCGGGCGGCCATCCGACTCCAGGTAGGCCAGCAGGTCGAGCAGGTCCTCGCGCGACCACGGAGCCAGCAGGCCCTCGGGCATGGACGAGACCTTGGAGGCCTGACGGGACCGGACCGAGGACGGCTCGAAGGTGACCTTCCGGTCGGCGATCGCATCGACGAGCACGACAACGACCGACGCCGACTCCGAGAGCACGCGCCCAGTGAACTCCTGACCATCCTTCAGGGAGAAGGTGGTCGACTGGTACTGCTCCGAGACCACCGCACTGGGATCGACGATGGAGCGCCACAGATCGGCCCGCGAATAGCGCCTCGAAACCCCGGTCAATTCCGGCCCGGCCACGCCGCCGGCCCCCTGGAACCGATGGCAGGCCGCGCACTGCGCCCCAAGGTAGACCTGCTGTCCACGGGCGAAATTGCGCCCCGACAGGGGGCCGGAAAGGGCATCGGAAAGGTCGTCAAACTTCCAGATGCGGTTGCCCGTCGGGCGTGCGGCCGGCACCGGGGTCGCCGGCGGCGGCGATCCGCCCACGGCCGGGGGCGTCCCGGCCTTGCCGTTGAGGACCTCGGAAACCATCCCCTTCTCGGAGTCCGGCACGGCCGCAAAGGCCCGCTGGCCGATGCGCTGCACCAGGGGTTCGAATCCGGAGCCGGTATTGGGTTGTTGATCCACGTCGAGGAACCATCGGGAATAGGACGCCGGCAGGAAACCCAGGCCCGAGGGCCTCTGGCGGAACCAGGCGAAGTAACGCCGGCGCAGTTCCGGGGTCCAACCCGCCGTCATGCCCTGCAGCACGACCGTGTAGTGCAACTGCTCCTGCCAGGTCTTCGAGGCATCCCGCAGGTCGAGGATCTTCGGCACGGCCCCGCCATCGCCCAGCGCGACGAGCAGTTGGGAGAGTTCGCGGTTTCGTTCCCAATCGGCGGCCGGAAACTGCCGGCCCAGCTTCTCGATGGCCATCGGACGGATGGCCTCGGGGATGCCGTGCCGGGCAAACGCCACCTCGATGACACGCAGCTTGGTCAGGAACGCCCCGGCATCGAGGGAATCGAGCGGCCATCGGCCCAGCGCCTGGAGCAAGGCCACCTGCTGCTTGGCATCGCCACAGCGGGCCAGCGCCAGCAGGGCGGTGAGCCCGATGCGGGGATCCTCCTCGGCCAGGGCCTTGTCGGCCCAGGCGGCCACGGGCTGGCTCTCCAGCGCGATGCGGGCGGCGTGCCGGATCAGCGGGTCGGGCGATCCCAACCGGGACCAGCCTGAGGCCAGCCAAGAAGGATCGACCCGACCATGCAAGGCCTCGATCCCGCGGCGTTCGGACCGGGCCTCGATGGACGCCGCGGTCGCGGCTGACTCCGCCGCCGAAACCCCGCCGCCGACATGGCTGAGCCGATACAATCCGGACTGCGTGCCCCGTCCGCCGGTGATGCAATACAGCGCGCCGTCGGGACCGACTTCCAAGTCGGTCAGGTTCATCGTCGCCCCCTTGAAGATCGTCTCCATGCGGCCGGTGTATCCGGCCCCACGCTCCTCGAGGTGCACGGCGATCAGACGCCCGAAGACCCAGTCCAGGCCAAAGAGCGCCCGGCGGTATCGGGCCGGCAACGAGGTCCCCGCTCCGGACCTCAGGCCCGTGGGTGAACCGATGCCGATGTCCGCCACCGGAGGCAGCGAGTCGGCATAGTGATCGGGCCAT
Organism: Verrucomicrobium sp.; assembly: GCA_021298285.1. Classification (GTDB taxonomy): domain Bacteria; phylum Verrucomicrobiota; class Verrucomicrobiia; order Limisphaerales; family UBA9464; genus SXXZ01. The sequence goes on from JAJTFN010000079.1 coordinate 4,434, forward strand.
TTGCCCGAGCCTTCCCGGTATCCGTGGTCGGAGCCGCTGACCAGATGCTGGATCCGCGACGGCCGGTACCAGGGCGCACCCCAATCGCGCTCGTGATCCGAATCGAACCCGAAGAGCTCGCCGTCGGCGTTGAAGGCGATGCCGTAGGCGTTGCGCTGACCGGCGGCGAAGAGGCGCGGGTCCCGTCCATCGCGGTCCAGGCTCAGCACGAACCCTCCCGGCGCCTTGCGGCCGGCGCCGAATCCGTTGACGTCGTCCTGGCGGGGCATGGCGAGGTCCTCCGCGTAGTGGGCCACGGGGGAGTTGGTGGACAGGTCCGTCGGGACGTCGGTGAAGTTGCCGGCGACCGCATAGATCCGGTTGTCGGGCCCCTTGGCCAGGGCATGGGGACCATGTTCGCCGGCGCTGCCCTTCCAGCGGTGCAGCACCTCGGTGGACTCGTAGTTGCCGTCGCCATCGGCATCCCGGATCCGGTAGAGGTGGTACCCTTCGGGTCCGCGGCCGTTGAGGTAGAGGGCCCCGAAGGCGTGGAGGATGCCCATGGCGCCCCCGACCTGCGTCTGCAACCGCTCCATTTTGGCGATGCGGCCCTGCTCGAGGGTCAGCCGGAGCAGGGGTTCCGGACCTTGCGGACTGATGATCAGGCGCCCCTGGTCATCCCGGGTCATGGAGATCCAGGAGCCCTCACCGGGCCGGGCGCTGTGGACCAGTTCCAGCCGGAATCCTTCCGTCACCTGGATGGCGTCGACGGGCGTGGCCACCGGGTCGAGCGCCACGGGGCCCCAGGGCGGCGTCCCGGCCGGCCCCAGCAATTGGACGCGGGTCCAACCCGAGACGCCGTCGGTCGAGGTCTCCCACGTGCCGTCGGTGGGAAGGTCCACCCGCGGCGCATCCCGCATGATGAACTCGATGCGGGCCAGGATGCCGGCACCCCCGGAGCGGTTCCGGGCCTTGATCTCCAGCACGTTCTGTCCCCGGACCACCGAACGGATCTTGAACCTCGACGGCTTCTGCCAGGAGACGTTGGCGCCCAGGCGCTGCCGGTTGATCGAGACCTCGGCCTCGTCGTCGGCGGCGATCACGACCTCCCCACCCGTGGCCCCGGGCGGCACGGTGAAGGTCCGGCGGAAGAAGCGGGTCTCGTCTTCCGCACCAGCCGGGCCCCAGACCCATTGCGGCACCGACTCGGCACCGACACGACAGACTCCCAGGGCGACCCAGGCGACCAAGGCGACGAACCGCAGGCTCATGACGGCATCAAAGCCGTTCGCACGGGACAACGAAAGCCCGGAAACGGCCCGGAGTGCCCCCCGGGGGCTCGTCCACGGCCGGATCGGCGCCCGCGTCCAGGTCCCGGGGAACGCCCCGGGAAGGCCCCTCGAACGGGGCCTAAAAAAGCTCTGGCCGGCCGGCGCGCCGATGTCATGATCCACCCGTTGGTTCTCCAGAGGGCCTTTCGAACGCCGCAGCGACGGGAGGGGGGCCCTCGGTCCGGAACGCCCGCAAGGCCGACCGGTAGAGGAGGATTAGTTTGGTTGTTTGGGTTAGGCGGGCGCCGCAAGGCGCCCGCTTTTTTCATGCGCTCCCATGTCCAGCCCCCCCATGGGCACCCACCGTGCCGCCTCAGCCGGGTCGGATTGGCCGAGACAGGGCCACGTCCCGGTGGATACCCTGCCATCCACCATGCGTCTTTCCGACCGAGGAACGCTCTGGCTGGCCCAGGGATTCGGCTCCGGACGGCTGCGGCCCGGGCCCGGCACCTGGGGCAGCCTCGTCGGCTGCGCCTGGGCGGGAGTCTTGCTTCACCTGCCGGCCTCTGCCGCGCTGGTCGCCGCCATCGCCGCCGCGCTGGCTGCGGTCCCGGTCTGCACGCGGGCTGAATCACTGCTGGGGAGTCCGGACCCCGGTTCGGTGGTTCTCGACGAGATCGTGGCCATGCCACTGGTCCTGCTGCCGCTGCAGGCGGGCGGACTGTTGGGCTGGATCCCCGCCCGGGACCTGTTGGCCGCCTCCGCCGGCCTGTGGTGGTTGGCGGCCTTCACCCTGTTCCGCGTCCTCGACATCGCCAAACCCTGGCCGGTCGGCGCGCTCCAGAACCTGCCCCGGGGATGGGGCATCGTGCTGGATGACGTTGCCGCCGGGCTGATTGGCGGCATCCTCCTGTTGGCCGCCGCCCGGATCCTGCCCTGACGCCGACGCCCCGCCCGCACCTCCATCGCCGATCCGCCCCGCCATGCCCACGCCAACCGCGTTCCGGTTCCCGAAACCCGCCACCCTGAAGACCGCCGGGGAGTTGCGACGCCGATTCTGCGAGCTCGGCCACCCGGTACCGGTCGACGATGCCCCCCGGCCCGAGGTGCTGGGTCGGCCAATCCCGGCAGGCCCGGGTATCCCCAAGCCCATCGGCAACCGGTGGGCCATCCTGCCGATGGAGGGTTGGGACGGCACGCCGGGGGGGAGCCCCACCGAGCTGGTCCGCCGCCGTTGGCAGCGCGTCGGGCAAAGCGGCGCCAAGCTGGTGTGGGGCGGCGAGGCCGTCGCGGTGCGCCCGGATGGCCGGGCCAACCCGCATCAACTGGTGCTCTCCGAGGCCAACCTCGCCGGGATCGAATCCCTGCGCGGCGACCTGGCGGCGTCCCACCGGGACCGGCATGGGCAGGATCAGGACCTGCTGGTCGGCCTCCAGCTCACCCACTCCGGCCGGTTCGCCCGGCCCGCGGACAAGGCCCGGCTCGAGCCCCGGATCGCCTACCGGCATCCCCTGCTCGATGCCCGGTTCGGCATCACCGACGACCGGGCGGTGCTGACCGACACCGAGGTGGACGACCTCGTCGGCGACATGGTGACCGCGGCGGTCCGGGCCCAACGGGCGGGCTTCGACTTCGTGGACATCAAGCATTGCCACGGCTACCTCGGCCACGAGTTCCTCTCGGCCGTCACGCGGCCCGGCCGCTACGGAGGCTCGTTCGCCCACCGGACGCGCTTCCTCACCGACATCGTGGCCGGGATCCGACGGGATGCCCCAGGATTGGCCATCGGGGTCCGCCTGAGCCTCTTCGACAGCCTCCCCTACCGGAAGGGCCCGGACGGGATCGGTGAGCCGATGGACTGGTCCGGCCCCTATCCCCACGCCTTCGGCGCGAACCCGGACAACCCGCTGGAAGCCGATCTGACCGAGCCGTTCGCCTTCCTGGAGCTCCTCCAGCGGCTGGGCATCCGCCTCGTGTGCCTCACGGCGGCCAGCCCGTACTACAACCCGCACCTGCAACGTCCGGCGATGACCCCGCCGAGCGACGGCTACCTGCCGCCAGAGGACCCACTGGCCGGCGTGGCCCGCCAGATCGAGGCCGTCGCGCAGTCCAAGGCCCGGTTTCCGGACCTGGTCTTCGTGGGCTCGGCCTACACCTACCTTCAGGAGTGGCTGCCGAACGTCGCCTCGGCCCAGGTGGCCGCCGGTCGGGTGGATTCGGTGGGCCTCGGCCGGATGGTCCTGAGCTATCCCGACCTGCCCGCCGACATCCAGGCCGCACGGCCCCTGCAACGCCGGCAGGTCTGCCGCACCTTCAGCGAATGCACCACCGGGCCCCGCAACGGCTTGGTGAGCGGGTGCTTCCCGCTGGACGACTTCTACAAGTCCCACCCGGACGCGGCGCGCCTGAAGGCCTGACCCACCGACCACCGGCCACCCTGGCCTGCCCTCCCCGGCCTCCATGCGCCGCCTCGACCACTCCCTCCACGCCGCCCGCGGGTTCCTGGCCTTCCTCGGCCTGGTGGGCGGCGGGATGGCCCTTGGCCACGGGTTGGCTCCCGGGCGCGGGCAGGCGATCGGGTTCGCGGTGGGCCTTTTCCTGTTCGCCTCCTGGCTGGCCTGGCTGAAGGCGGCCCGGAACCGGGGCGACGCCTGGGTGCAAGCCGGACGGACCCTGGGTCTCCGTTCGCTGTATTCAGGACATGCGCCCGACTTCCCCATCCCGGGCCTGGAGCATCCCATGGAATTGCTCTCAGGAACCGTCGGTGGCGCCACCTTGCTCATCGGCGACCGGGGCGAGCAGTACCTCCAATACCACACCGAGGCGCCCATCGGCACCTGGGAAACCGGCACGCCGGAAGTGTCCGACCCCATTCCGGTGGAGACTTTCGCCGCCCTGCGGATCCCGGGGCTGGACCTGCCCCCCTTCCGTCTGGGGAAGCGGCGGAGCCTTGTCGAGGGCCTGGAGACTCCGCCGGAAGGTCCGTTCGCGGAGGCGCTGGCGTCCTGGTCGCGGTCGCATCCCGCCTGGCGTCTCGAGGGGCGGGCCGACTGGATCTGCCTCTGCCAACCCAATCGCCTGGCACGCACCGGTCACCTCCCGCAGTGGGTCGAGGCGGCCCGATCCCTCGGAGCCTCCCTTGGCCTCGGGCCGGGTGACCAGAGCGGGTCTCCATCACCAAATCCGCTGTCCCAGGACAGCGCGCCCGGGTAGGACCTCGGGATCATGCGCCGGATCGCCCCATTCACCGCCACACCCCGACGGGCCGCCCGTTGGCCAGGCCTCACCGAAGCCCAGGACCTCGACGTCCCCGCCCGGGGCCGAGACCTCACGGCCCGGAGGAGGCTCCGTCCAATGCTCCCGGTCGGCTCCCGGTCGCCGGTCGGATCACGGCCACGGCAGCGGCCTGGCCGTTGAAAAAAAACCTCCCCGGCCTCCACCCCGCCTCCTCCGTCGATGTCCGAAACCCAGCGCAAACCCGGCTACAACGCCGCCCTCGACGGAGTGCGCGGCCTGGCCATCCTGGGGGTCTGGCTCTTCCACCTGCACCCGCCGTCGCTGCCCGGCGGGTTCCTGGGGGTCGACGCGTTCTTCGTGCTGTCGGGTTTCCTGATCCATGGACTCGTGGCGTCCGACCTCGACGCCGAGCGGTTTTCGTTCCGGGAGTTCTACCTGCGTCGCATCCTGCGGCTCCTGCCCAACGCCACGGTGACACTCCTGGCCACCCTCGCCCTGTGGAACCTCTGCCTGCCGCCCAACTCGGCCATCCAGCCGGGGCTCCACGGGCTCTTCACGCTGGCCAACCTCTCGAACCTGTTCGTGTGGCGACACCTCGGGAGCTACTGGGGCGACGCCGCGGAGAGCGCGCCGCTGACCCATTTCTGGAGCCTGGGCATCGAGGAGCAGTTCTACCTGTTCTTTCCGGCCTTCGTCGTCCTGCTGCACCGAGCGCGCCGGCTCAACCTCGTCAGCCTGGCGGTGCCGGCGGTCCTGAGCCTCGCCCTGTGGATCCACGGGTCGCGGCACCATCCTTCGGGGACCTTCTACCTGCTGCCCACGCGGGCGTGGGAACTCCTGCTCGGAGCGGCTGCCGCGCAATGGCTTCGATCGGCACCCACGCCGCGGCACGTGCCGCCCGGGATCGGCTGGGGCGGGCTGGCGCTGCTGCTGGGCAGCATGGTGGCGGTGCCGCATGCCGATTCGTCGCTGGGTGCCGTGGCCCTCATCCCGACGGTCGGCACGGCCGCCCTGCTGGTGAGCCTCCGAGACCCGGACCACCCCCTCACCCGGGCGATGTCGTGGTCGCCGCTGGTCGGCCTCGGCCTGAGGTCCTACTCGCTCTACCTCTGGCACTGGCCCCTGATCGTGCTGGGTCGGCTGGTGGCCAACGACCGGGAGTTTCCGGAAAGCGCCGGTGCGCTGGCCGGCGGCGTGCTGGGCCTCGGAGCGGCCTGGGCGGCCTACCACCGGGTGGAGATCCCCTTCCGCGATCCGCACTGGCATCGTCCCCGGCGACTGGCCTGGCTGTCCGTCGGGCTGGCCGTCACCACGGTGGTTTGCGGGCTTTCCTGGCGTCATCAGGCCCCGGTGGATCCCTTGGGCCGGTTCGACCCCATGACCTTCTCGGGCCGCCTCTACGACGGCTCGACGCCCCAGGACCCGCGCTGGAGCGAAGCCCCCCGCTATTGGGGGTGCCGGATTCCCGTTCCGCCGGCCGACCGCCCCCCGGAGCCCTGGCGGACCGGCGGGATCCGCCCGCCGGGGGAGACGGCAACGCCCCGCGTGGTGGTGCTGGGCAGTTCCCACGCCCTGATGTACTCGAAGCTCATCGACGACCTGTGCCGCGAGCGTCACCTGCCGGTGGCCTTCCTCGGCGCCGGCAACGGCATCCCGGCGCTGTTCGTCAACCGGGGCAGTCCGCTCCTGCCGGCTCCCGACGGCGGCAGGGCCTTCGACGAGGCCCGGAAAGCCTGGCTGCGGACCTGGCGTCCCGAGGTGCTCTTCGTGGTCGACCGGTGGGAGGCCAGGTCGCCCGGGGGCCCGGCACCCGGGCTCGAAGGCGACCTCGTGGCGTTCCTCGAGGAGGTTTGTCCCCTCGTGCGGACGGTGGTGCTGGTCACCCAGGTGCCGGTGCTGCGGGTCGGGGAGCGCGAAAACATCCGGGCCTGGGTGCACTGGCGGCGCGGCGCCTCGGAGGACCTGCCACGCCTCGGGCCCGACGCGCGGGACGCGGAGCGCCGGGCGGCCACCGGGATCCTGAGAAGGATGCCCGAGCGCTTCCCCAATGTGCGGATCCTGGATGCGGGCACGCGCTTCGAGCAGAGCGACGGCTCCGTGCGCTACGCGGAGGGACGCCGATTCTTCTACACCGACGACGACCACCTCAACGACACGGGGGCCGAGGAGGTCGCGGACCTGTTCCGGGCCCACCTGCCGGCCCGCTGAGGCGCGCGGGTCATACCCGGCCATCCGGACCGGCGAGCAGGCGCAGCGATTTGGGAGCCACCTCGAAACGCACCGGGCTGAGGCCCAGCAATTCACCGTCGAAGGCCAGGGGTTGCTCCGGATCGGCCGACACCTCCAGCCACCTGCCCTGAAAGAAACGCACCTTCCGGTGCCGGACGTGGGTGCCGCGCAGGAGGCGCACAAACTGGAGGGCCAATTCGAGGCGTCCCACCGCCTCGATGAGGGTCAACTCCAGCACCCCGTCGGTCATCGAGGCCCCGGGACCGATGCGCATGAGCCCGCCGCCGGCGAACGGCGCATTGCCGACCACGGCGACCACCGCGTGCGGAAGCTCCGCCTCGCCCTGCTCCGAGCGCACCCGCAACACCGGCGGGCGGAACGAGCACAACGCCCGGAAGAACCCCGCCGAGTAGCACCATCGCGGGCCAAACCACCTCACGGTGCCCGGGGTGGTCTGGCGCAGGAGTTCCCCGACAAAACCCACCCCACCGAAGAGGATTGCGTGGCGGACCCGCGGGATCGGCGTGCCGCCGGGTGTGCTTCGCTCATGCCAGAGCACTCGGATGGTGTCGATGGCCACAGGGCGGGGCTGGAGGATGGCCTGCAAGGCGGCCTCGTCGCCGGTGCCGGAGGGCCCGCAAACCCCGGCGATCTGGGCGATGTCGTTGCCGCGACCGAACGGTGCCACCGCCAGGGCCGCGGTGGAACCGGCCTCGATGAGCCCGCTGGCGACCTCGTGCACCGTGCCGTCGCCGCCGGCGGCGATCACCAGGCCGAAGCGGCCCCCGGACTGCCGGGCCAGCTCGACCGCATGACCCGGGTGATCCGTGACCCGCACCTCGCAAGCCACCCCGCCGGCAGCCAACCGCCCGAGGAAGCGCTCCAGCCGGGCGGCCTGCTCCCGCGACGATGCCGAGGCCGGGTTCCGGATCAGCAAGGCGTCTCGAGGCGGCCGGCTCATGGGCTCCTCCGGGTCAACGGCGCAGCCAGGTGGCGTGCCGCGTGGGGATTCCCCCGGCGTTGAACTGGCGCTCGAAATCGGTCTTCACCTCGAGCAGGCCCTCGGGTTCTTTGCCCGCGACGAAGTTCGCGCTCGCCCCGTGGAAGACCTCGAGCATCTGCTCGAAGTAGGAGAGGTCATCGGTGCGGCAGTGGAAACGGCCGCCCGGGGCCAGCGCCCTGGCCGCCAACTCCGCGAAGGCCGGGTTGATGAGCCGCCGGTGATGGTGCCGTTTCTTGGGCCAGGGATCCGGAAAGTACACGTGGATGGCCGAAAG
>JAJTFN010000238.1 GCA_021298285.1 Verrucomicrobium sp.
GAGCGGGCCGCCCGCGACGCTGCTCGACACAAGCTCGACCTTGAGCTTCTCGGCATCAAGAAAGGCGCGATCGACAAGAGCCTTCAGCCCCCGCAGGTGCCCGCAGGCATGCGGGCCAAGACGGGCACTCGGAACGAGTTCGGCGGAACGGACTTTACCTTCGAGCGCATCCCAGGGGAGCCGGTCGTCAGGGACATCGGAGGGAAACGGTTCCTGATCAGCGAAGACGGGAAAGCCGAGGAGCTGAAGCCGAACTATTACGAAATGTTTCTGGGCCGGCCGGACGCTGCGGCCGGAGGCATTCCTCCTGTCAGCGGGCCGGCCCCGGACGTAATGGCCCCCGCCGCTCCTGGAGGAGTGCCTGCGGCCCCTGCGGCCCCTGCGGCCCCTGCGGCAACTCCGGGCTGGCGCATTGGCTCGGTGGGGCCGACCGGCCCTACTTTTGAGCGCACCTATCCGGTGACCGAGCCGCAGATCGTGGATCTTCCGCTCCCCAGCGGGGGACAAGGGCAGTTCATCCGGACGATCGACCCGAAGTCGAACGAGGTGAAGTTGTCTCCATACAACCAGCCGGAGTCGGCGACCAAGATTTCGGACAAGACCGTCACGCTCCAAAACCTGAAGGCCGCCCGCCGGTACGCCCAGGAGCTGAAGGACGCGATTGACCGGAGCGGGACCTGGGAAAGCCGGTTTGGAAACGCCCAAGACGCGGCCCTTTTGGAGCAGAACCCCTACCTGCTGGCGATCAGCATGGCCAAGGTCTTGGACCCCGGCAGCGTGGCGCGTGAGGGCGAAGTCAACGCGACCAAGAAGTTCATGGTGCCGCTCGGCATGACCGCGGACGACACGGTCGCCAAGAACGCGATCGATCGCCTGGTGAACGACCTCAACACTCGAGCCGTCGACCTCGGCCTCGAGGCCCCGGCCGGGGGGCCTTCGCTGCCGCCCGGAGTAGAACGGGTCCGATCAGAAGCCGAGTTCAACGCCCTGCCATCCGGAACCCTGTTCCTTGATGATTCGGGGGAGGTCAAACGCAAGCCATAAGCCATGCCCTTCATCGCCAACTACCCTGCTATCAAGACCGCCGGCTCCAAGCCCTTCATCGCCGACGCTCCTGTGGTCAGTCCGGAGGAGCTGGAGACGCAGCAGGCCGTCGAGGCCCGTACTGAGGCCGTAAAATCCCGCCTAAACCCGATGGCGTATGCCCGGGGGGCCGTGCAGGGCATTTCGGACTTCGCGGGCCAAGTCTCGGGCGCGGCTGGCGAGCTGGCCGGACGGATGACAGCTCCGCCGGACCTCAAACCCGACCTTCCCGGTACGGATGCGTCGAGGGTGGCTGGTGAAGCGGTTCTCCGCGGTGCGGCCGACCTTGGGCAACTTGGTAAGGATGTGTTCGAGTCTCAGGTACTCGACCCTTACCGAGTCTTGCGTCGAGCAGTCGCGGAAGAGGGGTTCCTGCCCACGGTGGACCGGGCGGTCGAAAACGCTTGGCAGTTTGCGGGCCCCAGCATGGACCGGACGCTGTCCATGCTTCAGGTGTTTCCCCGGCAGGCTGCTGCGGTCATTCGCGAAGCTCAAGCCCGCGACGCGGCGCAGGCGGCGGATCGCGAGGCCTTACAGAAGGGAGATCGTTCTCTGCTCGGGGAGGTGGTCACGTCTGTTGCTGACTTGGCCACAGGCGGAGACACCACCATTGCCGAAAAGCTCGGTAAGGCGGTTACCCCACCGAAGGACCTTGCCCAGACCACCGAGCTGGCGTCGATGGTGGCCGACCCGGGTCTTCTCCAATCCCGAGCGGTCAGGCTCGGCACTCGCATTGGCGAAAAGGTAGCCCCCGGGATCACCAAGAAGCTGGGCACCCCCATTCTGGAGATGGGCGGCAAGGCAGCGACGATTGCGAAGGCCCAACAGGCCAAAGGCAGCGCCGCCCGCATCGCCGAGAACAACCGCAAGGCCTGGGAAGAGGCCGTTCAGCGCAGCGACGAGACTGCCCCGCCCCTCCAGACGCCCTCGATCCAATTGACCCCGCCTTCGGAGTCGAAGCGGGCCCAGTCGCTGTTTGCGAAGAAAGCCGCAGAAGCTGCTCAGGCGGGCCCGGGGGCATTCCAGCGGGGCATTGGGGCCGCCGGCCGGGCTGCCGAGACCGGCGGAAAGCTGGTGGAGAGGGCCGCCGGCAAGGTTGGCGAGCTTGCGGACAAATACGAAGGCACCCTGAGTGCCGCCAGCGCCGTCGCAGGCGCGTCGAGTGGTCCCTTGGGGGCCCTCGCCGGTTCCCAGGTGCCCGAAGCGATCCGAAAGGCTGCTCGGTGGTCGGAGAATGCCTCCCGGGCCGGCACGGCGCTCCGCACCATCGCGGACGCGGACTGGGACTCCTCGATCCCCGTCTGGCGGCAGATCGCCAAGGACCCGAACGCGCCCCAGTGGCTTGTCCGGGGTGTGACGGCCAACGTCGTCGGCAAGCTGAAGGCCGGCCAGATGGTCGAGACGGGCCTGCGGGTCGGCAGCGACCTCGGCAAGGGCGTCGTCGAGGGCGCGGCCACCGACGCACTGCTCACCGGCCTAGACACCAGCAAGTCGGGCGAGGAGATCGGCGGCGAAGCGGGCGTCGGCGGCCTGCTCGGCGGCGCGGGCACCCTCCCGGCGCTCCGCCGGATGTCGCGTGAGCGGAAGGCTCTGGCTTTCGCCTACGACTCGATGCGGAAGGCCTCCGAGTCGATCCAAGCGGGTGCGGACCCCTTGGTCGTTGCGTCCACCCCGGATGAACTGCTGGCCGGACGTCAGGACCTGAAGGTCGACCTGATGGATGCGGCCCAGTTCGCAAAGTCGTCGAAGGATCCGAACGCGGCGGCCTACTTTGACGAGTCCACAGGGCGCGTCGCCGTCAACCTGGAGGCTGTAGATGCCGCCGGCCGGCAGCTCCATGAGATCGGCCATGCCCTCATGGCGTCGGTCGCCGCCTCGAATCCGGCAATCATCCAGCACTTCCGGCAGGCTCTCGGTCCCGACGGCATGGCCCGCGCTCGCCAGGACTACCAGCAGGCCCTCGGGCGCACGATCCCGCAGGACGACGCCTTCATCGTCGGCGAACTGTTCTCCGAGGCGATGGCCAACGGTCTCCGCGGAGTGAACCTGAACGAGGCGCTTCCCGTCGTCTTAGGGCGCACCGACACGCAGTCGTTCTTCCGGGATGCTGACGTGCGGAAAGTGCTCAAGGATCCGGCCACCCTCGACTTGGTGCGACAGCAGTTCCAGGCGGCCTCGGAGTTCCGGCCGGCCGTGGACATGCAGAAGGAGCCCGGCGTGAGGCTCCGGCCCGAGCAGGCCGGCAACCACCCTGCCCTCCCGACCGAGACCCGAGCCGACGGCACTCAGGGCAACGACTTTGTCGATGTCGTGAACGGCCAGACCCGCGAGACGCCCGTCCCGGTCGTCCGGGCCCGCGTCCGGAACCGCCGAAAGGAAGTGCTGACGCTGTTCCCGGACGTCCCGCCCTCCGGAAACGCCAACCCGCAGGCGAGCAACGTCGGCGTCCGCCAAGGCCCGTCGGGGCTGACCGAGAAGACCGGCACCCGACTGGGCGAGCAGTTCTACGCGACGGCCCGCAGCTTCGGCGAGGGCACCAAGAACATGCTCCGCCGCGTCGAGCAGGCGATCGCGAACAACGAGACGATGGCCGGCTGGTATCAGCAGATCGGCACGGGCGACGGCTGGGCCGCGAGCGTCCGCGAGTCCCTGGGCGCGATGGAAGCCCAGTACAAGGACTTCATCCCCTTCGCGTTCAAGGTCGACAAGCAGGGCAACCTCCTGGTGCAGAACTACAGCCTGACGGCTCTGGACCGGAAGGCCTCCGACTGGGCAGGCCGAAAGGGTCCCCTAAGTCTTGAGCTGTGGAACGGCGACCTGAGCACCTTCAAGGCCGACGTCCAGACCTACCTGAAGAACCACGCTGAGGGCCGACCGGGGTCGGACGGCATCGGCGAGATGAAGCGGAACGTCATCAACGTCTTCCTGGTGGGCGG
>JAJTFN010000239.1 GCA_021298285.1 Verrucomicrobium sp.
TGACCCTCCTGCCTGCGGTGTTCGCCATGGGCTTCGCCCTCCACGCGTTCCTGACCCGACGGCCGTTGATCGTGCCCTGAGGATGCCGCTGGGTTTCCTTCCCTGAAGCCCCTGCAAACTTCCACTTGGCATCGGCCGATCGCCAGGCATCGTTGCACGGTCATCAGGATCCGGTGCGGTTCCAGCGCACCTCTCGAGTTCCCTCCACAGGGAGTCCACCGGGCCGGCTTAGCTCAGCGGCAGAGCAACGGTTTTGTAAACCGTGGGTCGTCGGTTCAATCCCGACAGCCGGCTCCACTTCACCACCCTGTACACGTCAAAGCCGGACAGGGCTCAACTATGGTTTGTGGTGGTTGGCGATTTCCGCATCGCTCAGGCGCAGGAAACGCGCGGCATTGTGATAGAGGATGTCCCGCTTCTGCTCTCGGGACAGGAAACTTGCAGAATCGATGGCTTCAATCGACAGGCGGATGGCGTCCGGCCACTGCATCTGGTCCGAGCCGTGCATGATGCGCTTGGAGAATCCCGCCTCGACCAGTCGTCTCAGGTATTTGTGGAATTCAGGGCGCGGCAACACCCAGTTGATCACACCGATGTCCACATAGACCTGCGGATGGGCGTACAGCAGGCCGACCATTTCGTCCTGGAACGGCCACCCTGCATGCATCACGTAGAGTCGCAGCTTCGGGTGCCGAACCAGGACGTCTTCCAACAGGAGGGGACTGGCCGAGGCCATCCGGTATTTCGGGTGACCCGCATAGGCCGCCCCCGGCGGACCCAGGCCGAGGTGCATCCCGACGATGACGTCCAATTCCTCAGCCAGCGCAAAATAGGGTTCCAGCTCGGGGGCATTGGCGGGCAATCCCAGATACTGCGGCGCGAACTCAGCGAGCGCCTGGCTGCGGGCATCCTTCTTGAACCGGGCCCGCAGGCCTTCGAGCTCGGCACCTCCACCGAAGAGCAGGGTGGTGCTCAATCCGTTGATGATGCGCGTCGGGGCGGCCGCCCGGTAGGACTCGGTTTGCGGTCCCGAGGTGACCGCCAGAACGATCTTGTGCTTCTTGAGCGCCGCGAGGGTTCGATCCCTGAGATCGACCGTGCTCCGGGCCGCAGGCACACCGCTCAATGGCTCCGGGGCACCCGGGGCGACGAACAGGTCATGGGCGTGGAGATGCATGTCGATGATGGGCTTGCGTTGCGCCTGTGCCGTCGGCAACGACAAGAAAAACAAGGCGAGGATCGCCTGGCTCAGAAGGCGGATGTGCGTTTGCATGGGGAAAGCGTGGGACGTTTCCGGCGGGTTGCCCCCTTCCCGGGACCCATGGGGAAGGTGCCCGAAACGAGGAGCAGGGGGACGGTCTCCAAAGACTGCACAAGCCAGCCCGTCGGCGCAAACCGCGGCGCTCGGGGCCTATCCAGTGTGCGCATCCGCCAGCCTGTGTCGGTGCCCTCGTGACCGTCCAGGAGCGGGAGCCGGAAACCGGGGTCGAACGCATTCTTTCCGAGCCACCGGAAATGAGGTGCGGGAACGGTCGGGATGGATTGGGATGTCCCCATGGATCCCGGCCGACATCCGCCGCCCCCGCCAACCCGGTTCCGGATCGAAACGACAGGCTTCCCCATGAAGAAACGCACCATCCTGGCCACCGTCCTCGCATTGCTTTGGGTCGCCGTCCCCGAGTCCCAGGCGTTGGAGAAGACCAATCTGCTGGAAACGGTGATCCGGCTCGGCCTGACGCGATTGGACAAGCCGATGGTCACCTACCACAGCGAGGGGTGTGGGAAGCGCGCGAGGAAACTTTCGGCGGCGATCGCCGAGATGAATGCGTTCTACCAGACGCACCTGGGCGTCCGCGCGTCCGTGCCCCTGGCGGTCCTCAACTCCAACGACTGGGTGCGGGTGAGTTCGCGGCCGTATGGCATGCCGAACATCGACGGGACTCCGCCCGTCATCTTCATGCCGGCCACCTCCGGTGGGCTCGCCTTTCATCTGATGATGGCCCGCAAAGACGCGATCCCGGCCAAACGGCTCGAGGATCATCTCCGTGCCCGGCGGGTCGGCTTCGAAGCCGCCGCGGATGAGTTTGTGGACATCATCGGGTTCCACGAACTCGGCCATGCGCTGTGCGCCCGGTATGGCATCGCGCCGCGTTGCCACTGGCTGGACGAGTACGTCGCCAGCTACTTCGCCTATGCCTTCGTCTCGGAACGGAGGCATCAATCGAAGGAGGTTTTCGAGTTGCTCGGTCGGCCGTCGAAGGCCAGGCCGCTCAACACGTCGTTGGCCGATTTCGAACGCCTCTACGGAGGGGTCGATGACTACGGCTGGTACCAGGGAATGTTCGAGAGCCACATCCAGACGGTGTACCCGAGACTGGGCCTCCAATTCCTGCGGGAGCTGCGGCGACGCTTTCCGGCGCCGCCGGTCCCGCTGTTGGACATCCCGGTGCCGAACCCGGTGGAGCCCCACCCGGTGCTCACCGAGTTGGAAGCGTTCGCGCCGGGTTTCAGGAGATGGGCCGAAGGGTTTGGGCCGTAGGGCCGACAACGACGTGCCCGAAGGACCGGGTCGGCGCCCATGGAGGCCGACGGTGGATGGCCCATCCCGTCTTGAAATCGCCCGAGCAGTCCGCGGATGGGGTCGGCGTGGTAAAGCGGGAACGGGCGCTGCTGGAGGTCGTGCCACACCGTGTCGCGGGGCAGGCCCAGCGCGTGGAACACGGTCGCCGCGAGGTTCTCCGGGGTTTGGGGCCCGGGGTGGCTGGCCCCCGGCAGGGTTGAAATCTTCGGGGTGCGGCCAAATTCACCGGCCATCACGACAAGGGTCGACTCCAGCAATCCACGGTCCTTCAGGTCGTCGAGCAGCGCCGATACGGCACGATCCATCGGCGGCAACAGGTGGTTCTTCAGGTTGGGGAAGGCGTTCTCGTGGGTGTCCCAGGTCTCGTCGTTGCCGAGGTTCACCTGCACCAGGCGGACGCCTGCCTCCACGAGGCGCGCCGCGGTGAGGAGCGACCAACCGAAGGAGTTTTGGCCGTACCGTTCGCGGCGTCGCGGGTCGGCCTGGGTGATGTCGAAGGCCCCGGCCACCCGACCGCCCGTCAGCAGCGAAACCGCCGACTGCCAGGTGCGTTCGTGGTCCTGGATCTCGGCGGCATGCTCGAGCGTGGCGCGTTGACGGTCGAGGTGCCGCAGCAGTTCCAGTCGGTCCTCCAGCCGGCCGCCCGCCAGCCACCCGGGCACCGTCAGGTTCGGCGAGCGGAAGTGCAGGTTGGCCTGCGTCTTCGGCCCGTCATGGTGGTGGAAGAGGTACTCCGGGAACGCGCCGTAGGTGGACGGGTTGTAGGGGGCGGCATCAAGGTACCAGGGATCGTGGCGACGCCCGAGCAGGCCGCCCGACTGCCCCGGGATCACCCGCCCGGTGTTGTGGATCAGCTTCTCGGGCAACACGACCGCCGGCGGCAGTCGGTTCCGCGGCGTCGCCAGCGCCGTGGTCAGCGAGGCGATCGAGGGCCAGTCGGAGTCCTTCGGCTTCGTGGGATCGAAGCCTGCCGGCAGGTCCGATCGCCCCGTGAGCATGATGTGATGGGCCGCCGAATGGTCGTTGGATCCGTGGGTCAGCGAACGGCAGAGCGCCCACAGGGAGCTGCGCTGGGCGAGCATCGGCAGGTGCTCGCAGATGTGGAGGCCGGGTGTGCGCGTGGGGATGGGCGAGAACTCGCCCCGGATCTCCATCGGCGCCTCGGGCTTCATGTCGAAGCTCTCGTGCTGGGCCAATCCCCCGGACAGGAAGATGTAGATCACCGATCTGGCCGGGGCATCGACCGCTCCGCGCACGGCGCCAAGCGCCTGAGGCTCGACGAGGTGCTGCAGCCCCAGACCGAGCAGACCCAGGCTGCCCGCCTGAAGCGCCGACCTTCGTGAGAGGCTTCCATCGATCCGATGAGGGTGGGGAAGGCGCATGGGGTCCGGGGACATCGCCTTCGTACACGAACAACGCCCCATTCGGCCAGCGTTTACCGCGGCAGCCTACAGACCGGCAGTCACCGTGCCGGCCACATCCCTTGGAGGAGTTTGGCAGCCTCCCAGAAGTCCCCAGACCAGGGGAACCACCGGTGCTCCGATCGCTGGATTGGCCGGAGCACCGGTGCCCAAACGCCTATTGCACCTTCACTTCGATGGCCTTGGTCTTGGCCACCTGGGTCTTCGGGAGGTGGACCTGAAGGATGCCATCCTTGAATTCCGAGAAGACCTTGGTGGCGTCCACATCCTCCGGCAGGGAAAAGCACCGTTCGAAGCTCCCATAGGACCGCTCGATGCGATGGAACTTCCGGCCCTTCTCCTCCTTCTCCGTCTTTCGCTCTCCCACGATCTGGAGGGTCCCGTCTTCGACCCGGACTTTGAGGTCCTCCTTCCTCACCTCGGGAACCTCGGCCTTCAGCAGGTACTCACCATTTTGTTCAAGGATGTCCACCAACGGCGACCAGTCGCTGACCGTCATCGCCTCCTCGCCATCCGGCCAGGAAGCCATCAATTGATTCATCCGGGTGTGGAGGTTCTCGATCTCCCGGACCGGGTTCCATCGGTCCCGCGCGCGCCAGAGTCTCAGGTCTTCGGATCGGCGGAACGGGTTCCACAGGGTCAGTGTGCTCATGTGCTGGTTTGCTCCTGCGGCGAGTGTTGATTGGGAGAGGCCTGCTGCGCCGCACAGCCAGGCTTCTCGTGTCGACGGGTGAGCATGGGATGCCGAACGGCCCAGCGACACAGGGGACAACTCCCCGTTCTGGTTGGGAACCCCCCTGAGGTCGGGTGGGATCCCCAGCGCCATCGGAAGACATCCAAAACCCATCGGCGGGTTGTCTCGTTGCGCCCATCCCAACCGCGCACCCCAGGAGGGCCCGTATCCCGCCTCGTGAAAACCGGGATTCGAACCTGTGGAATTGCCCGGAGAATCAACCGTCCCGTGACGCTCCACCCGGAGCCCGTGTAAAAATTTTCCAAAAAGAAGTTGTCAGGGCGGAGGGCATCGGCTTAGATGTTCTCGTTCTTACGAACGGTGCGGTTGCAAACGCAAGCGC
>JAJTFN010000240.1 GCA_021298285.1 Verrucomicrobium sp.
TCAACGACGGCAAGGCCGACTCGAGCCGCGCCACGGTCACCATCGATGTCGAGAAACCCTCGAATACCGCCCCGACCTTCCTTGCCCTGAACAACCGCCTCATCCGCGAGTTGGCCACGACGAGCTTCCGCGTGTCCGCCCGTGACTCGGACATGCCGAAGCAGACCCTGACCTATGGGTTGGTGTCCGGTCCGAAGGGGTTGACGGTTGCTGCGGACGGCCTCGTGACCTGGACTCCCACCGAGGAACAGGGACCGAGCACCAACCTGATCACGGTCCGGGTGACCGACAACGGGGTGCCATCCATGAGCGCCACCAATTCCTTCACCCTCATCGTGTCGGAGGCCAACACGGCGCCCAGCTTCATCAATGCCTCCAGCCGGTCGATCTTCGAGAACGCCAAGCAGACGACTCAGTTCATCGTTCGCGACGCCGACCTGCCAGCCCAGAAGTTGACCTTCACGTTGGTCAGCGGTCCGGCCGGGTTGACGGTCAGTGCCGGTGGACTGCTTGAGTGGACTCCCACGGAGGCCCAAGGCCCCAGCACCAACCGGGTGGTGGTCCGGGTGAGCGATGACGCCCCGAGCTCCCTGAGCACCACCGCGACCTTCATGCTTTACGTGCGTGAAGCCAACTCGGCCCCGGTCTTCCCGGCGACGAATGCCGTGGTGGCCGCCCAAGCCGGGCTCCTGTTGCCCCTGGTGGCCACGGACACCGACCTCCCGGTGCAGGTGCTCCGCTTCGCCTTGGTCCGTGGGCCTGTCGGATTGACCGTTTCGACCAACGGCATCCTCCAGTGGACCCCGCCCGCCGCCTCGGCCAACACCACCAACAACGTCACCGTCTCGGTCACTGACGGAACCGCCACTGCGACCTCGGTGGTCAGGATCGTTGTCGGGCCGGCGGGTTCCGGCACGGGCTCGGAGGCCAAGACGGCTGAACGCACCCACCTGTCGCTGCAGGTCCGACCGGACCGGTCGCTGGTGTTGAGTGTGGTCGGTGCGGCAGGAGCCCGTTTCAGCGTCGAGTCTTCCGACTCCTTGGGTGCCGACTGGAAGCTTGTCGATTCGATCGGAGAGATCGAGACGCTGGGCGAAGGCACGCCGGTGCTGATTCCCATCCCCGAAGATGGCGCCGATGCCTTCCGGCAGTTCCGACTGAGGAAGCCGTGAGCGGTCCCGGCGCGGTCCGGCGATCGATCGACCATCCCGGTCGATCGATCGCCTGGTACCGGTGACCCGTCGCGGGTTCGTCGACACCTTCGCTGTTCCATTCGCCAGAAGGAACAGTCCGCCGGCTCCTGCGCCGATCGGGTGGGCTTCGTTGGAGGTCGCGGTCGCTGTCAGGCTCAGGATGACGCCTTGGCCCATACGGCATCGAAGAGCGCCCGTGCAGCCAGGGCGGATGCCCCGGGTGAGGATCCGTGCGCCTTCCCGTTGAATGGCCGCATGGCGCGCTCAATCAGCGCGGCGGTAGGGACCGAGATTGTTGATGCCCAGAAGTTGGCGATCGCCTCGATCGATCCAAAGTTCAATCGCGTCATCCCCGCCATGGGGCCCGTCCCTGCGGTTGTTTGTTGGGGGCAGGGTATGACCCTGGGAATGGCGAATCAGGCATGGCGGTGTCCCGAACGGTGCTCAGGAACATCCCGGTCCGGTTTGGCGGGTGAAGAAACCGCCTTCAGACACGCCCAACGAGGAGGCCGGGTGGACCCCGGGGTCCTGGACCTGAGTCCGACGCCTTCAGAAGGCACATTTGCCGAGGGGCGGAAAATGCCTATCAAGCGCTGCGACCCGATGGCCTCAGACATCGAAGAGGAAGGCATCTTGAGGTCCGTTGGACCATGAAACCCATGGAATCGTCCCTGATTCCCGTCGAGGGGCCGTGCCAACCGGTGATTTGGACGCTTCCGAACCCGTCTAAACGACATTAGGCTCCACAACGCGATCGTTATCGTTGATTCAAAATGTCATGTCATTCGGAGCTAGCCAACGAACAATGCAATAATGAAAAGCTGATCGCCCGCGAAGCCGGAGCACGATCGTTTGAACCCTTTCTGCCATCAATCCGCCCACGGTCAGCAGATAACAACAAAAGCCTTCCAAGAAGGTCACCATCGATGGCCTGTCGCAAGCAAGGGTAGCGGTATCCGAACGCCCAATACCATGACCATTTGGCAGATGGTCCGTTCGATCTCACCGCACATCTGATGCGGATCGCGCCTCCCGACCTTCCCTACGATCTCAGCAGCCAAAGTGCCTTGTCTGCTCCCATCTCGATCATCAACGGATGCAACATTGGGAAACCGAAAAAACCATCTCAGATCTCGCCCACCGACGCATTGCATCCGGTACTTATTTAGGTTGACGGTGGAACTCTTTGCTTGCAGCGATCATCGTCCAAAAAATAGTGCTTTACACCCTCGCCGAAAGCATGGAAGGTCCCCCCCGAAAACACAGCCGGTGACGCAGGGTTCGAGGACGCCGAGCGATCCCGAGCGACCCGGTAACCGCTTGAAAAGACCACACGAAGAAAATCGTATGACGCCACTGAATCCGCATGTTTCTCCCCCTCGCGGGAGTCGCCTGCTCCCCGCTGAAATCCCGCGAACCCGAAGGGCCTTGACGGCCTCGGTGCTTCTGGCCCTCGGAGGTCTGCCAAGCCTCGTCCAGGCTCAGAACGCTGCGACATTGCTTGAAGATGCAGCGGCGACACCCATCACGCTCACCGCTCTGGGGACCAACTACACGGTCCTCACGCAGCCTGCCAAGGGCTCCTTGGGTGGCCTGCCCGGTGGCGCGTTCACGGGCACGGCGTCCGGGACCTACACCCCCAACGCGAACGCCAACGGGTCCGACAGCTTCACCTTCCGCACGATCGATGCCGGGGTTTCGATCACGAACACCTTCGCCATCACGATCACCCCGGTCAACGACGCTCCGGTCGCCGTGATTCCGGTCGTCGAGACGCTGGCGGGCAAGGATTGGTTCTCGCGGACCAATTCCGGTTCCCGCGCCTGGCAGGCGATCGCTTCGTCCTCCAACGGCTCTGCCATCGTGGCGGCGGTCGACGGCGGTCTGATCTACACCTCGGGCGACTACGGTGAGACCTGGACGCCCCGCGATCAGGCTCGCAACTGGCAGGGGATCGCCTCGTCATCCGACGCCACCAAGCTGGTTGCCGTCGTGGATGCCGGTCAGATCTACACCTCGACGGATTCCGGTGCCACGTGGACCGCACGCGATTCCGCCCGCAACTGGAAGTCGGTGGCGTCTTCAGCCGACGGCCAGAAGCTGGTCGCCGCCAATTACGGCGGCAAGGTCTACACCTCGGTCGATGCCGGTGTGACTTGGACTGCCCGAGACAGCGACCGCCCGTGGTATGCGGTGGCTTCGTCCAGCACGGGCAACAATCTGGTCGCGGCCGTTTACGGTGGTGCGGTTTTCACCTCGGTCGACTCCGGAACCAACTGGGTCTCCCGCACGTCCGGCAGCCAGCTGTGGGCGGCGGTGGCTTCCTCGGCCAACGGCCAGAAGCTCGTCGCGGCGGAGGTCAATGGTCTGATCCACACCTCGAGCGATGGCGGCACCAACTGGGTGGCCCAGGCCGGCTCGGGTGCCCGATTCTGGACCTCGGTTGCGTCGTCTGCCGATGGGGCTGAACTCGTCGCCAGCGCCTACGGCGGCAAGCTCTACACCTCTTCCGACTCCGGTGTGACCTGGGCCGAGCGGGATTCGAACCGCTTGTGGTTCGCTGTCACCGCCTCGGTGGACGGCGGCCGCCTGGCGGCCGTCACCGACGGTGGGTTCATCTACACCTCGGCGGATGTCAACGCTCCGGAGACGATCACGGTGGCCGAGGATAGCTCCCGGTACACCAACTCGACCTTCTTCGCGACGCTCAACGCGGGTCCGAATGAGTCGGAGCAGACGATCACGGGCATCGTGGTCAGCACCGACAATCCGGGCCTCTTCGGGGATGGTACCAACCAACCGGCCATCTCGCCGGCTGGCGTGCTGACCTTCACGCCGAAGGCCAATCAGTTCGGAACGGCGGTCCTCACCATCGTGTCCATCACCGACAGCCTGGGCGGGGTTTCCACTCCGTCGCCCACGAACAAGATGCTGATCAAGGTGACCAACGTTCCCGATGCGCCGACCCAGCTCGCCGTCACGACCACGGTTCTTGAGGACACGGTGCTGACCTTCAACACCAATTCGTTCGCCTCGGGCTACAACGTGGCCCACATCGATGGTTCTGAGGCCCGCGCGGCCGTCAGCTACACCTTCGAGACGCTGCCCTCGTTGGGCACGCTGAAGTTGAGCGGTGCGGCGCTGACCGCCAACCAGGTGGTCCCGGTGGCCAGCTTCGGCA
>JAJTFN010000020.1 GCA_021298285.1 Verrucomicrobium sp.
CGATCGCAATTCCCGAGGAGGGATGCGGGTCGGGGCCGCAGCATCCGAAACCATGTCCATGCCGACCACCGACCAGATCGCCGCCGAATTCTCCGCGCTGAATCTCCAGTGGAAGCATGCATTGACCTCGCTCGGGGAGCACTACCTCCACCGACTTCTGTTCTCCTACTTCTCTGGCGCGGGCCCCAAGGAGAAGGCGAGGGTCGAACTCAATGCGATCCTGAGCGGCCTGATCCCCGGGTTCGGAACCATCGAAAGCCACACCATGAGCGACATCAACCGAATCATCGAACAGCAGAAGCGTGATCTGGAGGCCAAGCTGGCCCGCATCTCGGGAAACGATCTCGCGGCGATGATCGCGGAGCGGCGGTCCCACGAGACCCGGATCGAGGCGATCGACGCCAGGCTCCGGCAGCTGTGTGGTGACTTGGGGATCGATGTCGGCTTGGGCGCATCGCCGAGGGAAGACCGGCGCCCCAAGCTGAGCGACTCGGAACTCGACGCGAAGATCCTCGAGGTGCTCCGGAACGCGCCGAAGGGACTGAGTCAGGTGGGCATCAGCGAGGCCGTCGGGGTCTCCTATGGCGCGGTGGTCAAGTGGTTGAAGGAGAATCCGGACAAGGTGCGCGCCGAGGGCGAGCGCCGGGGCCGCCGGGTCTACCTCCGGTGACCGGTCGGCCGGGGCCACCGGGGCCACCCAACGGTCCGGGCGCGCCCACGGCCCTCACGGCAGGATGGCCTCGGCAGGCAGGCGGGCGACGTGGGCGCCGGGAAGGCGGCGGTCCTCGGTGCCCGGGGCGGGGAGGCTTGCGGCGACATGGCCGTCCACGAACCACGCCTCCGCCCGCAGGGCATGCCGGAAATGGACGGTCGGTCCCTCGAGGTCGAAGTAGTAGAACTCCTCCAGCAGCGGATGGTCGGGTGACGCGGGCGCCTGAAAGTCGTTGATCTGGGCGCAATCGGCGAACACGGCGCACCCCGCCGGGGAGCGCACCGTCGAGATCGCGATGCCCGTGCCGCCCCGGGTGCCGATGCGCAGGTTGTAGCCATACCCGAAGGCCGCCCCGCGGGCCTTGCTCTTGAAGCGCGCGTGACTGCGGTCCAGGGCCGGGCACACCTCCACCCCGCGGGACCGAAGGTAGGGCCACAATGCCCCGGCGGCCGGATCGAAGCGGCGATCACCCTCGGCCCCGTCCTCCAGCCAGCCGAACCAGTAGTTCCATCCGTTGTTGGTGCGGGCGCCCCTCTCGACAAAGGCCACGCCTCCGTGATCGTCCCAGTAGAGCTGCGTGGCCAGGCCCACCTGCCGGAGATTGGACGTGCACACGGTTGCCCGGGCCGCCGAGCGGGAGCGTGCCAGCGCCGGCAGGAGGAGCGCCGCGAGGATGGAGACGACGGCGACGACCACCAGCAACTCGACCAGCGTGAATCCGGCGGCCCGGGATGGTTGGTCGATGGATCGCGTCGATGTCATGGCGCGTGGACCACCACCCGGTAGAACTGCGTCGCCAGCCGCCCGTCGCGAGGGTCCCGCAGTTCGAGTTCCCCCGACAGATCCGCGCGGACTTCGGCGACCGGATTCCACTCGGCCAGGTTGCCCGAGGCCTCCAGCCGGTAGCGCCGTCCGGCCATGGCGTCGAACACCACCCCTCCATCCCGGGCCCTCAGGCGCAAGGGTGTTCCGGCCGGATCCGGGAGGGTCAGTGCGACCTGGTCGATCCAGCCACGCGCCAAGACCGACCCGGCGTAGAGCGGGTGCTGGCCAGCCCCTGAGTAGTTGCAGATGGCGAACTCGAGCCGTGGGCCGGGCTGGCCGTCGATGGCCAGGCGCAGGCGCGCGGTGCGATCGGCGGCCGTGTACGCCAGCTCGAAGCGGTAACGGCGCCCCGGCTCGAGCGTGACAAAGCTGTCGGCATAGCCCCAGGGCAGGCGCCCGTCGGCCGGGATGACCACCGGGGACACCGAGGCCGCGACCGCGCCCGCCTCGCCGAACCAGGTCCACTCGACGGTGTTCCGCGGACCGGGGAAGGCTCCCCGGGAGTAATTCGTGGCCAGCACGTCGGCCCGACGGACCAAACCGGCCGCGATCTGGAACGTGCCGGGCTGGCCGGGATGCACACCGACCGCATGCGACTCGAGGGTCAGGTCGAAGGCGAAGCCGAAGTCCTGGGCTGCCGTCAGCGGCGAGGGCAGCGGGAGGGCGAAGAATCCGTTCGGCCGGCTGGAATCCCAGCCCACCTCCAGGCGCCGGCCCGACGGGTCCCACCTGAACGGGGAGCCGTCGCCCCAGGCGTTCCAGCCCCGGGCCTCGGGCGGTGTGTCGAAGGTCTCCTCGACGGTCGCCGCCCGGACCCGGCCGGCCAATGCGCCGTGCGCCGTCAGGGCCAGGGCCGTGGCGGCAACGAGCGATCGGATGCGGTCGGGGAGCAGGGGGGGCATCGACGGGAAACTCCTGGGTGGGGATGGGCGCCTAGAATGGGCAGTGCCGGCAACCGCTGCCACAGCAATGGCCCCGGCGCAGGTGGAAGGCACGGGTGAAGACGACCCGCCCGTCCTCGGTGAAGTAGGTGTCCGGCTCGGTGTCAGCGGCTGGGCCGTCCGGGACCGCCAGGCCCCCGGAGGCGCAGGTGGCGCACAGGCAGTGCAGTCCCCGGAGGGCGAGCGGAATGCGCTCCAGCACCTCGCCCGGAATGGAAACCGACTCGCACCAGCACTGTCCCGGCGAGGGATCGGCCCCGCCGGCTCGCGCGCAGGCGTTGGCGCCGCCGCACAACGGACAGACCGACTCGGCGCCGGTTCGCCCAGCCGCCGGATCGATCGGCTCAGACCCACGGAGACCAGGGCTTTGGACAACGCGGTCGCTCACGGTTGCCTCCGGGAAATCCGGCGACCCAGCCATCCGGCGGCCAATGCCGAAGCCATCAACCCCCAGGTGGTGGGTTCGGGAACGGTGCTCACCAGCGACAAGCCGTCGATGTCGGCCTTGCCGGTCAGGACGTCGATGCGGATGAACGAGGCCTCGTTCAGCGCCACGGCCTTGCCGGTGGCGTCCAGGGCCCAGTCGAGGTCGAAGGCCGCGCCGCCGGCCGATCCCCGGTACAGTTCACGGATCTGCTCCAGGGTCTTGCCGGCGAAGTCCGCCGGCTGGAGGGACAGGCTCATCGGGATGCCGAAGTCCCCGGAACCGTCGGTCGGGTGGTAGTGGTCCACCTTCGGCGCCCGGGCCGGGTCGAGGACATACCAGGTGGAGCCGTCCGCACTGACGCTGATGCGCTGGGTCCCCGGGTTCGGGTTGAAGAGCGATCCGTCGGTGGCCGGCGCGCCGATGGGGTTCCAGTTGGCGTCGAACTCGTTGGTCATCAGGAAGCCCGTGCTGCCGAAGACCGTGAAGTCGAGGCCGAACGGATTGCCTGCGGCGTTGCGGATCGGGGTGTCCCACCGAAGGGTCAACGAGCCCCCGGTGCCGATGCTCACCAGTTGGTCGCGGGTGTAGGGCGGGGCGAAGGGGGTCACCGGGCCGCCGAAGTCACCGGGGGTCACACGGGAGGGCGCGCCCAGGGCGGCGGCGGCGTTGGTGTAGCCCGGGGAGAATCCGGCACCCGGTCGGTAATCGACCACGGTCGGGGGATGCTGAGCCTGGAGGTCGGCGGCGGCGAGGATCAGCCCGAGGCTGGCGGTGGAGGCGGCGAGGCGGGGCCTCGGGGTCGGGGATGCGGGCACGGGCCCGCTTGATCGGGGTCGGATGGGCGACGGACGGATGGATGGTTTCGGCATGGTCTCTGGTCACGGCAATCGCCCGCCGGGTTCCACGGCGGACGGGTTGGGTCAATGGAGACCAGGCCGGAAACGGGGGCGCGCCCGCCCCGGACCTCCGGCGAAACACCGGGTGCCTGAAACGAAAACGACGCCATCCATCCACCGGCGAAACAGGGAATGAAGGCGTCAGACATTCTGGAATGTTTCCACGCCGGCAAACCGGCCGGCATGGCTGGCCTCATCCTTCGCTTGGCGGCGAAGCGGTCCCGGCACGAGGCAGGGACCCGACGAGCACCCTTGGCGCGATATCCTGACTCCAGGCTTCGATCCTCTCCCCCGCCTTCCCGGACTCGCGTCCAGTGGCTGTCTTGTCCGACCAGGGGGTTTGTTGCCTGATACAGTGGCGCAACCGTCGCCGATTCCCACGGCGTTCCCGCACTTCCAAAGGTGTTTTGATTGGTGGGCCCGACCGGTGAGGGTCGACCCATTCAAAGAACGGCGCCTAAAGACCCGAATCATTCCGGCAAATCAAGTGCCAATGCGGCCCGACTCAGAAATGCTGCGCTCCGACTGGAAAACACCGTCGGTGCCTGCTGCGCGGCCGTCCCGATGCTGTCCGGCCTGGTCGCCTGGCTGGATCCGCTG
Source organism: Verrucomicrobium sp. (assembly GCA_021298285.1). GTDB lineage: Bacteria > Verrucomicrobiota > Verrucomicrobiia > Limisphaerales > UBA9464 > SXXZ01. Next base: position 4,402 of record JAJTFN010000020.1, read on the forward strand.
GCCCGGGGCGCGGGCGGTGGCGGTTGGATCCAGGTCGCCGACCTGCCGAGCGTGCCTGCCGATGGCACACCGGTGCGGGTCTCGGTCGTCACTGCCCGGACGGATGCCTGGACCCGGGAGGCGGCCGTGCCGGTCGGGGTCGTGTACCTGCGGCGCACCGGTCCGTCGGAGGTCGTCGCGCTTCACTCGGTGTGCCCGCATGCCGGGTGCTTTGTCGACTACCAGGGGGACCGGAAGGCGTTCTTCTGCCCCTGCCATGACAGCACCTTCGCCGTCGACGGCTCCATCAACGACCCCCGGTCCCCGAGCCCCAGGCCCATGGACACGCTGGCCGTCGAGGTCCGGGGCCAGGCGGTTTGGCTGCGCTTCCAGAATTTCCGTCCGGGGATCCAGGCGAAGGTGGCGTTGGCATGAAGAAACTCATCGACTGGATCGACCAGCGGACCGGCCTGCAAGGCCTGCTGCACGAGGTGCTCTTCGAGCGGATCCCGGGCGGGGCGCGATGGCGCTACGTGTGGGGTAGCACGCTGAGCTTCTGCTTCTTCGTCCAGATCGTCACCGGGGTGGTGCTCTGGATGGCCTACAGTCCCAGCGCCCACTCGGCCTGGGAGAGCGTGTACTACATCCAGCACGAGATGACCGGCGGATGGTTCCTGCGGGGCCTCCACCATTTCGTGGCGCAGGCCATGCATGTGCTGCTCGTGCTCCACCTGCTGCAGGTGATCATCGACGGCGCGTACAAGGCGCCGCGGGAGGTGAACTACTGGTTCGGCATCGTGCTGCTGATGCTCACCCTCGGGCTCGGCCTGACCGGCTACCTGCTGCCCTGGGACCAGAAGGGCTTCGGGGCGACCAAGGTGGCCACGAGCCTCATGGGCATCGTCCCGGTCATCGGCCCGTCGCTCCAGAAGCTGGTGGTCGGCGGCTCGGACTATGGCCACCACACGCTCACCCGCTTCTTCGCGCTGCATGCCGGGGTGCTTCCCGGCCTGATGATCGCGGCCATCGCCGCCCACGTGGCGTTGTTCCGGCGCCACGGCATCACCGCCAAGCAGCCCTACCGGAAGCCGGAGGCTCGGTTCTGGCCCGACCAGGTCCTGATGGACGGGGTGGCCTGCCTGGCGGTGCTCGCGACGGTCGTCTACCTCACGGTACGCCATCACGGCGCCGAGTTGCATGCCCCGGCCGACCCCACCCAACCGTTCAATGCGGCCCGCCCCGAGTGGTACTTCCTCTTCCTGTTCGAGTTCCTGAAACTCGATTTCCTCACCCAGTGGTTCGGTCATCACGGCGAACTGGTGGGCGCGATCATCATCCCGGGCCTGGTGATGGGGGTGCTGGCGGCCATGCCCATCCTCGGCAATTGGCGGCTTGGACATCGGTTCAACCTCGGTTTCCTGGGGGCGATCCTCGTCGGGGCCGTCCTCCTGACCGTCCAATCCCTGCGGAGCGACGCCGGGAACCCGGGCTTCCAGGCGGCCGTGGCGCAGGCGCACGCCGAAGCCGACCGGATGGTCACCCTGATCCGGGCCGCCGGGGGCATTCCCCGGGATGGCGCGGCCTCGTTGCTCAAGCAGGACCCGGCGACGGTCGGTCCGCGGCTCTTCGCCCAGCACTGCGCCTCGTGCCACCGCTACGGGGGGCATGACGGCTTGGGGGTCGTCTCCGCCGAGGCCCCGAGCGCCCCGGACCTCCGGGGATTCGGCTCCGCCGGGTGGCTGCGGGGCCTGCTCCAGGCCGACACCATCACCAACAGCGCCTATTACGGCGGGACGAAGTTCCGGACCGGCAAGATGGTGCGGTACGTTCGCGAGAAGTTGCCGAAGCTGCAGGCCTCCGAGCCCGGGGCGCTGGAGTCGATGATCGCAGCCGTGGTCGCCGAGGCCGACCTTCCGGCGGATCGGGCGGGCGCCGGCGATCGCGCTGGCACGGTGGAGGCGGGCCGCCGGCATGTGGCGACCACCTTCGGCTGCACCGATTGCCACGCCTTCCGGAAGCCCGACGAGGAGGCCACCGCGCCGACCCTCACCGGCTGGGCCTCGCGCGACTGGATGGTTCGGTTGGTCGGCGACCCGACGCACGCCGACTTCTACGGCGCGAGGAACGACCGGATGCCGTCCTACCTGAAGGAAGGCCGCCTTTCCGAGCGGGACATCGGCCTCATCGTCGACTGGATCCGCGGTGACACCGACCCGGCCCGTTGGCTCCAGGCCCCGGTGGCGACCAAGCCGTCGTCCTCCGGGGTGGCTGGCGCCCGCCCCTGAGGGGGAGGGCAGCACCAGCCCCGGGTTCCCACCGGCCGGCGGCTCCTCGGCGGAGTCCGGAGCCCATGCTTGGAGCTTCCGTTGCGGCCCGCCATCGCCCAGCGTTGGCCCATGCGCTCCCGCGGCTTCACCCTCATCGAACTGCTGGTGGTCATCGCCATCATCGCGATCCTCGCCGCCCTGCTGCTCCCGGCGCTGGCCCGGGCCAAGTCCAAGGCGGCAGGCATGGTGTGCCTCAACAACGCCAAGCAGCTCCAGACGGCCCTCCAGCTCTACTCCGACGACCACCGCGATCGGTACGTGAACAACCACGGCGTCGGCGAGACCCGGGCCCGCACCAACAGTTGGGCCAACAACGTCATGGATTGGACCGGCAGTGAGGGGAACACCAACCTCGCGCTCCTGGCCAGCGGACTGCTGTCGAGGCATCTCTCGAGCACGGCGGTGTTCCGATGCCCGTCCGACCAGTCGCGTGCCGACAACGGGTTGCGCATCCGCAGCTATGCGCTGAATTCCCTCGTGGGCGATCCCGGGGAGCTGACCAACCGGTTCAATCCGTCCTACCGGCAGATTTTCAAGGATTCCGACGCGGGATCACCGGCCACGATCTTCGCCTTCCTGGACGAGCACCCGGACACGATCAATGACGGCTTCTTCATGAACCGCCTCGAGGAGGCCCCGAAATGGGGCAACCTGCCCGCGTCCTACCACTCGGGATCGGCCTTCTTCACCTACCTCGACGGGCATGCCGAGGGCCACCGGTGGCAGGTGCTCGGGCCGGATGGCACGGTGCGGCCCAACGTGCGGGGCGGGGCGGGGGGCATCTTCGCCGCCAACCCGACGACCGACTGGGATTGGCTCAAGGCCCGCAGCGGCGAGCCCCGCTGACACCGGGGGCGACGGCCTGCAGACGGCCCGGTCCCGGTTGGAGACGCGCGGGTGATTTTCCCATGTCCGCCCCCTGCGGTGACTGATAGGAAGACCGGCACATGAAACCTGTTTCAATCGGCTTCCTCGGGGCGGGCAAGATGGCGACGGCGTTGGCCCGGGGGGTGATCCAGGCCGGTGTGGTGCCTGCGGCACAGGTGATCGCCAGCGACCCGGTGCCGGCCGCCCGCGAGGCGTTCGCCCAGGCCACCGGCGCCCGGGTCACCGACCGCAACGCCGAGGTGGTCGCCGCCTCCGACCTGGTGGTGGTTGCGGTGAAGCCCGATCAGGTCGTCGGCCTGCTTTCCGAATTGTCTGCCGTCTGGGAGGTCCCGCGCCACCTGGTGGTCAGCATCGCCGCCGGGGTGACCTTGGCCCGCATGGAGGCGGCCGGCCCTGCCGGCCTCCGGATCATCCGCGTGATGCCCAACACGCCCGCCCTGGTCGGGGCCAGCGCCTCGGCCTTCGCGGTCGGGACCAGCGCGACCCGGGCCGACGCCGGCCAGGTGCAGGGCGTGCTTGGATCGGTGGGGCTGGCCCTCGAGGTGAAGGAGAAGCTCCTCGACGCGGTGACCGGCGTCAGCGGCAGCGGCCCTGCCTACGGGTTCCTCATGATCGAGGCGCTGGCCGACGGGGGGGTCGCTGCCGGCCTGCCCCGGGATGTCGCCCAGCGCCTGGCGGCGCAGACCCTGCTGGGAGCCGCCAAGATGGTGCTGGAGACCGGGCAGCATCCGGGAGCCCTCAAGGACGCGGTGTGCAGCCCCGGTGGCACCACCATCGAGGCCATCCACACGCTGGAGAAGGGGGGCGTCCTGGCGGCGTTGATCGGGGCCGTCCGTGCCGCGGCCGACAAGGCCCGGGCAATGGCCTGAATCCGACCTTGCCCGACCCCGATCGCCATCCACCCGATGAATCCTCCTCCGCCTCCCCCGCACCCCACCCAGGTCCGTATCCTCTGGGGCACCTTGACCGCCCTGGCCGTGGCGGTGCTCGTGGGCCTGATCGCCGGGGCCATCTGGGGGATTGGCCAGGTGCTGAGGGTGCTCTCGCCCGTCCTCTGGCCGCTGGCGCTGGCAGGCGTGCTCGCCTACCTGCTGGATCCGCTGGTCGATCTCATCGAGCGGCGGGGACTCCCGAGGACGCGGGCCATCACGCTGGTCTTTGCGACGGCCCTGGTGCTGGTCGGCGGCCTCTTCGCCAGCGTCATCCCGCAGGTCTTCCGAGAGACCCGGCAATTTGCCGAGCGGGTGCCCCAATACCGGCAGCGCTTCCAGCACGAGGTCGAGTCCTGGTCCACCAACCCTCCGGTGCTGGTCCGCAAGCTGTTGGAATTGCGCTCGGCCTTGCCGCCGATGGGGGCCTCGACCTGGCTGGTCAACCTCCTGCCGGCGGGAGGATCCTGGCTGCTGGAGCAGGCGGGCAAGGTGAGCGGCGGATTCGGGATGCTCGCGGGCCTGTTTCTGGTCCCGGTCTACGCATTCTACTTCCTGCTTGAAAAGCGCGGGATCGAGCGTGAATGGACCGATTACCTGCCGGTGCGCAACTCGGAGTTCAAGGACGAGCTGGTGTTCATCCTCCGATCCATCAACGACTACCTGATCGTGTTCTTCCGGAGCCAGCTTCTGGTCGCCATCTGCGACGGAGCGCTCTACACGCTGGGATTCCTGCTCATCGGGCTGCCCTACGCCTTCATCATCGGCCTGATGGCCACCGTGCTGACCATGATCCCGTTCCTCGGGGCCATCACCACCTGCGTCGCCGCACTGGTCGTCGGTTTCGCCAGCTCGGGCGACTGGGTGCTGCCGGCTCAGGTGTTGGCCGTCTTCGCGGTCGTCCAGACCCTCGAGGGCCTGGTCATCTCACCGAAGATCATGGGCGATCGGGTGGGACTGCACCCGCTGACCATCATCATCGCCGTCATGGTGGGCACCACGCTCCTGGGCGGGCTGCTGGGTGGCATCCTCGCCATCCCCCTCACGGCGGCGCTGCGGGTGCTGATGTTCCGGTATGTCTGGAAGCGCCAGGGACCGGCCGTCGGGTGAGGTTCCCGGCACCGGCGGCTTCCTTGAACGGGAAACCGGGTTGACGGTCTGAGGGAGCATCGCCGGGATTCCGGTCGGTCCCGGGTCGGTGATCGAAGGCGACCGCAACTTCGGTTGGCAAACCACCGGTCTCAAACCATAGTCCTTCCAATGAATCATCGGGTGCTGTTGCTCGTGGGATGCCTCTGGCTGCAGGTCGGCGTCCTGGCCAAGGAGTCCCCGCCGGTCAAACCCCGCGCCGAGGCGACGCAAGCCCCGACACCGGGCGTCGCGGCCACCCCCGACACCGGGGTGCTGCCCTCGAAGTTCACCGATCCGAAGACCCTCGCGCCGGAGGAGTCCAGTGGCGAGATCGCCCGGTTGGCGGCACGGATGATCGAGCGGTCCCATTTCCTCCGGAAGGAGTTCGACGATCGCGTCTCGGAGCGGTTCTTCGAGCGGTACCTCGAATCGCTCGACCCGCAGCGGATGTACTTCACCCAGGCCGACTACGAGGAATTCGCCACCTACCGACACCAGCTCGACGACCTGACGCTGCGGCGTGGGGATACCCGGCCGGCCTTCGAGATCTTCAACCGCTACCTCCAGCACATCGACCAGCAGTACGCGCTCGTGCAGGGGGTGCTCAAGAACGGCAAGTTCTCGTTCGACGCAGATTCCCGCATCCTGCTCAACCGCAAGGAGGCTTCCCGACCGAAGGACCTCGCGGAACTTCAGTCGCTCTGGAACGACCGGCTTCGCTTCGAGTATCTCTCCGAGAAGCTCAACCGCGACTTCGCCACCATGGCCACCAACGTGTGGACGCTCATGACCCAACCGCCCGAGGCAGACGCGGGCGGAACATCGACCAACGGCGCCGCCTCGACCGCGGTCAGCGGCAGCACCACAAAGACCTCCGCGGCCAAGTCGGCCACCAAGCCGATCCTTTCCGGGGGCAAGAAGGTGGCCGACCTGTACCTGGCCGACCTCGAGACCCGGTTGCAGGCGCACCTGTCCACCAACCGAGCTCCGGTGGTGGCCAAGATGGCCGAGTCTGGCAAGTTCAAGGGCCCGGCCGACCTGCGCACCTACTTCGAGGCCAACCTGCAGGGCGATCGGCATGACGACATCGTGAAGACGCTCACCCGCCGCTACAACCGGGTGATGCGCAACCTCAAGCAGTTCGAGTCCAAGGAGGTGCTGCAGTGGTACCTCGATTCGCTGGCCCATTCCTACGACCCGCATACCAACTACTTCGGCCCGCGCGAGGAGGAGGCCTTCAGCATGTCGATGACGCTGTCGTTCGTGGGTATCGGGGCCGTGCTGACCAGCGAGGACGGCTATGCCACCATCACCGAGATCAAGCCCGGCAGCCCGGCCGAGAAGAGCAAAAGCCTCAAGGCGGGCGACAAGATCGTGGCGGTGGCCCAGGACCGGCAGCCGCCGGTCGACGTGATCGACGAGAAGCTCCAGAAGGTCGTCGAGCAGATCCGGGGCCCGAAGGGCTCCAAGGTGACCCTCACCTACATCCCGAACGGAGCCGACCTGAGCACCCGCAAGACCATCACGATCGTGCGCGACACCATCCCGCTCGAGGAGCAGGAGGCCAAGGCCAAGCTGGTGCTCTTGCCCAACGGCCAGGGCCGGACCAACCGCATTGGCGTCATCGACCTGCCGGCCTTCTACAGCGGGGCCATCGGGGGCAACGGGGCGACCAAGAGCCCGACGGCCGACGTGGCCAGGCTGCTCCGCAAACTGATGTCCGAGGGGGTCGACGGCGTGGTGCTCGACCTGCGTCGCAACGGCGGCGGTTCACTGGAGGAATGCGTCAGCCTGACCGGCCTCTTCATCAAGACCGGCCCCGTGGTCCAGGTGGTCAACTCGCTGGGGCAGCAGCGGATCCTCGAGGACGAGGACTCCAACGTGCTCTATGACGGCCCGCTGGTGGTGCTCACCAGCCGCCTGAGCGCCTCGGCCTCCGAGATCCTTGCCGGCGCCCTGCAGGACTACGGCCGTGCGGTGGTGGTCGGCGACAGTTCGACCCACGGCAAGGGCACCGTGCAGAACCTCCAGAGCCTCGAGCCGTTCTACCGTGGCGCCGGCAAACCTGGCCAGGTCAAGGTCACCATCAGCAAGTTCTACCGGCCTTCGGGCTCCTCGACCCAGCTCAAGGGGGTGGTGCCCGACGTGATCCTCCCGAGCATCAACAACTTCGCGGACATCGGCGAATCGGCCCTGAGCAATGCGCTGCCCTGGAACACCATCCCGCCGATCCGCTTCGAGAAGGTGGACCGGGTCACCCGGGCGCTGCCCGAGCTGCAACGGCGTTCGGGCGAACGGGTCTCCAAGGACAAGGACTACGCCTACATCGGCGAGGACATCGAGCGCTACCGGAAGCAGCTGGCCGACCGCACGGTGTCCCTGAACGAGAAGAAACGGCGTCAGGAGATGGACGCCGACCGCGACCGCGCCGCGATCCGCAAGGCCGAGATCAAGTCGCGCAACGAAAGCGAGCCGCTCACCTACGAAATCACCCTCAAGAACGCCTCCCAACCGGGCCTGCCCGAGCCCAAGGCCGCCAAGCCGGTCGTGGCCGCGACGGCCCGGGATGCCCGCGCCCTGAAGGCGGGCAATGGCAAGGACGCGGCCGCCGAGCGCCGCCGCCTGCGGGAGGCGGGTCAGGAGGACGGTGAGGAGGAGGAAGAGGGGGTTGCCGCCGACGTGAATCTTCGGGAAGCTGAGCGCGTTCTTCTCGACCTCCTTGAGCTCTCCTCTCCGCGGGGCAACCCCTCGGGGGTGACCGCCGGTGTGCGCAACGAGCGTTGAGGTACGTCGACGGGAAATCGACGCGGACTCCAAGGTTCACCAGCAACAACATCATGAGCATCAGAATCGCCTGCGTGGGTGTCGGTCGGATGGGAGCCAACATGGCCAGGCGCCTCAAGGAAACCGGCTTCACGGTGACCGCAGTCCACGACGTGCGCCACAAGCAGGCGCTGGCCCTGGCCGCCGAACTGGGGTGCGAGGCTCCGCGGAAGCTCTCCGCCGTGACGGCGGTCGCCGACGTGATCATCACCGTGGTCACCGACGACGCCGCGATGGAGTCCCTGTTCGCGACCCGGGGCGACAGCCTCCTCAAGGGGGCGACGGGCAGGCTCTTCATCAACTGCGCGACCGTGAGCCCGGCGACCCATGTCCTGGTGGAGACCCGTGCGAAGTCCGTCGGGGCCCAGAGCGTCGAGGCCTGCATGGCCTCGAGCATCACCCAGGCCCGGCAAGGAACCCTGTACCTCATGATCGGCGGGGAGCAGGCCGCCTGTGACCGGGCCGAGCCTGTGCTGGCGGTCCTGTCGACATCCCGCCGGCGCATCGGACCGGCGGGAACGGCCGCGCAGGTCAAGGCGCTGGTCAACATGGTCATGAACATCAACACGGCCGGTCTGGCCGAGGGGCTCGGCCTGGGGGCCGCGCTGGGCCTCGACCTGGCCATGCTCCGCGAGGTGTTCTCCCAGACCGGGGCCAACTCGCGCGTGCTCGAGACCGACGGCGAGGACATGCAGAAGCGCGACCACGCCTGCTTCTTCAGCGCCGCCCATGCGGCCAAGGATTCCGGGATCGCGGTCGGGTTGGCCAAGCAGGCCAAGGTGAAGCTGCCGCTGGCCTTGGCCGCCCTCGGTCAATACACCCGCATGGTGACCTCCGGTCTCGGTGAGTTGGACAAGTCCGGCGTGGCCGAACTGACCTTTCCGGGGCGCGGTCCCCAGCGGCCCCGGGCGTCGAAGGGGCGCAAGCCGTCGAAGACCACCACGAAGGGGCGGTCGTCCTCGCGTTGAGGCGGGCCCCGGTCCGAAAGGCCCAGGTCCGAAAAAACCCCGGGGCCTTGCGCTCAGACCCCTGCGCTCGATCCGGGGTCGCCACTCGAAGGCCTCGGCAGGGTCTAGTCCTGGGCCACGGTTCGGCCTCGGGGTGAGGCTGAGTACTGCAGGAAGCGATCCAGCAGCAGCTGGACGCCGAAATTGTTGACGCCGGAACCGAAGAACACCGGCGTCAGCTTGCCCGCCAGCACCTCGGCGTGGTCGAAGGCGGCCCCGGCCAATTCCACCATCTCGATCTGCTCGCGCACCGTGGCGTACGTCAGGTCGTCGAGCTTCTCGCGGACGATCGGGTCCTCAAGCCCGGTCACGTTGACCGGGGCCCGGTACATGCCGCCGACCACGCGCTCGAAGAGGTGGACCTTCTTTTCGGCGCGATCGTAGATCCCCCGGAACTCCGGTCCGTTGCCCAGCGGCCAGTTCATGGCGCAGGAGCGGATGCCCAGCACGGCCTCGAGCTCATCCATCAGCAGGATGGGATCGCGGGATGGCCGGTCGAGCTTGTTGATGAAGGTGAAGATCGGCACGCCGCGCCGCGCGCAGACCTCGAAGAGCTTCCGGGTCTGCGACTCCACGCCTTTGCCGGCGTCGATGACCATGATGACGGCGTCGACGGCCGTGAGCACCCGGTACGTGTCCTCGGAGAAGTCTTTGTGGCCCGGGGTGTCGAGAAGATTGATCCGGTAGCCGGCGTACTCGAACTGCAGGACGGTGGAACTGATGGAGATGCCGCGCTTCTTCTCCAGTTCCATCCAGTCGGAGGTGGTGGCGCGCTGGTTCTTGCGGGCCGTCACCGAGCCGGCCAGCTGGACGGCGCCGCCATAGAGCAGGAGCTTCTCGGTGAGCGTCGTCTTGCCGGCGTCGGGATGGGAGATGATCGCGAAGGTGCGCCGGCGTTGGATTTCCTCCTGCTGGGTCACGCTGGATGGTCCGGGTTCGGGGGCTTCGGGGCTCCAAGGAAAACGGCACCCGGGAGGGGTGCCGTTTCCGGTGGATCATTGTCCCGGCTCAGGCCGCCTGGGGCGGGTGATCCGGGGCGGCAGGCGACTCGGCCGGGGCGGAGGCTGCGGCAGGTTCGGCGCTGGCGGCTGGGGACTCCCCGGCGGTGACGTCGGTCGCCTCGGCGGGAGCCTCCTGAGCCAGCGATGCCGCCACGTCCGCCGCCGAAACGGCGTCGTCCGAAGCTGGTGCCGGGGCCGTGCTGGCCTCGGCGGCGGGCTTGTCGCCCTTCTTCGGGGGCTTCGGAGCCGGAGCCGGCCGCGGGGCGGGCTTCTTGGCCGTCTCGAGCATGCCACTGGCGAACTCGATGACATGTCCCTGATGGATCAGCCAGTGCAGGTCGTTGAGCACGGTCTGCTGTTCGGCCGTGAGCGGCGAAGGGGCGGGGGCCGCCGCGCCCTCGACCGGGGCCTCGGCCGGTGCCGGGCTGGGTGCGAGGGTCTCCACCAGCCGCTTGCGGTTGGTGCCGGCGTTGGTGTTGATGTGCTCGATGATCTTCTTGGTGGTCTCCGACACCACGCTGTTCTCGATGTCGAGGTAGTGCGGGCGGGCCACGGCCACGTGCACCACGGTCTTGTCGCGCTTGAAGAACTGGAGGCCCATCGAGGCGAAGGTCCCGCTCAGGGCCGTCGCGATGCGGATCGGGAAGCGCTTCTCCTTGTCCAGGGAGACACGCATCAGCGTTTGCAGCGGGGCGGGCAGCTTGGCGTCGGCCTTCGGGACGAAGGAGTCGACCTGTCGGATGATGGTCGGCTGATGCACCTCGATGAAGTGGGCACGAACCTCGTCCATCGACGCGAACACCTTCGGCTCCGGCACGTTGAGGGCGGTGTACTCGAAGCGGAAGCTGACCGATTCGGTCCACTGCTTCACCACGGCCTCGTCCTTCACGATCTTCACGCGGCTCTTGTACGCATCGAAGTTCATGCGGGAGAACCTCTCGCTATGCAGTTTGCGAAGCTTCTCTTGATACCCGTGGAAGTTCGGGGGCCCGAGAAGTTCACCGGTCATCCCGCACTGCGCCACCAGGGTCCAGACGCCCTTGGGGGGATCGCAGGGCAGCTTCTGGGTCTGGTAGAAGGTCTCGAAGTGGGCCTTCAGCGCGTGGTCGGTCGCGGCGGCCTCGCTCAGCCAGAGCGTGTCGTCCAGGCTGCAAACGAAGAGGGGTTGGACGGGCACGTCCTTCTTGGTCGCCTCGTCGCGTCGCTTGATGACCTTGAAGCCGACCGTGTAGCGGTCGGGCTTCTGCATCACGAGCCCGGCCACCTCGAAGAGGGGGTAGGCGCGGCCGCTGAGCTTGATCTGCCGGGCCAGCGAGCTGACGCCGCCGGCCTCCGGCGTGAGCGTGAGCTCGACCGGGATCAACGGCTCGGGCCTGAAGTCGGGACGGCGAGGTCCACGGCCCGGTCCTTCCCGGCGGGGAGGCCCCTTCGGATCCCAGGCAATGCCCGGGGCACCGCCACCCTGCGGGCGGGGTCCGCGATCGCCACCCGGGCGCGGTCCACGATCGCCGCCCGGACGGGGGCCACCGAAGCCCCCGGGACGGGGTCCGCGATCGCCGCCGCCCCCACGAGGCCCGCCGAAACCGCCGCCCGGACGAGGCGGGCGGTCACCGCGACCGAAGCGCCGGTCTCCGCGGGACTCTCCCTCCGTTCCGTCGTACCGGGCGTACTTGTTGGGGTCCGACGGTGAGGTGGCCCAGGCAGGCTGGAACAGTTTGTCGAGGTCGAGGTTGATCTCCAGTGGTTCGCTCATGGCTAAAAGGCCGCAATTCTGCGGGTGTTCCCGAATCGGCCCTTCACCATGCGACCCGCCGTGGGCGAAAGCAAGTGCCGTTGTCCCCGCATATCGGGGCCATCGGACCTGCAGGTGCCGGGCTCGGCGAGTCGTTCGCGCCTTCCCGGCCGGAGGAAGCCCGGGCATCCTCTCGGGCATCATGCCTTGGCCGCAACCCCTCGATCCCCTGGGAAATCCATGGCTGTCCACGCTGGTGGCGGCCATCCCCGTGGTGCTGCTCCTCGGCCTCGTGGCCTCCGGCCGGGTGAAGGTGGGACTTGCGGCGGTGCTGTCGCTGGGGTCGGCGCTCGGCGTGGCCCTGCTGGCCTTCCGCATGCCGGTGCCCGCCGCGCTGGGGGCCGCGGCCTACGGCACCGCCTACGGCCTGTTCCCGATCGGGTGGATCGTCCTGAACGTGATGTTCCTGCACGCGCTGACCGTGCGGTCCGGCCGCTTCCAGGACCTCAAGGGGCAGTTGCTCCGCCTGGCACCCGACCCGCGCGTGCAGGTGATCCTGATCGCGTTCTGCTTCGGTGCCTTCATCGAGGGTGCGGCCGGGTTCGGCGCCCCGGTGGCCATCACCGCGGCGCTGCTCATCGAACTGGGGTTCTCGCCGATCCACGCCAGCGGGCTTTCGCTGATCGCCAACACGGCCCCGGTGGCCTTCGGCAGCATCGGCATCCCGATCACCACGCTGGCGCAGGTGACCGACCTGGACGTGCTCAAGCTCTCGGCGATGGCCGGTCGCCAGTTGCCGGTCTTCTCGGCGATCATCCCGCTCTGGATCGTCGGGGCCATGTCGGGCTGGCGCGGGATCCGGGAGGTGTGGCCGGTGGCCCTCGTGGCCGGAGGAAGCTTCGCCGGGATGCAGTATCTGGTGAGCAACCACCATGGACCGTGGCTGGTGGATTCGATCTCGGCCCTGGTGAGCCTCGCGGCGGTCCTGGTGCTGCTCCGGTGGCGGCGGCGCCGCGGCTCTCCGACGGTGCCGGCGACGACCGGAACCCCGGCCGTCGCCGGGCCGTGGTGGCGTCCCTGGGTCCCCTGGTTGCTCCTGACGGCGGCGATCTTCCTCTGGGGCACCCGACCGGTGAAGGAGGCCATGGATCGGGTGGCGTCCCCGGTGTTCCAGGTGCCTGGCATCCACCAGCAGGTGATGCGGACACCCCCGGTCGTGCCGGTCGCCAAGCCCGAGAAGGTCGAATGGCGCGGCAACGTCCTGTCGGCGACGGGCACCGGCATCCTCGTCGCCGCGGTCGCCAGCGGGTTCCTGATGGGATTCTCGCCGAGCCGGATGCTGCGGATCTGGTGGGAGACCCTCCTGGCGGTGCGGCAATCGCTGGTGACCATCGCGGCGATGCTGGCCCTGGGCAACGTCACGAAGTTGTCCGGGGCCGATGCGACGCTGGGCGTGGCCCTCGCCAAGACGGGCGTCCTGTACCCGTTCTTCGGCACGCTCCTGGGATGGCTGGGCGTGGCCCTGACCGGCTCGGACACCGCCTCGAACGTGCTGTTCGGGTCGCTCCAGCGGATCACGGCCGAGCAGTTGGGGTTGAGCCCCTACCTCATGTGCGCGGCCAACTCGACCGGCGGAGTCATGGGCAAGATGGTCGATGCCCAGAGCATCGTGGTGGCCGGTGTGTCCGCACGGGCCGAGGGGCAGGAGGCCGGCATCCTGCGGTTCGTCTTCTGGCACTCCCTGGTGCTGGCCGCGCTCATCAGCGCCTGGGTGGCCGCCCAAGCCTATTGGCCTCCGCTCCAGGCCACGGTGGTTCGTTGAGGCCGTCCGGTGGCCGGCGTGAGGTGCCGGACTGGTGTGCCGGTTCGATGGTCCGGCATGACCACCAGTCGCCGCGCCTCGGGCTCAGACCTTCCGGTTGGGATACAGCTTGCCAACCAACGGGGCGTAGCCGTTGAGGTACAAGGTCGGGATGCGTTCCCCGGTGTCCACGACCCGCTCGGTGGCCTGGCTCCAGCGGGGGTGGGGCACCTGCGGATCGACGTTGGACTCGAAGGGGTACTCCCGCGGGTTGAGCGTCTCCCAGAGGGTCGAGGGCTGCTTGCTGGTGAATTCGATGCGGACGATGCTCTTGATGCTCTTGTAGCCGTACTTCCAGGGCACGACCAGGCGCACCGGCGCCCCGTTCTGCTTGGGCAGGGCCTTGCCGTAGATCCCGGTGGCCACGAAGGACAAGGGGTGCATCGCCTCGTCCAGCCGGAGGCCCTCGGTGTAGGGCCACGGATAGTCGGGCATGCGGGCGATCCCGGGCATCTCCTCGGGCCGCAGCACGGTGGTGAAGGCCACGAACCGGGCCTCGGGCTTCGGCTTGGCCCGGGTGATGAGCTCGGCCAGCGGGAAGCCGTTCCATGGAACCACCATCGACCAGGCCTCGACGCAGCGGAACCGGTACACCCGCTCCTCCTGTGGGAAGCCCGCCAGCAGGTCCGGGAGTCCGAGCTTCATGGGTTTCTCGCACAGGCCGCCAACGTCGATGGTCCAGGGGTCGGTGCGGAACTTCCCAACCAACTCGCGGACGCGGGTCTTGGTGGTGCTGAACTCGTAGTAGTTGTTGTACCCGATGGCCACCGACTCGTCCGACAGCCGCAGGGTCGGGTTGTGCTCCGGGTTCCGGGAACCTGGGTTGAACGCCGGCCCCTTGGGGGATGATCCCGCCTGGGGAGCCGCCTGGGATAGGGCCGGGAGGCCGACCGCCAGGCCTCCGCCGACGAAGCCGAGGGCCCGGAGGAACTCCCGTCGGCGGTGGTAGACGGACTCCGGGGTGATGGCACTTTCGGGCAGGTGCCATGGGGGACGCACGATCACATGGGCCATGGGGGGAAGATGGCGTCCCGGGACGGTTTTGCACGTCTCTTTCTGGGCCGATCGGGCCGGCGCGCTCGCCGGTCACCCGGGCGCGCCAACGCCGCGGTCGGCTCCGGGGGGCACGGCCCATCAGGCCGGGGACCCGGCCGTGGATCCGTCGGTGGCCACGCGGGCCACGGTGACGGCGCCCAGGCCGGTCAGCAGGGCGTTGAGCAGCAGCAACTCGAAGCCGAAGCGATACCCGCCGAACCACCGGGTCGACTGGTGGTCGAGGATCGCACAGAGGGCGATGGCCCCGGCACCCACCCACGGCAACCGGTCGCCGCGCAGGCGCACCCGGGTTGCCAGACCGAGCGTGAAGAGGCCCAGGAGCGGGCCGTAGGTGTAGCTGGCGAGCTTGAGCACCAGATCGATGACCGCGTAGCGCGCGGCGAGGGTCTGCAGCAGGCAAAGCGTCAGGAACAGGACACCGGCAAAGATCACGTGGACGCGGCGCCGGGTGTGGGCGATGGCCTCCTGCGACAGGTCGCGTCGGCGCTCGAAGCCGAGGAAGTCCACGCAGACGCTCGTGGTGAGGGAGGTGAGCACCGAATCGGCGCTGTTGAACGTGGCCGCCGTCAGCCCAAGCACGAAGACGATCGCCGCCGGGGTGCCCAGATGGCCCAGCGCGATGCGTGGGAACAATTCGTCGGTGCGGGCGGGCAGGGGGATGCCGCGAGTCTCGGCAAAGCGGAGGAGCAGCGCCCCGAGGACAAGGATCGCGAGGGTCACCAGGACCATGACGGGCGTGAAGAGCCAGAGGTTCCGTCGTGCCTCGGGCAGGGTGCGGCAGGAGAGCGTCTTCTGCATGTTGTTCTGGTCGAGGCCGGTCATGACCACCGCCAGCGCCGCGCCGCTGACCAACTGCTTCCAGAAGAAGCCCGGGGAGCGCCAGTCCCCGTTGAACACGGTGGTCTCCGGGCCTGCGGCGAGATTGCGGATCATCTCGGACGGGCCCCAGTCCAGGGCCGACAGGAGGGCGCCGATGCTCAGCATCACGCCCAGCACCAGGAAGCCGCTCTGGAAGAGGTCGGTCCAGACCAGGGTCTGGATGCCGCCTCGCAGCGTGTAGACCAGGATCAGCAGCACGGCCGTGCCCGAGGTGATCCAGAAAGGGACGCCCCATCCCTGGAAGACGAAGGTCTGGAAGACCGTCACCGCCAGGTAGAGACGGGCCGCCGACCCCAGCACCCGGGAGACCAGAAAGAAGCCGGAGCCGGTCCGTTGGGCCATGCCGTCGAAACGCTGGCCGAGGAACTCGTAGATGGAGGTCAGGCGCAGGCGGTAGTACTGGGGCAGGAGCACCCCGCCGATCACCGCGTAACCGACGCAATAGCCCAGGACCAGCTGCAGGTAGCCGAACCGGTCGCTGGCCACCTTGCCGGGCACCGAGAGGTAGCTCACCCCGGAGAGTGTGTCCCCGATCAGTCCGAGCGCCACCCAGACCCAAGGTGAGCGTCGGTTGCCGGTGAAATACCCGGCGTTGTCGGCACGGCGCCCGGTCCACCAGGCCAGCGTCAGCAGGCCCGCGAAGTAGGCGCCGACGCAGGCGAGGATGGCGGCCGGTTGCATGGAGTCCAGACAACCACGGGCGAAGCCCGCCGGGCACGCCGAAAGTCGGGCCCATCTTTCCCGGCTTCCCAGGCGAGGCGCCCGGCTGGTAACCAGACGTCATGCACTCCTATCAGGTGATCCGGGAAGTCCTGCAGTCCACCAGCGCGAAGCAGATCGCCGCCGACCTGGGGCTGTCGTTGTCGCTGATCTACAAGTGGGCCGAGAAGCCGGACCCGGACGCGGCGACGGCGTCGCACAACCCGCTGGACCGGATGGATCAACTGGTCAAGAGCACCCGCGACCTGCGGCTCGTCCACTGGCTTTGCCAGCGGGCGGGTGGGTTCTTCATCCGCAACCCGAAGAACCACCACACCCACCCCGAGCACCTGATCCCGGCCACCAACGGCGTCGTGCAGGAGTTCGCCGACCTCCTGGCCGTCATCGCCAGCGCGGCGTCCGACAACCGCATCGACCCCGAGGAGGCCGTGAAGATCCGCAGGCGGTGGGAGGAGCTGAAGCGCTCGACCGAGACCTTCGTGGCCTGCTGCGAGGCCGGCAATTTCCACGACCTCGGCAAGGACGCGGCCTGATCCCGGGGCAGCCCGTGTGGCCCGGAACGGGTCGCGGATCACCGGACCCAGAGCACGCGGTAGAAGCGCGTGAGGTCGGGGAGCGGTTCCGGGGGTGCGGGGGACGGGGGCACCCGGGGAGGTGCCAGCGGTCGACGGCGGACTTCGTCGCGGGGAGCCGGTCCCTGCTCGAGGACCGTCCAGACGGGATCGCCCAGGCGTTCGGTGGCCTCCACGCGGTAGGTCTCGCCGGAAATGGTGCTCCACTCGAGCATCGGTCCGTCGGGCGTCGCCGCGACCGAGGCCCGGAACGGATCCGCCCAGCCGGGAGTTCCATGGTCGGACAGGCTCGGCAGCCAGCGTCGTCCCTCGCCGAGGTAGGCGTTGACCGCCTCCCGCCCCACCGGAGGGCTGGCCGGTTCGGACAGCACCAGGGACCTTCCTCCCCCATCGGCCCGCACCGGCCATGGGGACCGGGTGCCGAAGGTGAACGCCCAGAGTTCCGCGCCATCGGCTCCGAGCAACGCGATGCGTTCGCCCGCATTGTCCAGCGCCCCGACCCACGGTCCGAGGGTGCGGATGCCCGCCCGGGCGCCGGCGGAACCGGGTGCCAGGTAGCGGGCGGCGAAGCCGATCGGATCACGCACCGCCACCAGGGATGCTCCCGGGGCCAGCATCAGGCCTTCGGGGAAGACCAATCCGATGCCGCCGGACAGGGCGCAGCGCGAGAGGTCGAGCGGATCGTTGCTGAGGTTGCGCAATTCGATGAACTCCGACTCGCCTCCCGTTGACGGGTTGTAGTGGATCTCGACGGGCAGCAGGTCCCCGGGTGCGGGTCGACGCGGCGCCTGCAGGCGGAAGGTCGCGGCATCCACGGCCGACCAGGCCCCTGCGGCAGACCGGACCCGGGTGGTGAGGGTCACCTCCGAGGCGACGGTCACCGCGTCGGGGATCCATGGCTTGGCGGCCGGAGAGACGGCCCCGCCGGGCAGGCGCGGGTCGCTGCCGTCGAGGGTGTAGAAGATGGTGCCGGCGGGGGCGCTCAACCGGGGACGGTAACCTGCGGCCACCGTGCCTCCCCGCACCTCGAACTTTGGCGGATCGAAGCTCGGGTAGAGGCCCCGGGAGCGCCATTGGCCCAACAACGTGGCCGTGCGCCTCGGGAACAACTGGCTGCGGATGGTGGCCGCAGCCCCTTCCCAGGTGGCCGGGGTGCGCTGGTTCCAGCGGGCGGACTCGGCCACCAGGCTGTCGGCGATCTCGCGCATCCGGAGGTCCAGTCGCCTGTCCAGCGCACCGGGGGTGAGCGCGCCGTCGTTGAAGAAATGCCGGTGGATCCGGTCGGCCAGCAGGGTGCGGAAGTCCGGATGCCCCTCGCGGACCAGCGCCCCGAAGAACCCGCCGGGCCCCTCGCGATCGGTCCGGTTCAGCGTGAGCGCGCTGGTGCGCAGGAATCCGTCGGCGTCGGCGATCCAGAACTTGAAGCCGCTGCCCGGTTCCAGCGGTCCGCAACTGCGGAACTCCGATTCGCAGTCGCCGTAGGTCCACAGCAGCATGAAGTCGATGAGGTGGGCCACGTCGAGGCGGGCGCGCACCCGCTCGTAGCTGTTGCGGTCGCCCCGGGCGCGTTCCCACGGATCCAGATTCGGCGGCTCCGGCGCGCCGATGACGAAATCGTCGGTCACGTTGTCGTTGCCCATGACCGCCCCGTAATCGTCGCGGGATCCGCCGAGGTAGACGGCCAGGAAGCGTTCCGAGAGCAGTTCCCGGCAGTCGTACTGCCCCCAGTAGGCCCCGTTGACGTACACGTGGACGAAGCGGCCGTGGGGATTGAGGCTGCCCATGTCGAGCATGCTGTCCTCGACGAAACGACCGGCCATGTAGAAGCCGCGCTCGGACATGTCGTGGGATCCGGATCGCAGGTCGAGCTGGTCGAAGGAACGCACCGGTGTCCGTCCGTGGTCGAAGCCGTCGAAGAGCGGGGTCCGGATGGCGTCGTCGCCATACCGGTTGCGGCATTTGACCCGGAAGCTGCGCTTGGCGAACGACGTCCAGGCGTTGCCGAAGCGCGAGAGTCCGCAGTTGACGTGCACCGATTCCCGGCCGTCGGGCCAGAGGATCTCGAACGACCCGGGCTTCTCCTCGTATTCGGGCTGCCCCGGCAGCGACAGGGCGATGGTGGGGATCGCCCGAAGGCCGGTCCGGAGCCGTGCGGCCAGCGCGGCGTTCTGGGTGATCGTGCGGTTCATCGACGGCGAGGCGACCACGTCCTCGACGAACACGAAGGTGCGGGTCTGCAGCGGCGAGGGGCGGGCACCGGCTCGGACGGCCCGGGCCCGGACGGACATCGTCCGCGCCACGTCGAGCCCGTTGGAGTAGACGAGGCTCGGTTCGGTGCCGTTGGTCGAATAGAGGATGGTCGACCCCGGGTCGGGGGCGGTCAGCACCAGGCGGAAGGCTTGGTTGTGGAAGCCCCGGGGGTGGCTCCACTCGGGGGCACGGACCCAGCCCTCATGGGACGCCGCCACGTTCGGGCGGCCGGGCGTCGGGTCGAGCATCCGCCACTGGCCGGCCAGATCGCGGCCGTATGCCAGGTCGTCGCCCAGCGCGGGGTAGTCGACCCGCTGGGTGGGTTCGCCCGAGGCGGCGGGCGGCACCAGCAGCAGGACGCCGCCGGCGCGGGACAGGCGGAAGCCCACATGGAGGTCTCCCGAGGAGTCGAGGCCGCGGTCGCTGCCCGATGCGAAGAGCACCCGGGACTGGTGGGGCTCGAGGACCCACCGGGGGAAGGTCCATTTGCGGGGCCTGGCCAGATCGTCGCTCAGGCTCCAGCCCGCGAGGTCCACCGGCTGGTTGCCCGGGTTGCGCAGTTCGATCCAGTCGGTGGCGTCGCCCGAGGCGGTGGCCATCGAGAAGCGGTTGGCCGCGACCAACTCGTCCAGGCGCACCGGCAGCGGAGAGCCGGGCACCTCCACGGAGGCGGCGCGGATGAACATCCCGGCGGTGTTGGAAGCCACCAGCAGGTATTCGGTGGAGGTTGCGGGCGTGAGCCGGATGGAACCCCGCCCGTCCGCCGCGGTGAGCGAGCCCACCGAGCCCGCGCCGGGATGGAGTTCCAGACGCAGCACGTCCTCGACCTGCCACGACAGCGTGCGGCCGGCCGGGCCGGCGGCAGCGGGGTCGGCCTCGAACGTCAGGATGCCCACCTCGTTGGTCGGGCGGCCGAAGACGGCCACCTCGCGGAAGCCGATGTACCACTCGATGCCGCCGCCGGGATCGGTGCGGCGCTTGTCCTCGAGGCCGACCCGCACGTAGCGTGCGAAGACCGGGCCCCCGAAGTCGGTGTCGAAGGTGTCCGGGCGTCCGGTGATCCGGCGGGCGAAGACCGAATCGTGCCGATCATCATAGAGCCGGACCGTGGCATTGGTGAGCCGGCCGCCGATGCCGGAGGCGGCGATGGTGCGGATGCCATGCAGGGCGAAGGTGCCCCCCAGGTCGACCTCCCAATAGCCGTCGACGGTCCGCTCGGTCGTCTTGGTCTCGGTGGAGGCCTTGTCGTCGTTGGCCCGGGAGGCCGGGGACAGGCCGTCGGTGAGGCGCAGCATCGTGCTGCGCTTGAAGGACGCGAGGTTGTTCGACACCACCAGACGGTCGAGGGCGGTTCCCGCCACCGGGGGCGGAGGACCGAACGGGATGTCCGGCACCCCGGACACGCGCACCTCGGCGACGGCGACCTGGCGGGTGCCGCGGGCGTTGGTCCGGTCGCCGGGAAGGCCGATCCACACCGTGCGGGCCGCGACGCCGGCGGGCAGGTCGACCGCCCAGGCCCCGTTGGCGTCCGCCGGGGGCACGTCCTGCTCGAACACCACCTGGTCGTCCATGCGCAACAACCGCAGCACCAGGCCGCGGCCCAGGGCGTCCTCCGGTGCGGCGGGCAGGACGCCCTCGACGCGTTGCAACCGGTGGATGCGCGACAGGCGTCCCCACCAGTGGCTGCCCGGTTGGTCGGCCGTCCGGCTGCTGGTGGACTCGCGGTTGTCGGCGCCGAGGGTCGCGGGGGTGTCGGCGGAGGCGTCGCTCGACTGGCCCACCGAGGCGAAGGGCAGCCGGGTGGGCTGGATCACCGGGCCGACCGGGTTCGAGAAACTGCGGGTGTCGAGGCGGTTGGCCCCGGCCGACCGGTCGGTGATGCCGGGGTCGGCCGACCAGGCGAGGTTCACGGAACCCGCCGGGGCCGTGGTGAACTCGAAGGCGTAGCGGTCGGGGGCCAGCTCGGTCACTGCGGTGGCCGGTTGACCGTTGAGCCGGAGGGCCGGGGCGGTGACGCCGCGGACCGGTTCGGTGAACTGGACCTCGATGCGGGCCGCGGCCCCGACGGCCGCTCCCGGAGGCGGGGTGGTCAAGGCGACCTTGGGCGCGACGGTATCCCGGACCCGCTCCCTCCAGACCGCATCCAGCAGGAGACTCCAGACCAGGTCCGAACTGGCGGTGCCGGATTGGTGAACCTCGACGGCGAGGGTGTTGGTCCCGGGTTTCAGGCCGGTGGTCGCCCAAGGGAAGGGACCCTCCCAGGCGGCGTTGCCCACGCCCCGGTTGGCCTGGGTGGTCGGCAACACCGTGCCTTCGTCCAGGCCCAGGCGCTGCACCTCCGAGCCGTTGAGGAAGACCAGGGCGCCGTCGTCCACGAGCACGCTGGCGAGCAGTTCGACGGAGTGGGCGTTGGTGATCGGGTTGAGGAAGGTGGACAGGAAGTACGCCGTCTGGGGCAGCTTGCCGGCCGTCGCGGGCAACGGGGTGGTCTTGGGTCCCGGAAGCTCGGAGTCCTCGACGTACAGCACCCCGCCACCGGTCGACCATCCCGTGCGGTCATCGACCAGTCCGGGCCATTGGGGCAGCGGCAACACCCCGTCCACGCGGTAACGCCAGGGGTGGACAACCTCCACCAGGCGGTTGGTCCGATACTCACCCGGGAGCCCGGGGTCGATGGTGAGCCGTGCCGGGACGCTGGTGATCCGCGATGGCCCATCGATGACCTCCGCGGTGATCGACACCTCGTGGTCCGCGGCCGACGTGATGAAGGTGAGGTCCGGACCGGAGGCTCCATCGACGGGCTTTCCGTTGCGGAGCCAACGGTACTGGATCGCCGGGCCGCCCCGGGCCTCGACGCGGAAACTCACCGGGTCGCCGATGAAGATCGTCTGCGAGACCGGAGGGCGCAGGATCTCCAGCGCCGACGCCCGTGCGCCGACCCCCAAGGCCAACCCGATCCCGACGACGACGGCCAGCCAGTTTCGGATGAGACGGGCCGCGGGGGCCAGCAGGGGAATCGATGGGTGCATGGAAGGGGGAAAGGGCTCGCGCGCCGTAAAGCTCGTTCCCCCGACGGGCGGATCAACTCGAAAACGCGGATGTCGACGCCTCCGGGTGCCGTGACATGGCGGGTTTCCGGGTTCCGAGGCCGGCCCGCAGCGCCTTGCCGGCGCCCTGGACCGCTCAGTCGAGCCCGTAGACCGGGGTCGATGGGTCCTCGTCGTCCCCGCGGACGTCCTTGGGAGGCTCGGCGTTCGGAGCGCCCCCCCGTGCGGGCAGGGGATGGGACCCCGCGGCAGGGCGTTTGGCCGGCGGTTTCTCGAGAAGCTCGCGCTGCCAGGGCATCAGGTCGGCCCAGGCCTCGGGGTCGTGCCGGCCGAGCGCGAAGAGGGTTGCCTTGGAGGCGATGAGCGTGGGATCGATGCCCAACTCCTGGGCGTTGAGATCGCGGACCCGGGCCAACCGGTCGGAGACGTCAAGCTCGGCACGGGTCATCCGCCGCGAATGCACCCGGATCGGACGCGGGAGGCTGTCCTCGGGCACCTCGAGGCCTCGCTGGACCGCGTCCAGCAGGCCGGCGCGCCGTTTCGAGGTGAGGAAGTGCGGCAGGTTGAGGCCCCGCGTCGTGCGGGTCTCGGATGCGGCGGCCGCCAGTTCGGCCAACTGCTCGTGCTTGAGGACGAAGAACGGCGGTCGGCCCGTGCGCAAGGCGTCCTTCTCGCGCCAGTGCCAAAGTTCGCGCAGGACGGCCAGACCCAGCGGATCGAGCTTGTCGTGGCCCTTGGTGCGCCAGATGGCATCCTCGTCGACCTGTTCGGGTTGGCAGCAGTCGCGGATGAGACGCTCGCAGGACTGTCGGTGCCACTCGACCCGGCCCAGTTCCTCCAGCCGGCGCTGGAGGGATTGCCGCAGCGGGTGCAGATGACGCACGTCGTTCAGCGCGTAGTCGACCATCGCCGGGGTGAGTGGCCGGCGGCCCCAGTTGGCCTTCTGCGAACCCTTCTCGAGGGTGATGCCGAGATGGGCGTTGAGCACATCGTTGAGGCCGAAACGGGGTTCCCCGACGATGCGGGCGGCAAGCATCGTGTCGAAGATGCCGGCCGGCTGGAAGTGGTGGCCCCGGAAGAGCAGACGCAGGTCGTAGTCGGCCGCGTGGAAGATGATGCAGTGGTGGTCCATGGCCTCCCACAGCGGCTCGAGGTGCAGGTCGGCCAGGGGATCGACCAGGAATTCCGCCCCGGGGATGCCCACCTGGAGGAGGCACAGCTTCTCCGGGTACGCATGCAACGAGTCGGCCTCGGTGTCGAGGGCGACCCAGTCGGCCTCGCGCACGCGTGCCGCGAGCTCCCGCAGTTCGGCGGTGGTGCTGATCACAGACGGCCAATTTGGCCCATGCCAAAACCGAGGTGAAGCCGGAACTGTCGGCCCGGGATCAGATTTTGAGGCAATCCGTCGACGCGTTCCGGGCCGGGGTCCGGGACTGGAAGCGCCGGAAGGCCCTCAGCTCCGCCGGGTGGTTCTTCCAGTAGCCCACCAGCGCGGTGAGGGCCGCGAGGGTCTGCGGCGTGAGGTGATGCTCGATGTCCTCGACCTCCCGCTCGACGGTCTCGGGTCCGAGTCCCAGCAGGGTCAGGAGCTCGGTCAGGGTGCGGTGTCGGTCCTTGACGTGGGCCGCGACGGCCGCCCCCTCGGTGGTGAGGGTGAATCCCCGGTAGCGCTGGTAGTTGACGTACCCCCGCTTGGCCAGCCGCCTCACCATGTTGGACACCGTCGACGAGCTCAGGCCCAGCGCCTCGGCCAGGTCGCTGACGCGCGCGTACCCGTTGCGATCGACCAGTTCCTGGATGCGCTCGAGGTGGTCCTCGGTCGATTCCGAACGCGACGGGGTCCTCCGGGCGGCATCCTTGCGGGGCGTCATGGGTGCGGCTCCGATGACGATCCCATCAATGGCTCCACTGCCGGGCGGCGGCCGTCCGCAGGCGGGGATCGCCGGACGCGGTGAGCTGGCCCAGCCACGGACCGCCCTGCCGACCGAAGGCCTGGTGCAACCAGGCCACCTCCAGCGCCGACCGGGGATCCTTCTGGGTCTTGCCCCACGCATTGGCGGCCTCGAGCACCTCGCCGGCATCCCGCTGGCGGAGGACCAGCCGGGACTGCTCCTGCTCCCAGCCGTTGGCCGACAAGGTGCGGTCGAGGAGCTGCACCGTCGGCAGTCGGGTGAGGTCGGTGGCCTTCCGGCCCGCGGCCCGACCGGAGGCGTTGGCGGTGACCCGCCAGATGCGGCCGTGCTCCTTGTCCCGGCGCGGATCCCGGAAATCCACCTCGCCATGCTGGATGATCGGGTTGCTCCAGTCGGCGATGTACAGGGCGCCGTCGGGCCCCAGGCGAAGATCGATCGGGCGGAAGGTCACATTGGTGGACCGCAGGAGGTCCGGCTGTTCCCGGGTCTGGAAGGACGAACCGGAATCGTTCACCGAGAAACGCACGACGCGGTGCGCCCGGAAGTCGCAGGTGATGACGTTCTCCTGCCAGTCCTTGGGGAAGGCCGGGCTGTGCACGACCTCGAGGCTGGCGAACTTGGGGTAGTTGCCCGGGCTGATGCTGTCGGCCTCACGGCGCATGTCCGAGTAGGTGAAGTAGGTCGCCCCGTCCATGGCGTGGTAGATGCCCTTGCCGCCGGCGCCGTCGGTGAAGAACGAATTGCCGTACTGGTCCCAGTGGTGGCCCCAGGGATTGCAGCCTCCGCGGGTGAAGACCGACAGCGTCCAGGAGTCGGGATTGAAACGCCAGATGCCGCCCGAATTGAGGCGGCGCACCCCGTGGGCCGTCTCGATGTGGGTGTGGGTGTAGATCGACTGGTTCATGTACAGGTGACCGTCGTACCCCCAGCGCAGCGTGTGCAGGTTGTGGTGCGTGTCCTCGGTGCCGAAGCTCGACAGGGTGACCGTCCGGCGATCGGCCTTGCCGTCGCCATCGGTGTCCTCCAGGTGCAGCAGTTGGTGGCTGGCGGCCACATAGCAGCCTCCCTTGCCATCGGGCACCACGCCGGTGGGGATGAGCAGGCCGTCGGCGAAGACCGTGTGCCGGTCGGCCTTGCCGTCGCCGTCGGTGTCCTCGACCACCACGACCGAGTCCACGGCGGGTTGGCCGGGTTTGATCTGGGGGTAGACCTCGGACGACGCCACCCAGAGCCGTCCCTGGGGGTCCCAGTTCATGTGGATGGGCTTGTGGAGCAGCGGGTTCTCGGCCCAGAGGTTCACCTCGATGTCCTTTTCGTGGTCGAAGGTGGGCAACGGCTGCTTGGAGACCTTGGCGCGGGAATCGGCGGCCGAGGCCGACTGGGCCGCGTGTCGCGCCAGCAGCGCACGCACCTCGGCCGCGACCTTCGGGTCGGGCTGCTCCGACGGGCGGAGGCCGGCGATGCGGGCATCCCACTCGGCGACCATCGGGTCGAATTGCGGGATCTCGACGCTGTTGCGTCCCTGCTCGTGCTTGCGGAAGCCGAAGAGGTAGGTCCAGTTGGCCGGGCGCCAGCGGTGGAAGAACAGCTCGTTCTTGTGCCGGATGGCCGAGCGCAGGAGTGCCGTGTCCGTGCCCTTGGCCGGGGCCTGGATGCCGAGCAGTTCGGGCAGGCGGTCCGCCAGCATCCGGTAGCCGGTTTCGTTGAGGATCACCGGGCTCTCGTAGGTGACCATGCGCAGCATCGAGATGCGGCGGGTGGCCCCGAGGATGTCCACCACCGGGCTGCCGGAGGATTTGCCAAGGGCCGTCAGCGCCTCGGCCACCTCGTTCAGGGCCTTGGACCGGTTCGAGTCGGGGCGCTCGCCCTGCTGCTGGACCGGGGTGAAGAGGACGAAACGGACGGGCTGGCCACTGGCCTCGCCGATGGCGGTCATCAGCCGGCCGGTGTCGGCGATGAATTTCGAGAGGTAGGCCGCGCGGGCATCCGGCGACGGCGTGTCGGCCAATTCGAGGGCCGCGGTCATTCCGTAGCTGAGGATGGCGACCGACGGTTTGGCGATGGCGACCTGTTCCTGGACGCGCTTGAGCCAACCCTCCTCCGACTTGTTCCAGTCGAAGCTGGCGCGCGCCTTGCCCATCGGGGTGTCGGCCGCCCAGCCCAGGTTGCGGAAGGTCACCCGACGGTCGGCGTAGGCGGTCGTCAGCGAGGTCTCCAGGTGCCCGTAGTCGACCTCCCGCTCGAAGAACGTGTCGCCGATGAAGAGGACGCGATCCCCGTCGTTGAGGGAGAACCTCGCCGCTTCGGCGGCGGACAGCGCGAGAACGCCCCGGCCCAGGCCGAGGATCAGGACGCAAAGCCAGAGGCGGAGACGTTGGCCGAGGAACATGGTTCAAGGATGCCGGGAAACCTCCGGTGCGGGGAAGCAGGAAAGCGGGTGGAACCACCGTGAACTCCCGGCGATCGGCCAGGTGCCGAGGCGGAACCTGATCGCCCGGTCGACCGGCCTCGGGCCTCCTTGATCCACCCCGAGCCTTCCGGGCACCCTCAGGCCCACATGACCGAGTTCTTCGACACGCACGCGCACCTGGATTTCCCGGACTACGCGGGGGACCTGGAGGCGGTGGTGCAGCGTGCCACGGCCGCTGGGATCACCCGGATCGTGACCATCGGGACCACCCTGGACGGCAGCGCGCGGGCCGTGGCGATCGCCGAGCGCTTCCCTTCGGTGTTTGCGGCGGTCGGGGTGCATCCAGGCCATGTGGACGAATCGCCCGACGAGATCCGGCCGGCGCTGCGCGACCTGGCCCGGCACCCGAAGGTGGTCGCCATCGGAGAGACGGGCCTCGATTTCTTCCGGCGGCCCGGGGAGCCCGCGCCGGAACCGGTCGCCGATGCGGCCAACCGCCGGAAGCAGGCATCGCTGTTCGCACAGCAGCTGGAGATCGCCTCCGAGGCCGGCCTGAATGTCATCATCCACACCCGCGATTCCTTCGCGCCGACCCTTGAGATCTTCCGGCCCCACGCGGCGCGGGTGAAGGGGGTCTTCCACTGCTGGGTGGGAACCTTGGCAGAACTCCGCGAGGTCGAGGCCTTGGGATCGCTGGTCAGTTTCACCGGCATCGCCACCTTCAAGAATGGGGCGAATGTGCGCGAGGCGGCCGCCGCCGTGGCTCCCGGGCACTGCATGCTCGAGACCGACTGCCCGTTCCTCGCCCCGGTCCCGTTCCGCGGCAAGCGTTGCGAGCCCGCCCACGTCGGCCAGGTCGCCGTCGCCGTCGCTGAGGCCCGCGGCCTCAGCCTCGAGGCCCTTTCCGCCGAGACCTGCGCCACCGCCCGCCGCTTCTTCCCGAAGCTGACCTGAGTGCGACCGGCCCGGCTCCGGCCCGGGGTTGGTGCCGCCGAACCGGCGTCCAAGGTTGCCGCGTCTGGAACCCGGCTCACCGTCCCGCCGTCTGGCGGGCAGGCGTGAGGGGGACGGGGTAGAGGATGGCCTCCAGCGCCCCCGAGGCGGGGTCGAAGGCACGGACGATGCCCTCGAATCCGGCGGTGTAGAGCCGCTTTCCATCAGGCGAGAAGCGCAGGGCGAAGATCGGCCCGGCATGACCCCGGAGGGTCGCGCGGCGCTTCCCGGTGGCCGTCTCGTACACGCGGACCTCGCTGCCGGTGCCGCCGGCCGCCAGCAGCGCGCCATCCGGGCTGAAGGCGACCGCATGCACCGGACCGGGCTGGCGCTCGTAGTCGCGCACCAGGTTGACGTCGTTGTTCCCGGCGGTGCGGTCCTGGTTCTCCTTGGCGCGGTAGACCCGCAGGCCGCCCTCGGCGCCACCGTAGGCGGCGGCGTCCTCGCGTGGATGGCGCGCCATGCAATCGATGGGCTCGAGGAGTTTGTTGATGTCGTCGATGAACTGGCCGCTGCCGGCGTCGATCAGCTTGATGGCCCGGTCACGGCTGGCGCTCAGGAACCTGGACCCGTCGGGCAGCCAGGCGGTGCGGAAAACCCAGTCGCTGTGGTTCTCGAATTTCACCAGTTCCTTGCCGTCGCTCACCCGGGTCACGCGCACGACCTTGTCGGCACCGCCGGTGGCCACCCGCGTGCCGTCGGGCGACCACGACAGGCCGAAGAGCGAGTCGGTGGCCAGTCGGAATCCCTGGGTCTGCCGGGATCCGGCGATGTCCCAGACCTGGATCTCGCCGAAGCGGGCAGGGGCTCCGCCGCTCACGCCGAGGGACTTGCCGTCCGGGGAGAAGGCGACCGACTCGATGCGTGGCGATTCGCCCACGAGGCGCGCGGTGAGCGACCAGTTGCCGGTGTCGAGCAGCAGCACCTCATGGTAGCCGGCCACGGCGATGGCCCTGCCGTCGGGCGACACGTCAAGCGCGCTGACCACCGGGGGCAGGGCGGAGGTCGGGGGTTCCTTGAGCTTGGTCGAGTAGGCGTCGGCCGGGGTGTCGTCCTTGGCCCCTTCCTGGATCCACCGGGAGATGAGCGCCACCTCCTGCGGGGACAGCGCGTCGCCTTCCTTGGGCATGTCGGGCTCCTTGCCCGAGACGGAGGCGATGAGCAACGACTTGGCCGGGTCGCCCGCCACGAGGTTCGGGCCTTCCTTCCCGGGCTTCATGAGGCCGGCGAAGGTGGAGGTATCCACCTCGCCCTTGAGCTTGTTGGGATTGTGGCAGCCGTTGCAGGAACGCTTGAAGATGGGCGTCACGTCGCGCCACCACGACACGGGTTTCTCGGCGGCCGAAAGGGCTTCCGGGGCACCGGCGACGGCCATCAGCCCGGCGACCAGCAGGGCGGGCCAACGGTGGCCTGGAACGACCTGGCCGGTGGGAGCGATCGGTTGGGCGGCAGCGGTCCGGGCGATTCCCGGGGGGCGGGCGACGGTGGGGTGGGAGGTCATGTCTTGGCCGGTGGGGCGGCGGGCTTCGGTTCGGCGGGCTGGGCCTGGGCCTTGGCCGGCTCGGGCTTGCCGGGAGCGGGCTTCAGGGGTTCCGGCTTCGAGGCCTCCGGTTCAGGCGCGGTGAGGGTGAGGTGGATGGGCTGGGTTTTCTGACGCCAGATCCGGTCCTGATGCGTGGCCGTGGCGGCGACACGGAACTGGTGCTCCTTGCCGGTCTGCGCCTTGGACGAGACCTTGAGCTGGATGGTGGCCTCGTTCTTGTTGGTGCGGATGGGCGACACCGTGGCCTCGACGCCGGTTGGAAGGTCCTCCAGGCGCAGGTCGATCTCTCCGCCCACGCCGCGCCGGTCCACCTTGACCACGAATTGGGTCTGGTTGGCCTCGGAGGTGGTGCCATCGGGGAGCGCCACGGCCGACAGGCGGACGGGGTCGGTGCGGAAGAACGGCGACCCCGGCAGCATGGCGGTGAGGAACATGGGGATCGGCTGGATGGTCAGCGGCACCGGTGCGGGTGCGTGGGTGACCACGGCACGCCCCTTCGCCGTCGCCTCGGCGCGGACCATCACCGGGCGGGTGCCCAC
Source organism: Verrucomicrobium sp. (assembly GCA_021298285.1). Classification (GTDB taxonomy): domain Bacteria; phylum Verrucomicrobiota; class Verrucomicrobiia; order Limisphaerales; family UBA9464; genus SXXZ01. The sequence goes on from JAJTFN010000020.1 coordinate 34,002, forward strand.
CTCGGCGTTCTGGGCCACCTGCAGCGCCAGGCGGGCGCGGGTCTGCCCGGCGGGCACGGTGACGGCGGGAATCGAGACGCCGGAAAGGTCCTCGGCCACGATCCGTACCTCGCCGTCGAATCCCTCCCGGCGCTGGACCCGGACTTCCAGGCTCGTGGCCGCGTTCTGCTCGGCCAGCAGGCTGGAGGGTGCGACGCTCAGGTCGAACGGCACGGCGGGCAACACCGTCAGCCAGGCCATCTCGGAGAACGTGACCGGATGGGAGACGCCCTTGCCCTGATGGTCACCGTGGGCGATGGCCTTGAGCGGGAGATACTCCAGGGCGGCATCGGCGTTGGCGGAGATCACCCACCATCCGGTGGAGGCCCCCGGAGCCAGGACCAGCGGCGCGGCCCAGACGCCCGGGGGGAGGCCGACGGGTTCGATGCGGACCATGCCGTCAAAACCATTGCGCCGATCCACCTCGCACCGCACGGCCACCGAACCTCCCCGGGCCACCCGGAAGCGCCCGGCTCCGACGCGGACGCCGAAATCCGGGGTGCGGTCCGCCGGTTGCAGGGTCATCCGGTAGCCGAAGCGGTCCCCGCCGCGTTGGGTGAGGTCGCGCAGGGTGAGGCGGTATTCGGCGTCCTTCTTGGCGTCGAACTCGATGCGCGCATCCGGGCCGGCGGCGTCGTCGTTGCGCTGGAGCACCGTGCCGTTGGTGTCCGAGAGGGTCAGGAGGGCGTCGAGGCGCGAACCGAACGGTCGGGCCTGCACCTCGATGATCCAGCGCTGGTCGGCCGGCGCCTTGAAGCGGAAGATGTCCGCATCCTTCTCGGCGCCGATGCGGCCCTGGACGACGCGTGGCAGGGTGAGGACCTGCGCCTGCTGCGGGGTGTCGTTGGGTTCCGTGTCGGCGGATTCCTCCAGGTCACCCACCTCGAAGGCCACGGGGTTGGAGAATCCCAGCGGCGTGCGGGCCCGGACCTCCTGGCGGCCCAGCGGGGCCGTCGGTGCGACCTGGAGAGGCAGCGTCTCGACGCCCTCGAGGTTCCTGCCGACCCACTGGAGGTTCACGGACGCGCCGCGCCGGCCACCAAAGGGAAACAACGACTCGAGGTAGGGCAGGTGTCCCGCCACGAGGCGGTAGCGGTAGTCGGCGCCGCCCTGGTAGCGCAGGTCGTGGACCTCGAGCACGAGGTCAGTGTCGACCGTCGACGTGTATTCGAGGAACGGATCGAGGCCGTGGGCATCCTCGCTGCGGGCCAGTTCCTTGCCCGCGGCATCCCGGAGGATGAGGTTGGCGTCCAGCGGCGAACCGGTGCGGTTGGCCTGCAGGTCGAAGATCAGCGCCTTGCCGGCACCCGCCTTGAACCGGAAGAAGTCCGACTCGGTGTTCGTGCCCAGCACGCCCGAGATGGCCACCGGCAGCGTCAACGGGGCGGCCTTGGCGAGCGTGACGTTCGTGCGCGGGTCGGTCAGTTCAGGCAGGTCGCTGAGCTGGAGTGTGAGCGGATTGGACACCCCGTGGGGTCCGGCCACCCGGACCTCGCGCGCGCCGAGCGCCGCCTCCGGGACCGAAACCCAGTGGAGGGTGAGGGCCTGCTGCGAATTGGCCGCACCGCTCGAGAGCCCTCCCGCCGATCCCTCCAGGACCACGGTGGCCGCCTTCGGGACTCCCGGTCGTGCAGAGACCCCACCGCCCTGGACCAGCACCTGCGTGATGCCCTCGAGGGCGTCTCCCTTGAGGGTGATCTCCTGGGTGGTACCGCGCTGGAGCCAGGTGACGGAGGCCGAATCGAGTCGGGGAGGGGCCTGTGCCAGCACGCCGGGCAGGCAGGTCCAGAGCAGGGACAGGGCCGACAGGGCGATCAGGGCCGAGGGGACTCTCATGGGGAGGAGGTGGGGCGTCCGGTCGTCGGAGGCACCGGGTCGATTCGGTCGTGGGGCGTCGGGAGCGCGCGGTTGGAAGGGAAGGGCGCCGGGCTCAGCCGAAGAGGGCGGTGACGGGCTCGGCCTGCACCAGTTCGCGCGGTTGGTTCAGGTGGTTCATCACGATGGTGTGCGGGTCGATCCCCAGCGCGTGGTACACCGTGGCGACGATCTGGGTCGGGTGCACCGGGGTCTCGATGGGTGACGATCCGGTCGCATCGGACTTGCCATAGAGGGCTCCGCGCCGGATGCCCGCCCCGGCGATCAGGGCCGTGTAGCAATAGGGCCAATGGTCGCGGCCGTCCGGACTGTTGGTGTTGCCGCTGGTGCTCACGCCGAGGCGTGGGCTGCGGCCGAATTCGCCCAAGGCCACCACCAGGGTCTCCTTCAGCAGGCCCCGCTCGTCGAGGTCCTCCAGCAGCGCGCTGAGCCCCGAGTCGAGCTTCGGGCAATGCAGGTTGCGCAGCGGGCCGAAGTTGGCGGCATGGGTGTCCCAGGCGTCGACGGTCGGGTCGCCGTTGGCGACCGCTGGCCAGTTCATCTGCACGAAGCGGGTGCCGGACTCGAGGAGCCGCCGGGCCAGCAGCAGGCCCTGGCCGAAGGTGTGGCGCCCGTACTTGTCGCGCAGGCCGTCCTTCTCCTTGGACAAGTCGAAGGCGTCGCGCGCGCGGCCGCTGCTGACGAGGTCGAAGGCCTTCTGATAGTAGCGGTCGAGGGCGTACTTCTCGACGGCCTTCTCCATCTCGGGCATGGCGTCGTTCACGGCCTTGAGCAGCGTGGATCGGCGGTCGAGGCGCTCCTTGGTGACGTCCTTGCGCAGGGTCAGGTCGTCCAGGTTGATGCCGGTGGCCGGGTCCTGGTAGAAATAATAGGGGTCGTAGGCGGCCCCGAGGAAGCCGGCCGTGCCCCCCTTGCCGATGACGTTCGATTCCTGGAGCGGGCGCGGCAGCATCACGAAGGGAAGCATCGGGATGTCCAGCGGCTTGAGGCGCGAGATCTGGGCCCCCATGTGGGGGAAGTCGTTGGGCGCCGGGGGCTCCAGCTGGCCCGAGGGCGACACGCGGTCGGGCGTGTAGCCCGTCATGATCTGGTAGATCGCCGCCGTGTGGTTGAAAAGACCCGCCGGCGTGTAGCTCATCGAGCGGATGAGGGTGGCCCGGTCGATTTGCTGGGCCAGCTTGGGCATGACCTCGCTGAGCTGGATGCCGGGCACCTTGGTGCGGATGGGCTTGAAGTCGCCGCGCACGTTGGACGGCGCGTCGGGCTTCGGATCCCAGATGTCGATGTGGCTCGGGCCCCCCTGCAGGTAGATCATCAGCACCTGTTTGGCCGAGCCCCAGCCGTTCTTGGGCTGTCCCGGCGCCGGCCCGGTGGTCTTGGGCTGCTCGGCCTGAAGGCGCAGGATGTCCGCCAGGCTGAGGCCGAGCAGGCCGGCGCCGCCGAGGCGCATGAATTCGCGGCGGTTGAACCCGTCGCAGGTGGCGCCGGAGAGGCCGGGGATGGAGATCATGGTGGGTTGGGGTGCGGGTACAGGGTTGCGGGGGGCGGGGAGCGGCGGGTCAGCGGTTGAAGAGGAATGCCGGGCTGTTGATGAGGGCCCAGGCGAGGTCTTGCGCGCCCTCGAGGCGCTGGGCTCCCTGACCGAGGCGGATGCCGGACAATTCCTTGTCGGTGGGCGGCCGATTCAGGCAGCTCAGGTAGATCTCCTCGATGACCTTTCGGTCGTCCGTCTGCTCGGAGACGAGCTTGGCGAAGCGGTTGTCGGGCCGGCTCACGCACTCGCCCAGGGTCTTGCCGTTGATGAGGTTGAGGGCGTGGGACAGGGTCACATTGCTGCTGCGCTCGCACTCGCAGGCGCTCTGCCGCTTGGGCCTGCCGAAGAGGCTCAGGAAGTCGTTGCCCGGCACCAGTCCGTCGGGCAGTTGCGCGGCCCGCATGCCCTCGGGCAGGTTGGAGAACTGCAGCGGCCTCCCGGTGGCCACCGCGATGGAGTCGAGCATCTGCTCGGCGCTGAGCCGGCGGGGCAGGGCATGCGAGAAGTTGACCTGGTCGTCCTCGTTCCAGCGGTTCGGCACGATGCTGAGCTGGTAGGTCCGGGAGGTGACGATGTGGCGCATGAGCTTGCGCACGTCATGGCCATCGGCCACGAAGCGGGCGGTGAGCGCCTCCAGCAGCGCGGGATTGCTCGGCGGGTTGCCCGCCCGGATGTCGTCGACCGGGTCGATGATGCCGCGGCCGAAGAAATAGCTCCAGAAGCGGTTCACCGTCGACTTGGCGAAGTAGGGGTTTTCCGGGGACGTGAGCCAGGCGGCGAAGGCCTCGCGGCGATCCTCACCGGGGACCACCGCCCGGCTCGTGCCGTAGGGGACCTTTGGCGGCACGACCGCATCGTTCTTGGGATGCCGGACCTCGCCGCCCTGGTCGTTGGGATAGACGATCTCCTCGGACACCTGCTCATGGGCGTAGGTCTCGCCGGAGCGGATGATGTGGTCCCGGCCCAGCGTGCCCCGCTTGAAGGCCACCTGGGCGAAGAACGCCCCGAACTCGTAATACTGGTTCTGGGTCCAGCGCTCGAAGGGGTGGTCGTGGCACTTGTTGCAGTTGAAGCGGACCCCCAGGAAGGTCTGCGAGATGTCCTCGGTCATCTTGCCGGAATCGCGCAAGGCCCTCAGGTAGTTGCCGGCCGGGTTCTCGAAGGTGCTGCCCTTGGCCAGCAGCAGGTCCCGGGTGAAACGGTCGAACGGCCGGTTGGCGGCGAACTGGTCACGGATCCAGTTGCGGAAGACCCAGACCCCCTTCTTGCCAAGGATCTCCGAGTTGCACTGGAGGAGATCGGCGAACTTGTTGGCCCAGAACTCCGAGGAGGCACTGGAGCCGATGAGGGTGTCGACCAAGGCCTCGCGCTTCTTGCGGGATTCGGCGGGGTCGGACAGGAAGGCCCGGACCGCCTCGGCCGTGGGCGGCTGGCCCGTGATGTCGAGGGAGACCCGGCGGATGAACTCGGCATCGGTGCACAGGTCGCTGGGGTTGATCTTGAGGCTCTCCAGCTTCGCATTCACCGCCGTGTCGATGAAGTTGTACGCGGGCATCGCGGCGAAGCGGAATCCGGTCCGGTCGCCCATGACCGTCACCTCGCGCGCGTCGTACTGGCCCTCGTAACGCACGAGCACGGCCATCTCGCCCCGCCTCAGGGGGATCACGGTGTTGCCCTGGACGAGGCCCACCTCCTCGTTGTTGCTGCTCAGGACGGCCTCACGGGTGACGTCGCGGCTGGAGCCGTCGGGGTAGGTGGCGATCACCAGCAATTGCTGTCGCCGTCCCGGCAGGTCGAGCTTCACCTGGGCCGGCAGGACTTCGATGCGGGTCGGCCGGTTGGGGGCGATCTCCTGGAAGCGGGCCCCCTCGGAGATCCATTGCCGGAGGGTCTGGTGGTAACGCGATCCCGGCACGAGGGCCTGGCGTCCCTCATGCGGGATGTCGCCCAGCGGTTTCTGCAGCATCAGCGATTCGTCGACGTGCACCCGGTTGAACCGGCGACCACTGAGGTCGTTCACCAGCGCCTGGTAGTCGTAGTCCGGGTCGTAGCCGCGCAGGGCGAGCTTGAAGCCGTTCTTGCCCTTTGCCGAACCGTGGCAGGGGCCCGAGTTGCAGCCCGCACGGCTGAGGATGGGCTCGATGTCGCGGACGAACCCGACCTCGGGGGAGGCGACGCTTTTCACCTCGACCTCAAGGCGGGCGGTCCTGCCCGCTGCGGAGACCGCGACGGATGTCCTGCCGGCCTTCCTTCCGATCAGGTAGCCCTCGGCATCCACGGCCACATCCGCCGACTCCGGCTTGAGGACGGCGCTCGGGCCCAAGTCGACCCAGGAACCGTCCGGCGTCTCGCCGAGGACCAGGACCTTCCGGGAGTCCCGACCGTCGAGCAGCGTGAGTCTGGCCGGCTCCAGCCGCAGCGCGCGGATCGCGGGCAGCGGCGGTGCTGGCGGGATGGGCTTGTCGGGGCCGCGTTCGGCCGACCATGCGGTGGGTTGGAACGCGGAAGCACCCCAACAGAGGGCGGCCATCCAGAGGGACTGGTTCAATCGCATAAGCCGGCAGGGAAACTTGCAGGAACAGTATCCGGACGAAGCCTCCCGACACAAGAAGCCTTCCCTTCAGGTGATGTTTTTCGCGAGGTCCGGCGACCGGCTCCCGGTGGTGGGCTGGGGAGGATCGATCCGTTGGGACGGAGAGCCCCTGCAAATCCTTGGAGACAACGGGACGGTGCCCGGTGTACCGTGCCACCGTTCAATTGCGCAGTCCGTATTGTCGTTTGCATTTCCGATGAAGAGCCATTCCGTCTCCAAGCGCTCCGGCATCCTCGCCGGCGGCAACTGGATCATCGATCGGGTCAAGATGGTCGATGCCTACCCGGGTCTCGAACAGTTGGCCAACATCAAGAGCCAACACCTGGGAACCGGAGGCTCCCCCTACAACGTGCTCCTCGACCTGGCCAAGCTCGGGGTCGAGTTCCCGCTGCTCGGGGCCGGGCTCGTGGGCAAGGATGCCCTCGGGAATGCGATCCTCGAAGATTGCGCCAAGCACAAGGTCGACACCCGCCTCCTGAAGGCCACCGCGGAGGCCGACACGAGCTACACCGACGTCTTCACGGTTCAGTCGACCGGCAAGCGCACCTTCTTCCATTACCGGGGTGCCAACGCCCTGTGGGACGGCAAGGATCTCGACTTCTCCAAGATCAAGGCCCGCATCTTCCACCTCGGCTACCTGCTGCTCCTGGACAAGCTGGACGTCGTGGGCAAGGACGGGACGACGGCCGCGGCCAAGCTCCTTGCGGCGGCCCAGGCCGCGGGTCTCAAGACCAGCATCGACGTGGTCAGCGAGGCCAGCGACCGCTTCAAGACGGTGGTGACTCCGGCGCTCAAGCACTGCGATTACGCCATCATCAACGAGTACGAGGCCGGCATGGTCACCGGCTTCCGGATCCGCAAGGAAGGCGTGCTGGACACGGTCTCCCTGCGGCACGCCGCCGGGGCAATCCTCCAGTTCGGGGTCAAGGAACTGGTCGTGATCCACTTTCCCGAGGGCTGTTTCGCCCGGACCCGCGACGGCAAGGACCACTGGCAGCCCTCGCTCAAGGTGCCGGCCAAGGCCATCGCGGGATCGGCCGGTGCGGGCGACGCGTTCTGCGCGGGCGTCCTGCTGGGCCTGCACGAGGGTTGGGACCTGCAGAAGTCGCTGCTGACGGGCGTCTGCGCGGCCGCCGCGTCCCTGTCCGACCCGACCTGCACCGGCGGCATGAAACCCCTGGCCCAGGTCGAGGCCCTCAAGAAGAAGTACGGGGTCCGTCCGCCGCTCGAGCCCGGCGAGGATTGAGGGGTCGCGGGGTGATCCAGGTTCTTCTGAGGGTCTTCTCCCCCGTCCCGACGGTCCCGACAGACCCATCCACGGCAAGGCCGCAGGGGTTTCCCTCCTGCGGCCTGTTGGTTGTCTGGGGATGAGGCGCGCGGGGTGCCTCTCCCGCGCCCGTGATCCATCCCCTCTTCCCGGGGCTTTCCCAGGTTCAGGGCAGTTCCTCGACGGTGATGTCCTTGAACTGGACGCGGGTCTTCCCGTCCCCGTGGATCTGGACGGCGATCCGACCGTGAGGGACCACCTTCGGGTCCTTTTCGGTGTAGTCCACGGTCTGGGCGCCGTTGATCTTCAACACGACCCGGTCGCCATCGGCGCGGATCTCGTAGTGGTTCCACTGGCCCGGTTTCACCGCCTTCTTGACGACCTCCGGGTCGGGTTTGGCCAGGATCGTGTTGCGGCGGGACTCGTCATACAGCGCCCCGTACCAGCCTTCGCCGATGTCGGCCTGGTAGCCGACCATCTCGTGGTGGTTGGGGACGCGTTCGCTGCGGATCTGGACCCCCGAGTTCACGAAGCCTTCGGTGCCCTCGATCTTGAAGCGCAGTCGCAGCACGAAGTTGGTGTAGCCGCGGGTGGTGGCGAGGAACTCGTTGCGCTTGGCCCGCTCATCGACGCGGCCGGCGGTGATGGCACCCTCCTGCACGGACCAGATCTTCGGATCGCCCTCCCAGCCGGCAAGGGTCTTGCCGTCGAAGAGGGCCTTGGGTTCGCCCGCCTGGAGGGGGAGCGCGAGGAGGGCGGGGGTGATCACCAGGAACCGGAGGGGATGCATGGGGCGGAGAGTGTCGGAGCGGATTCCTCGAGTCCAGCATCGGGGGGCGCCTTTGCCGGGCCGGCCATGGGTCCCGGGGCATGGGCTGACCCCGAGGCAACGCCGGGTCGCCCGGGTCGGGGCTCAGGTGCCGAGCTTGTCCCGGAGCGCTTGCACGACCTCGGGTGCCACGAACGGGGAGACGTCGCCCCGCAGCCGGGCCACCTCCTTCACGAGCCTGGAGCTCAGGAACGAGTAGGAGTCCTTCGGCATCAGGAAGACCGTCTCGACGTTCTCGTTGAGTCGCCGGTTCATGAGGGCGAGCTGGAACTCGAACTCGAAGTCGCTGACAGCCCGGAGCCCCCGCACGACCGCGCAGGCACCGTGGCGGACCACGTAGTCCACCAGCAGGCCCTCGAAGGTCTCGACCACCACGTTGCCGAGGCCGGAAACAGCCGAGAGGGCCAGCCGCTTGCGCTCCTCCAGGCTGAAGAGGGGTTGCTTCCCCTCGTTCCGTGCGACGGCCAGGATGACCCGGTCGAACATCTTGGCCGCCCGCTGGACCACGTCCAGGTGGCCGTTGGTGATCGGGTCGAAGCTTCCCGGGTAGACGACGGTTCGCATGGCGCGCAGCGTACGGCATTCCCCGGGATTGGAAAGCGGGCGCAGGGTCATCGAGCGCCTCCGGGATTGAATCCGGAAGGGTTTTCGGAGTCGATGGATGTGTTGGCCGCCTTGCCCACCACCCCGCTGCTGGTCCTGTTGACCCTGGTCGTCGCGAGCTTCTTCTTCGCGCTGGCCGAGTCGGCATTGTTCTCATTGGGGACCTGGCGCGCCCGCAGGCTCGTCGAGTCCGGACGCCGGGGCAGCGAACGGGTCGGGGAACTCCTGGCGCAACCGGCCGATGTCATCGCGGCGATCGCCCTCGGCAACACCCTGGCCAACGCGTTGCTGGTGGCCATGACGGTGACGGCCAGTCTCGCCCTCGACCGAGGGATGTCCGGCGTCGGCTGGGCGGCCCTTGGGCTGTTCCTCCTGCTGCTGGGCTGCGAGGTCACCCCCAAGGCGCTCGGCGTGCGGAGCCCGGAGACCTGGGCCCTCCGTGTCGCCGAGCCGCTGTGGATCTTCGTCAGCCTCACCCGGCCGGTGAGGCGCATCGCCCAGGCCTGCGTCGACGCCATCGTCGAGCGCCTGGTGCCCCGATCGGTGAAGTTGCAGGCCGGCGTGTCGGATGACGAGTACGCCGACCTCATCGAACTGGCCCACCAGCAGGGCACCCTCGGGGCCGGCGAGAAGGAGATCCTGCTCCAGGTGCTTTCGCTGGACCAGCGCACCGCCGGGGACGTCATGCAGCCGAGGGCCCGGATGGTGCTGCTGCCCGACGACCTGCCCATGGACCGCATGGTCGCCGAGGCCAGGCGCTCCGGCCGGCACTGGATCCCCCTGTACGACGAGACCCCCGACAACGTGGTGGGCGTGCTGAACACCCGGACCCTCCTGCTCGATCCGAGCCCGACGCCCGACCTGTTCATGGCGATGGAATTCCCGTCGTTCATCCCGGAGAGCATGAACCTGCTGAAGCTCTTCGAGTCGATGCAGCGACAGCACCGGGGGGTGGCCATCGTGCTGGACGAGTATGGTGGAACCGCCGGGCTCCTGACGCTCCAGGACATCCTCGCCTCGGTGGTCGGGACGATCCGACGCGAGGGGGAGCCCCAGGGGTTCGTCTTCGAGCGGCTGGCGCCGGGACGTTGGCGGGTGCATGGCGCGATGCGGGTCGAGGATTTCCGTCGCGAGTATCCGGGCCTGAATCCCCCGGGGGATGTGGAGACGATGGCTGGCCTGGTGCTGTGGCTGGCCGACGTCGTCCCCGGCCCGGGTGAGACGTTCCATCACCAGGGACTCCGGATCACCGTCCGCCAGGCGGACGAGCGCCGCATCCGCGAGCTGCTGGTGGAGACGGAGGGCCAGTCATGAGCCACGACGCGATGCATTGGCTCTCCATCGTCGGCTGGTTGCTCGTGTCGTTCTTCCTCTCGGGCATGGAGGCCGGGGTGTTCGCCCTGAGCCGCCTGCGCGTGCGTCAGCGGGCGCGCGCCGGCAGCGGCAACGCCCGGAGGCTCCTGGCGTACATGGACCGCCCGGAGGACTTCCTCTGGACCATCCTCGTCGGCAACACGGTGGCCAACTTCGCCGCCGTGGCGCTCATCCTCCAGGACCTCCAGGTGTGGGCCGGGGGGCGTCCCTGGGCGCTGTGGCCGATGCTGCTGGGCACGGGCCTGGTGATCTACCTGGCCTGCGAGCTCCTGCCCAAGAGGCTGTTTCAGCGCATGCCGAACCGCCTGTGTCTGCTGCTGCTGCCGGTCTTCGCGGCGCTGCACTGGGTGCTCGCACCGGCGGTGTTCCTCGTCGGGCGCTTTGCCCAGGGCCTGCTCTGGGTGACCGGGGACCGGGCCCTGAGCGGCCGGCTCTTCGCCAACCGCGACGAGCTCAAGGCGCTCATCCAGTCGAGCACCGGCGCGCTCTCGAAGACCGAGAGGTCGCTCATCAACCGGGTGCTGGACGCCCAGAACCTGACGCTGTCCCGCGTGGCCCGGCCGATGGACTCGGTCCAGACGGTTCCCGTCACCGCCACCGTCGCCGAGATCCGCGGGCTCTGCCGGAGCCGGGGCCACACCCGGATGCCCGTGTGGAGCGGCACCCGCACGGCCCGGCGCATCGAGGGGATCGTCAGCCTCAAGGACCTGTTGCATGCCGAGCCCGAGGCGGGGGGTGCGACGGCCCGCGACTGGCTGCGACCGGCGCTCTTCCTTGACGACTCGTTGCGGATCGAGGAGGCCCTGCGGGCGTTCCAGCGATCGGGGGAGCATCTGGCCATCGTCCGGGGCCCCGGGGGCGTCGAGGTGGGGATCGTGACCCTCTCCGACGTCCTCGGCGCCCTGTTCCTGGAGGTGTCGCCATGAACGAGCCGGCGTCGATGCTGCAGATCGCGGCCAAGCTGTCGCTGGCCCTGGCCCTCGTGGCCTTCAACGGGTTCTTCGTCGCCGCCGAGTTCGCGCTGGTGAAGATCCGCGACACCCAGCTCGAGGCCCACATCCGGCGCCGTCACCGCCGCGCGGGCATGGTCCGCCACATCCTCGCCAACCTCGACGGGTACCTGAGCGCCTGCCAGTTGGGGATCACGCTGGCCAGCCTCGCGCTGGGCTGGGTGGCGGAGCCGGTCTTCGCCGCGCTCCTCGAGCCGGTGTTCGGATGGTTCCGCATCGAATCGGCGCAGGTTCGCCATTTCCTGTCGGCCTCGGTGGGCATCATGGTGGTGACCTTCTTCCATGTCGTGGTCGGGGAACAGGCCCCCAAGTTCATCGCCATCAAACGCCCGCTGCCCTCGTCCCTCTGGGTGGGTTACCCGCTCCACTGGTTCTACCTGGTGACCTATCCGCTGATCTGGGTGCTCAACCGGACCTCGCTGTGGGTGCTCGAGCGCCTGGGGATCGATTCGGCCGGGCATGGGGAGGAGCACTCCGAGGACGAACTGCGCCTGATGCTGGGGTCGACCCTGGCCGCCGGCGGGAGCTCGGTGCTGGCCCGCGAGATCGTCCAGAACTCCCTCGATCTGGGCAGACGCCGGGTCCGGGAGGTGATGCGCCCGCGCCGCGAGATCGTGGCCCTCGACCAGCGCCGCCCCATCGCCGACTGCCTCCGGGTCGCCGACGAGACCCGCTACTCGCGATTTCCCCTCAGCGAGGACGGCGACCTCGACCGCCTGGTCGGGGTGGTGCACGTCAAGGACATCTACCTGCGCCGGGACGCCGCAGGGCCGGCCTCGGGACTCCGGTCCACCTGCAAGCCGGTCATCTACGTGCCGGAGACCGCCCGCCTCGACCGCCTGCTCCAGCTCTTCCTCGACCGCCGCCTGCACCTCGCCGTGGTGGTCGACGAGTACGGCAGCACCACCGGCATGGTCACGCTCGAGAACGTGCTCGAGGAGCTGGTCGGCCAGATCCAGGACGAGTTCGACCAGGAGAAGGCCCGCATCGAACCGCTGGCCGAGGGCCAATGGCGGCTGGACGGCGCCCTGCCGTTGTTCGAGCTGGCGGAACTGGTGAGGGAACCGGTGGAG
>JAJTFN010000080.1 GCA_021298285.1 Verrucomicrobium sp.
GCCCAGGCACGCCTCCCACCGCGACCATTGGCCGGTGTCCAGCAGCTTCTGCATCGCCTCGGACTCGGCCGTCCGGTGGCGCGCGACCGCGGCCTGTCGGCGCGCACGCCCCGCCGCACCCACCGCGGCGACCTGGGCCAGTGAGCGGTCTGAACGTTCGAAGAGCGCTTCGAAGCCGGAGCGCTGTCCGGCCGAGAGGGCCAGGTGCTCGGCCACCTCGGGCCTGAGCATGGCCCGGGCTCCCTGCGCCTGAAGTTCCAACTGGCGGAGCCGCGTCACGGCCGCGCCGCCGAACCGCCGCCGTACCTCCCCCACGACCGCCGACTCGGCCCGGGCGATGGCCTCGCGCTGTTCCGCGTCGGGAAGGTTCCTCCAGCGCATCCATCCCGAGGCCGCCTTGCGCAGCGCCTGGTCGAAGCCCGCCTCGGTCTCGGCCCCGATGCCCAGCTCGCGCTGCCCCTCCTCGGAGTGGGCGATCGCCAGAAGCGTCTGGGGCACCCGCGTGAGTGTGGCGGGCAGGTCGCGGTGGCGCAGGCTGGCGGCCGGGACGACCGATTCGGCGGTGATCCGGGCTGCCCACGAGGCCAGCGACATCCCGCCGAGAGCCATCCAGCCGAGGTGTCGCCGCAGCACCGCATCCCCGGACGCGGGCTGGGCGGGGGGCTGAAAGAAGCTGGGAGACGAGGACGGCGTGGCAGGGTTCATGAGTCGGGGCGCAGCCCAGGGCGGTTGACGAGACCAAGGTCGTTGGAGCTCCTTGCCATTGTCAATCCGGGGACACCCGTCCTTCCAGGAATGGGCATGGCCGGAGTCGGCGCGGGCATGTCGCGCCGAGTCCGGGGGATGGACATCCGGCCCGTGTCCGGTGACCATGGATGCATCCCAAGCGTTGTTTTGTCCGCAGGTTCCTGGGGCGCCCGGCCGGGTGGTCGTGGTCGTCTCGAAGGGTGGTCGTCGGTTCCGAGCGTCATCCTCCCGAGAACGCGTGTCCTGGATGCCGTCCCGTGGGGACGCGACGAGGGAGCGCTGCGGGGAGCGTTCCATGCGGATGCGGACGGAAGCGCAGATCGGTGACATGCACGTGGTGGATCCAGAGGGTGGGTCGGGCGGTGGAAACCGCTCCGCTGGCCCGTTCGTGGGCGGACCGGACCGCGCGCCGGTCGATCACCGTCAGGTCCACTCCGGGACGGGGGGCGTGACGGGGCGTCGTTCCGGGGATCTCCCACCGGCCCATGCCGGCGTCGGCCTGGCCTTGGTGTTGGCGGTGATTTCCATTCCCGGGCATCCGCTGCGGGCGGCGCCGGTGGTGCCGGATGCGGGCCAGGGGGCCGCAGGCAGGTCATCGCGTCCGGCCCCCGTGGTCGCCTCTGCGGCCGTCCCGCGTGCGCCGGCGGTTCCTGCACCTTACCGGCTCGACCTCAAGAACATCGTCGAGCTGACCTTCCGCCTCAATCCGAGCATGCGGGCCTCGCGCGAGGAGATGAACGCCTCCCGGCACGGCCTCGAGGAGTTCCGGGCCAACCTGAACCGGCTTGAGCCCTACACGGAGTTCTGCAACCAGGTGACCCGGTTTCCGTTCCAGCGTCTGGGCGTCGGCCATGAGATCACCTCCGTCTTGGGAGTCCAGAAGGAGAGCTTCGAGGGCTCGTCGATGCGGCTCGAGGTGGGGCCGTCGTTCTTCTCGCGCTATGGCGATTCCTCCGACCCGCTGGGCCCGGACCCCAAGGATGGCCAGGCCGGCGCCTACATCGGCTCCCGGGTCGAGTTTCCCTTCCTGGGCTCACGCCGCCGCCAGGACCGCATCATCAGCCAGGCGTTCCAGGAATCCACCGCCCGCAAGGCGCAACTCGACTACCTCAAGAGCTACCGCGTCCAGGTCGAGAATGCGCTGAGCTACTACTACCTCGCCATCTACTACAACCGCCTGGTGGAACTTTACCAGAGCTGGGTCGACGACCTTTCAGGCCTTTTGAAGGAGCCCCGGCTGCGCCCCGAGGATCGCACCCGTGTGGAGTCCGTGAGGGCCTCGGCGCAGTCCACGCAGGCGAGTTACGCCGCCCGGGGGTCGGACTACCGGAGCAACCTCATGGGCTACGTCGGCCTCGACCTCACCAACCGGGTCGACCTCGTGATGCCCGACTACGCCATCAGCGACTATGCCGTGTCCGCGCGGACGCCGGAGGGCCTCGAGAAGCTCATCCAGCGGGCCAAGGAGAACAACCCGGCCTTCGAGGTGCTTGAGAACGCCATCGGCAACGTGCGGCTCCAGCATGACCAGGCGGTGCGCGGGAAATTCGACGTCACCACCTTGCTCGAGGGGAGCCTCTTCCCGTTCGGGTCCCGCTCGCTCGACACCCGCTATGACGGCTGGGCGGTGGGCGGAGGGGTGAATGTCCGCCTCAACGACGCCCGGGTCCGGTCGGCCACGCGGCTCAAGACCGAGGCGCTCATGCGCCAGTTCGAGGCGGAGATCGAGGCCGAGGAGATGAGCATCCGCCGGCGGATCCAGAGCACCACCACCGCCATCTGGGACAATGACGCCAACCGCACCCAGTTGCTCGAGGTGGGGCGGCGCAAGCTGGCCGAGTTCCAGCAGCGGCGGGACGCGTACTTCGCCGGGGACCTCAACATCGATCAATTGCTGGGCACCCGCTCGGAGATGGCGTCGAACGCCTCGAGCCTCGCCAATGTCGTGTACAACAGCGCCGACCGCGAGACGACGCTGCTCCTGGCCGTGGGTCAGATCTACGAGATGGTCGGACTCCGGATGCGGGAGAATGGCGCCGGGGGACCTCCGGCGAAGTCGGCGGACCGGCCGATGAAGGAACCCTGACGCGCCAATCGCTCCCATGGAGCGCATCGGACTTTTCTTGAGGCTTCCGGTCCATGGTGTGTGATCTGGGGATGGCCCCGTGGAACCTGTCCGGCATGACCGCCTCCCCTGGTCCCGATCCAGTGCGACGACCCCGTGTGGTCATCGGCCAATTCCTGGCCTTGTTGCTGGGAGGGGTGGCCATCCTCGCGGAGACGGCAACGGCGGCCTCCAAGCCTGCCGGGCGCGAGCCGGGCTTCCCCGTGCGGCTGGAATGCGGGGAGGACTCGGTGGTCACCGTCATGCTGCGCTCCAAACCGGTGGTGACCTACCGGGGCGGCCGCGGGATGCTCCCGGCCGGGGTGCCCGTGGAATATCGCCGGGGCGGCTACCTGCATCCGCTGGTGACCCCGGCGGGCGCGGTGGTCTTAGGCGATTATCCCAAGAACCACCTGCACCATCATGGGCTCTGGACCGCATGGACACGGACCTCCATCGATGGCCGGTCGCCGGATTTCTGGAACATGGGCCAGAAGAAGGGGCGGGTGGAGATGGTCGAATGGCTTGGGGCCCGCGAATCGGCCGACGGGGCCGAGATCCGGACGCTGCACCGGTATGTCGACCTCACGGCCCCGACGCCCGAGACGATCCTGCTCGAGGGTTGGACGGTGCGCGTGCCCGCCACGCCGCCCGGCAAGCCCCACCGGATCGACCTCACGGTGCGGCAGACCAATGCCACCGCGCGCACGCTGACCTTGCCCGAGTACCGCTACGGAGGCCTGGGGTTCCGCGGGCTCGATGCCTGGGATGGCGCGCCGAACTGCCGGTTCCGGACCTCGGAGGGCCTCACGGACCGGGTGAGGGGCAACGAATCCCGCGGGCGCTGGTGCTGGATCGGGGGATCCGCCACCACGGCGGCCGGTGCCGTCGGGACCGCCGGCGTGGTGCTCCTGGCCCATCCGTCGAATTTCCGGTTTCCCGAGCCGATGCGGATCCATCCGACCGAGCCGTTCTTCTGCTGGTCCCCGCAGCAGGCGGGGGAGTTCGCGCTGCCGCCACGGGGTGTCCATGCGATGCGCCATCGCATCCTCGTGGCCGACGGCGAACCTGATCCGGCGGAGATCGAGCGGGAATGGCTCGAGTGGTCCAAGGAACCCTGACACCGCCTCCGAATCGCTCGAGGAACCCGTTCGCATGCATCGACATCCATCATCCGACCTCCCATCCGCCGTGGGCATCGCCCGGTGGTGCCATCCCTGGACCCGACCGGCAGGTCGCCTGGTCGCGCTGTTGGCCGTGGCGATCTCCGTGGTGCTCCAAGGCCTGGCGGACCCGCCGCCGCCCCTGCGCGAGTACGACGTGCTGCGATCCCTGCCGGAGGGATGGCTGGAGTGGCTCAGCCGGAACGACTTGCCGGACGACCAGGGATTGGCCGGGGGGAACCGGGGTCAGGGGCGGTGGATCGAGGCTGGCGCGCAGCGGGGCAGTTGCCGGGCCGTGATCGCGGCGGTCGTGGCCGGCGACCTCGCGCGCGCCGACCGTGCCTGGCGGGGCATCGAGGTGACCTTCGAGCACCAGCGGGCCGACGGCGGCTTCAGCGCTGCGGAACGTCCCAATGGCGGCAGTTCGGCCAACGGGGCCGCCGCCGTGGAGACGGCGTATTTCTTCCTGCAGGAACTGGGGAGGGCGATCCTCGTCATCCGGCAGTCGCCGCATGAGGCCCACTTCCGGGACCGCATCCAGGCGATCGAGCCCAGGCTCCGTCGCGCCTGCGACTTCATCGCGGCCGGGGAGCCGACGATCCTGCCCAAGAGCCGCAAGGCGGTGAACCGGGTGTTCATCGCCGCCAAGGCCTTCGGAACCTGTGGACGCGTCCTCGGCGACGAGGCGCTGGTGGCGACGGCCCGGCGATTGGTGGCCGAGGCGCTCAAGCAGCGCGACGACGAGGGGGTCTTCCTCGAGCATGGCGGGCGTGACTCGAGCTACAATGCGGTGACGCTGCTCTTCGCCCAGGCGCTGGCCCTGCATGTCTCGCTGCCCGAGCTGGACGAGGCCCTCAAGCCGGCCGCCCGCTGGCAGGTCTCACGCGTCCTCGCGTCCGGCGAGGTCGACGCCCGGGGCAACACCCGCACCGGCGTGGGCAAGGAGCCGGGTTACGACGGACAGCCCAAGGGCATCAACCACAACGAGGTGATCCTCGCCCTCGCGCTGCACGGGATCGTCCATCGCAATCCGGAGGCCCTCGACGCCGCGGGCCGCGTGATGGCGTGGACCCGGCGCGGGACCGCCACCCAGCCCGCCTCGTCGGGCGGACCTGCTCCGGCTGCGGTCCGTCCAGCCTTCCGGCAGACCGCGCCGGAACCCCGGTGGCTGCCCGGTTCCACGAACGTCCACTTTGCGATCTATGGCGGTCCCTCGGAGCCGCGCGAGCTGGAATCCTTCCTCGGGGCCCTGGAGCGGCTCGGGCTGGCCGATGCCATGGATCCCGGGCCGTCGGCCTCGGCGGGATCGCGGGCGGCTTTCGAGGTCCTGGCCCGGCGGCGTTGGCCCGTGCTCCTGTACCCCCCGGACGGCGGCCGCATGCAGTTGGAAGGCGGCACCAGCCTGCTCTCGGCCGAGGACGAGGCGGCGGTGCGCATCCTGGATGGCGCGGGCGTCTTCACGGCCGTCCAGTTGGGCGAGTGGGGCTACCACTACCACCGGCTCCGGACCGACCCGAACTGGATGCGCGACGTGCTGGGCAAGGACTTCGAGGCCCAGCGCGGCCGATTCCTGAGGCCTCCGGGGACCCAGGGCTACGATCCCGTGCCGACGACCCGGCGCGAGGCCTACGATCAGTTGCGCCAATACTTCCTTTGGCACCGTCAAGCCAAGGGCGGCCGCGTCATCAGCGTGACGGGCCACTCGCACTACGAAGCCTACGCCGCCGAGTGGGGCGCGAGCGTGGTCGGCATCGAGGTGGGCGAGAACATCGGGTTCACCCAGTCGAAGATCGCCTTCACGCGCGGGGCGGCCCGGCAGTGGAACCTGCCCTTCTCGGTGCAGATGAGCCCGTGGTTCGGCAACGCGGTCACCACCCGGGGCCCGCTGGACACCCACGGTCCCACCGCCACCGGGCTGGATGCGGGGCATTCGCTGAGCCTTTGCCTGCGGATGTGGCGCCATGCGTGGTTCGCCGGCGCGGCGCTGGTGACGCCGGAGAACAGCGTGAACAGCTTCTTCGAGACCGGGCGCGAGCCTTGGGCGTTGACGTCGCATGGGCGGGCCGCCGCCGAGGTGCGGGCGTTCTTCCGGGCCCATGATCGCGGCAACCCGCACACGCCGCTCCTGGTGGTCCTCGACCATCTCGCCGGATACAACGGCTACATCGGCAAGACTTGGGGGATCTTCCCGCGGACCCCGGCGGACCAGGAGGTGGCCGACCTGCTCGAGAGCCGCCTGTTCGGCGGGATGCCGCGTCCGCCTCTGCCGGGAAACCCGCCCAATCCCGAGGCGGACTACCTGAAGGCGACGCGCCACGGGGAGTGGTGCGACGTGGTGCTGTCCACGGCCACCGGGGCCTTCCTGGCGAGGTATCCGGTCATCCTGCTGGCCGGTGAGTTGGAGTTCGGGCCCGGCTTCGTGCGCGAGCTGGAGACCGCACTGGCCTCGGGCAGCCGCTTGCTGCTGCGCGATCGGCATGTGAAGGCGTTGACGCCGGAGGCCTGGGACCGCCTGCGGAAGGCGGGCGTGGCCGAGGTGCTGGCCGAGTCGGTCGATCCGGTGACCGGTCGCCCGGCGGCGATCCCGGAAGACCGCCTACGTCGCCTGGCCGAGGAGACCTTGCCCGTGGCCGTCGAGGGCGATCCCATCCAGTACCAGATCAACCGCAACCGTCGGGGCTGGGTGGTGGAACTGGTGCAGAATGACGGGGTGGCCAAGACCGGCCGGACCCCGGCGCGGGTGTTCCCGGAGCGGGTGGCCAAGGTCCGCCTGATCCCGAGGTTCGGGGCGACCCCGGCCCGCGAGTGGATGACGGGCCGGTCCTGGACGGGTGCCGAACGGGTCGAGATCGAGGTGCCGCCGGGCGAGACGCGCTTCGTGGAGTTCGACGCGCCGTAGGTGGCGCCGGGAACGGCCGGATTCCCTCAGGTCGCCAGCATCTTGGCGGCGACGGCGGCGAGGATCACCGCCAGGCCGACGCGCACCCACTGCATCGGCGCGCGGGTGCTGACCCAGGAACCGGCAAGGACGCCGGGGATGGAGCCCATCAGGAGGTTGGTCAGCAGGCTCCCGTCCACGTTGCCCATCATGAGATGCCCCGTGCCGGCGATGAGGGTCAGCGGGATCGCGTGGGCCAGATCGGTCCCGACCAGGCGTCCTGGGGTGAGCCGGACCGGATAGAGGTATACCAGCAGGACCGTCCCGAGGGCCCCGGCCCCGATGGAGGTGAGCGTGACCAGCACGCCCAGGACGACCCCGGCCACCACCGTCAGCGAGACTTGGGAGCGGCCCAGGAATCCCATCATGCCCGCGGGACCGTTGCGGCCGACCCGCTGCAGCCAATCCTTCGACAGGATGCCGGCGGCCGTGATCAGCAGGGCGACGGCCACGGCCTTGATCAGGAATCCGCTGCGCACCTGGGCCGTTGCCGTGAGGGTCATCCAGGCCAGGGTCACCGCCGCCGCCGGGAGGCTGCCCAGCGCCAGGCGTTTCACCACGGGCCAGTCGACGGTCCCCTGTCGATGGTGCACCGCCGTCCCGAAGATCTTGGTCAGGGCGGCGAAGAGCAGGTCCGTCCCGACCGCCGTCTGCGGGGCCACCCCGAACAGGAGCACCAGCACCGGCGTCATGAGGGCGCCCCCGCCGACGCCGGTGGCGCCGACGACGACGCCGACCAGCAGGCCCGCGATGGCGTTGGGGAGGTTGAAATCCACGGAAAGCCTCCGAGCGTGCTTGAAGCGGGGACGCGGAACAAGGCCGGCGTGCGGTCCGCTACGGGCTCGATCGGACGGCCCCGGGGGGAGGTCAGGCCGTCAGCGGTCGGGACGGCTTGTGTCCATCGTGAACACCGACCCCTTGGGTCATTCGACGGGTTCGCTGCCGCGCTGCTGGATCCAGGGCACGTCGCGGGGGGCCTTGCGGTCGCCGGTGACGCCTTTGCGGAGGGTGCCGGGGTCGAGCCACCGGTGGATCTCGGAGTGCCCGTCGGGGAAGCTCAGGCCGGCGGCGCCGTTGTGGTAGGCGGCCGGCAGGTTGCCCCAGAGCTGGTTCGGTTCCATGGAGACGAGGATGTAGCCGTCGTCGACGCTTTCCTCGCGCTCATCGATGAAGACGAACATCTGGCTGGGCGAGCGCATGTCACCGAGCTTGCGGAAGGTCCTCCAGGTCTTGGCCATCAGGTCGGTGTGCCAACTCTGGCCGTTCATGAAGCCGTTCATCGACACGCTGCGGGTGCGCGGATGGTCCCTGCCGCCGAGGCGGACCGTGCTGCGGTCGGCGGGGCAGCGGTAGATGGTGGCCGACTGGTTGTAGGGCCACAGCAGGCCGTTGGGCGGCCGGAGCAGGTTGACGTTCGTGGCGTCGGGCGTGTTGCCCATGATCCAGCCGGCGACCCAGCCCTTCTGGTCTCCGGTGCCATTGAGCACCAGGCGCTGCTGATGGTCCTCGGCGTACATGATCCAGGCCAGTTGCAGTTGCTTGGTGTGGTTGAGGCACTGGATGCCCTGGGCCTTGGTCTTGGCCTTGGCCAGGGCCGGCAGGAGCATGCCGGCAAGGATCGCGATGATGGCGATCACCACCAGCAGCTCGATCAGGGTGAAGGCCCGGCGACGGCCGGGGGCGGGGACGATGGGAGACGTCATGGCGGTGGCGGGGGTACCTAACGTCATGGAACCCACGGCAGGGCTGGCTGACAAGGGGCAAGTCCGCAGGGACGACCCGACGGAGGCTCGCCGGTGCCGCATTTCCGGGCTGGCCCGTCCGGGTGGATCCGTTCCAGACTCCGCCATGACCCCGATCCCGATCCTTCCCGAGGTGTCTCGGTCCGCGACCGTCATCGACCGCCGCCGGTTCCTTGCCTCCACCGCCGCCGCGATCCCGCTGGCCCTGCTTGGCCAGGCGGCGCCATCGCTGTCGGCGGCCCCGGCCTCGGGCGTCACCTCCGAGACCTTGGCCGCCCAGCTCCATGGCTCGCTCGACGAGGCGCAGCGCCGCCTCCTGTGCCGGGAGTTCGACGACCCGCTGCGGCAGAAGGTCGACAACAACTGGATGATCACCGGGCGTTCTATCAAGGATGCCCTCCGGCCCGACCAGCAGGACCTCGTCCGCCAGATCTTCCGCAAGCTGCACCATCCCGACCATGCCGAGGCGATGATGCGCCAGATGGTCGAGGACTCCGAGGGCAAGGGCTTCGAGGGAGGCACCTCGGTGGCCCTCTTCGGTCGGCCCGGGAGCGGGGCCTTCGAGCTGGTGCTCACCGGGCGCCACTGCACGCGACGCTGCGACGGCGATTCGGTGGCCGGGACGGCCTTCGGCGGGCCCATCTTCTACGGGCACCAGTCGGGTCCGAACGACGAGGAGCCGGCCGACCATCCGGGCAACGTGTTCTGGTACCAGGCCCGGCGGGCCAACGAGCTGTTCCAGGCCCTCGATGGGCGGCAGCGCCAGGCCGCGCTGGTGGAGGGCCGCAGCCGTCCTGAACGGGCCACCGAGACGGTCCGCCTGAGCGGCCGCCGCGAGGGGCTTGCCGGACTGCCCTGCTCGGAGTTGAGCGCCGACCAGAAGGGATTGATGCGGCAGGTGCTCCGGGACCTGCTGGCCCCCTTCCGGCAGGTGGATGCCGACGAGTCGATGCGTCTGGTCGATGCGCAGGGCCTGGGCAACCTGAACCTCGCCTACTTCAAGGCCCACGACCTCGGCAAGGATGGCGTCTGGGACGTCTGGCAGATCGAGGGGCCGCACATGCTCTGGTACTTCCGGGGCGATCCCCATGTGCACTGCTGGGTGCACCTCCGCGACGGCAAGGCCTGAGGCGCGGCGGGACGGATCCTGCGCGAGGAACGGGTCCCGTGACGGTCCCGATGCCGGACCGGACGATCCTCCGGCTGGGGGCTTCCGGCAGGAGTCCGGCTCACGTCACGGGCGCTCGGGTTCCCAGCGGTCCATGGGGCGTTCCACCGACCACCGCAGCATCCTGTCGACGTTGGCCTCGAAGGTCCCTCGACGTTGGGCGCTGCCGCCGCCCTCGGGACGGTCGTCGCGCACGTAGCTCAAGTACACCGCCTCGGGTTCCGGGTCGCGTCCCCGGTCGCCCGTGCGCTCCTGCCAGGCGGCGAGGGCGGCCCGGTGCCGGCGCAGCTCAGCGGTCCATCGGGGGTCGTCGGCCAGGTTGGTGACCTCGAAGGGATCCGCCTCGAGGTCATAGAGTTCCTCGCGTGGCCGTGATCCGGCCATCACGCGGGCCTGTGCCGGGGTGAGCGCCCCGGCGGCGTGCCACCGTCGCAGGGCCTGAACAATGGCCTTGTCGTCCATGTAGCGGTTGGGCTGCCGGTAGGGCCGGCTCGGGTAGTAGTTGCGGAGGTATTTGAAGCGGCGGCTGCGAACCGAGCGGATGCGGTCGACCGTCTCGTCGGCACGGTCCCGGGCGGCGAAGGCGAACTCGCGCGATCCCGCCGCCCCGAAGAGCGGTCGGGCCTGCATCCAGTGCGGGATCGGCAGGCCCGCCAGGCGCAGGGCGGTGGGTGCCAGATCGATGTGCTCCACGAGGTCGCGGCGGACGGTGCCGCGGGGCACGCCGGGTCCCCGGATGATGAGGGGGATCCGGAGCCCGCCGTCATAGAGGAACTGCTTGTGCCGGACATGGCTGATGCCGTGGTCGCCCAGGAACACCACCACCGTGCGCTCCAGTTCGCCGGCCTGGCGCAGGCGGTCGAGGAGGCGCCCCACCTCGTGGTCGGTATAGCGCACCGTGTCGAGGTATTGGGCCCAGTCCTCCCGGATCACCGGGTCCTCCGGCAGGATCGGTGGCAGTTCGAAGGCGTTGGTCGGTGTGGTGGAGCCCAGGGCGGACCGGACCTTTGCGGGCCATTGCGTTCCGGGCCTCTCTCCGCGGTGCTTGCCCCCATGCAGCTGCACCTGGGCGAAGAACGGCGTTCCGGCCGGTCGTTCGGCCCAGTGCCGGGTGTCGTAGGTCCCGGCGCGGTCCCACGAGAAGTTGTAGTCGGTCTTGGCCACGCCCACCGCGCCGCCCGGCTTGAGGAAGTCGTCGATCGACAGGTTGTTCACGTGGTAGCCCGCCTCGCGGAGCATCCGGGGCACGATCGTCATGCCCTCGGGGAGGGTGATCGGGTGACGGGCGTTTCCGCTTCGGTGGTTCTGGCAGCCGAGGTGCGTCTGGTAGCATCCGGTGACGAGGGCCGAGCGGCTGATGGAGCAGATCGGTCCTGTGGTGAAGGCGGCCTCGAATCGCACGCCCTCGGCGGCCAGGCGGTCGAGGTTCGGTGTCGCGATGGTTCGCTGGCCATAGCAGGCCAGGTCCGGCGACAGGTCGTCGACGACGATCCAGACGAGGTTCGGTCGGGTTCCGGGTGAGGCGGGATCAGGGGTCGCGGCGTTGGATGCCTCCAGGGCCTCGGCAGCCAGACCTCCCACCGGCGCGGTCGTCAGCGCGAGGGTCAGCAGGAGGCTGGCGACCGCCAGGACGCACGCGAGCCGTCGGATCCACACCTCGACGAACCTGGACCGGATGCCTGGGAGATGTCGCATGGGAAGATGCCTGGACGGTGCGCCGGCCGCGGCGAGGCCGTCAATCGGGCCGCAACCCGGGGAGCCCCGGGGCCGCCGGGCCCGGCGGTCGCGCGGAGGGTGAACGGTGAGCCGGCGGGCTCAGGGCCAGGCGGGCTTCCAGTCCTTCTCAAGCTGCCGTCGCAACCGGTCCACCTGACGGGGATGCCGGGCGGCGAGGTCGGAGCGCTCGAAGGGGTCGTCGACGATCCGGTACAGCTCGGGCCGGGTCCCGGGCTCGTTCCACGCGGCCGGCAGGATGAGCTTCCAGCCGTCCCGCACGATCCAGCGCCACCTCAGGCCGGACTCGGGCCGGTCGAGGTCCACCGCGTCATGGGTGAAGCACTCGCCGGACACCGAATCCCGGACCCCGAATCCCGCCGTCGCACGGCGGCCTGGTTGAGCAGGTCGACGCCGGGCAGCCCGGGCGGTGGGGGCGTGCCGGTGGCCTTCAGCAGCGTGGGCAGGACGTCCAGGCTGGAGACGGCGTGGGTGTCGTCGCGCCGCGGGGCCACGCGTCCCGGCCATGACACCAGGATGGGCGTCCGCAGGCCGCCGTCGTAGGGGCTTTGTTTTGAGCGCGGGGCGTAGCGTCCGGTCTGCGGGTCGGTGATCCAGCCGTTGTCGGTGACGAAGACCACCAGGGCGTTCGTGTCGGAGCCCCGCCGTTCGAGGAATCCGAGCAACTGCCCACAGGTCTCGTCAAACCACTCGACCATGGCCCGGTATCTCGCCTCGGGCAGCGAGGGCGCCGAACCGCGGTGCCGTGCCAGGAACCGTTCCGGGGGGGTGTGCGGGTCGTGCGGCATCATGGGCGCGTACCAGACCATCCAGGGCCGTCCCTGGTCCTCGGCCATCGTCACGAAGTCCTCGATCGGCTTCATCGTCACCCGGCCGATCTCGAGCCCGGCGTCGCCGTGCCGGTCGCCCCGGGTCATGCCGTGGGTGAACCCACCGCGGGCGAAGTCGTTCTGCCACCACTTGCCGCTCTGGAAGCTCAGGTAGCCCTGGTCGCGCAGCAGCCGGGGCAGCGTGGGCGTCGCCTCGAGGAAGGAGGAGAGGCGCTCGCGCCCGGACCGGTAGGCCTCGCTCCGGTAGAAGGCCGCGGCCGACGTCCCGGGTGGCCTCGGCGGGTCGTTGCAGACCACGCCGTGCTGGCGTGGGTACCGGCCCGTGATGAGCGAGGCGAGGCTGGGACAGCACAGGCTCGAGGGCACATAGCCCCGGGTGAAGCACACCGACCTCGCGGCCAGTCGGTCGAGGTGGGGTGTTCGGATCGACCCGTGGCCCATGAATCCATGGTCGGTCCAGGCCTGGTCGTCCGAGACGATCAGCAGGAGGTTCGGGCGGGCGGGCTTCGCCGCCGACCTGCCGGGGCGGCCAGGGATGCCCTCGGCCAACGCCGGAGGAAGGATTCCGGCGACGAGCGCGGCAAGGGCGATGACGAGGAAGGTCATCGCGGGGGCCTGCCCGAAGCGGGTCCGTCGGGGCAGGGCGTTCGGTGATGGGCTCATGCGTCCGGGGACGGGCCGGCCTAGGCCCCGGTCGGGAGCAACTCCGGAATGGGCGCGCCGAAGGGCAGGATCGGCATCGGGCGTCCGCTGAGGTCGAGCAGCGACTCGTGGTAGTCGATGCCGAGGTGCCGGTAGACCGTGGCCCACAGGTCGTTGGGCGAGAGCACCCGCTCGACCGGATGCTCGGCCTTCGCGTTGGTGGCCCCGACGATCTGGCCCGTGCGCATGCCGCCGCCGGCCACCAGGAAACTCATCGACTGCGGCCAGTGGTCGCGGCCGGGTTGCACCACCTTGGTCTCGGTGCCCCGGTTGCGCTCGAGGCGCGGGGTGCGCCCGAACTCGCCGGTCACCACCAGCAACACCTTGCGGTCCAGGCCCCGGTCGTAGAGGTCGTCGATCAGGGCGCTGACGGCCTGGTCGTAGACCGGGAAGCGCCAGCGCGAGTCGTCGAAGATGTGGCAGTTGACCGCGTGCGAGTCCCAGTTGTAGGTGCAGCCGGCCGGGATGGGTTTCCCGGGGAAGGGGTTCTCCCAGACCATGGTGACGAAGGGGCAGCCGGCCTCGACCAACCGGCGGGCCAGGAGCCCCCGCTGGCCATAGGCGTGCCAGCCGTATCGATCGCGCACCGATTGCGGCTCGCGCGACAGGTCGAAGGCGTCGCGGACCTCCGCGCTCGTGAGCATGCCCAGGGCCCGCTGGTTGAAGCGGTCCATCGCCGCCACCGTGCCGCTCGCGTCGAGGTCCCGTCGCAGCCGGTCCATGGACGAGAGCAGGTGCAGGCGGTCGTCGAGCCGGGTGGCGGCCGCCTGGGCCACCTCGAGGTCCTTGATCCGGAAGTCCGGGCGGCTGGGGTCGCCCGCGACGATGAAGGGGGTCTGCGAGGGGCCCAGGTAGGCGGACCCGAGGCTGAAGACGTCGATGTGGCTGCGGCCATCGTCCACCCCGGCCACGCAGGCGGGGAGCGGGCTGCTGCGGCGCGACTCGAGCATGCGCGTGACGATGGAGGTCACGGCCGGGGCATCGTTGACGAACTCGGTGGGCGTGGCCGGCACGCGGCCTGTCATGAAGCGCTTGTGCGCCCCGCCATGGTCGGCGAAGTCGTGGCAGACCGACCGCACGAGGGTGTAGCGGTGGGCGATCTTGGCCTGGCGCGGGAACAGTTCGCAGATGTCGATGCCTGGGACGTTGGTGCGGATCGGCCGGAAGTCGCC
>JAJTFN010000241.1 GCA_021298285.1 Verrucomicrobium sp.
ACCGCAGGGCCTCCTGGCAGAGCACGGCGTATCCGCCGGCGGGAATCACCCCGCCCGGGATCACGGCGACGTGGTCGTCAGTCGCATCACGCAGGAACCACCCGGTGAGGTCCACCGCCTCCGGGCCGGGATTGTGCAACTCGATCCAATCCCCGGAATCGGCGGCGTCCGACGGATGGTATTGGACCTCGCTGAGCACCACCGGCGGCCGGATCGGGGGCACGGCCGGATAGGCCTCCAGCCGTGCCGTCAGCGTGTTGGTCCCGGGAGGCGGCTGGAACGACCAGCGGGCCTCCGTCGAGTCCATGCCCCAACCGCTCCAACCCGCCAGGCGGAATCCCGGCTTGGGGAGAACCGTGGCCACCAGCGGCACATCGCGGAAGAACGTACCCACCCACGGAACGGGCTCGGCCACGGTGCGATTGAGCCGTACCTGCCCCGCCCCGGCCGGTGAGACCGCCACCTGCATCTGGGCCAAGCCGGATTTCAGGCCGAAGTGGGCGAGGCAGTCCTGCCGCAGCTTCGCCGGGCGCCTGCGGGCGAAGTCGCTCAACGAATCGATGTTCTTCTCCCAGGTCGCCTGGGTGAACGGCTCGTACTCCGCCTGATACGGCTTGCCGTACCCGCGTTTCTGCAGCTCGGCGAAGCTCCAGCGCTGGAGGTGCCGGGGGATCTCGGGCCGGATCACCGCGGCCATCGCGCGGATCGTCGCCTCCACCCGCTCCTCACGGAAGGGACCGTTCAGGAAGTCGGCGCACCGCTGGATGAAGCGGGTCCTCACCTCCGGGTTGGCCAGCAGGCGCCGCAGCATCAGGGTGCGGCCGCCCTCGTTGGGCCAACCCGTGCCCGTGCCCGTGCCGGCGGTCAGGAAGGCGAACATGTTGTCATAGTTCGCATAGTCACGGGCCATGGCGGGGACGTACACCTCGGGACGCCACAGGTGGAAGCCGTAGTCCTGGTCGTACACGATCCATCGGAATCGGCCGTTCGGAACCCGCGGCCGCCAGCACTTGATGTTGCCGATGTCGAAGTTCTGGAAGTAGGCGACCGACGCCTGGTACTCGAGGAAGTTGTCGAGGTCCAGGTACCGCTCGACCAGCGTCTGCAGGTTCGTGGCGACCGAGAGATCCCGCGAAGCCATGAATGAGCGCATCGCCGTGTAGGCCTGGCTGTCGCCGGCGATCACCGTGCCGTAGCCCTCGATCAGGTCGAGCCCGCCCCGGGGCACCTCGTGGTTGCCGATGACGGAGTGCTCGTTGAGCTTCTCGCGCAGGTTGTGGATCCCCCAGTAGTCGCCGTTGAGGTACACGACCGCCGGCCGGTAGGCCTGGGTGTCGAGCCCCGTGTCGGCGATCAGACGCTGCATCATCGCATCGCGCATCAGCGTGAACTGCCCGTTCACGAAGTAGCTGCCATAGGTGGTCACCGGCCCGAACTGGGTGATCGGCGAACGCACCGCCGTCTGGTGGGTGCTTTGGTTGTCGTTGCCCGAATTCCGCAGCACCAGCGCCTCGAACTGGTCCATCGGCCGGTCCGGGAAGAAGCGGTGGGCCAGCGTGCCATCGCCATACTTGGCCCGCGCCGAGAGCGCATAGGACTTCTGCGGGTACCCCCGAGAACCCCAGCCTCCATAGACGGACATGCCGACCTTCTGGCGGACCTTCGACTGGCGGTCGGTCTCGAAGAACTCGAAACCCACCTCGATCTCCCGGTCTTTCCAGGCGTTGGAGCCGGAATACGGATAGCTCTGCAGCACCTGCCCGCTGGCGTTGAGCACACTGGTGCCCATGCCGATGAGGTAGCCGTTCTTGAAGTCGAAGTTCGAGGCCGCCGCCGCCAGCGAGATGACCGGCAGATCGTGGGACACCCCGAAGAAATAGCTGCGCATCGACTCCGCGCTCGACCTCGCCTCGAGGTAGGCCTTGGCCCGGACCACCATGGAGCGCTGGACGCGCAACGGGCCCGACCATGCCGGCGAGACCACCGTGACCGGATCGCCGTTGGTCGTGTAGCGGATCAGGGCGTTGGTCGGGGACCCGCGCAGTTCCAGGAGCACCTCGGCCCCTGCGGCGTGGAACCCCGAATCGACCGAAAACACCGGTGGCGGCAGGGGCGGGCCCACCGAGACGGCGCCATTGGCCGCTCCCGGCGTGACCTGCGACTTGGCATACACCACCCATTCCCCGGCCTCGGGGTTGGGCGGGCGCCCGAGCGACTCGTTGGGCCCCAATCTCGGGATGGCCACCTCGTCGACCCGGCGACCGTCCGGATCGCGGAGCGTCAGGGTCTCGCCGGCGGCATCCAGTCGGAAGTCGGTGTGCAGTTCGGAGCCGGGCCCGAGGCGATCCAGGCCCGAGGCGAAGACCAGGATCGACTGGCCGGGCTGGATCCACCGCTCGGGGAAGCGCCACCGGCCCGGCCGCAGCGGATCATCGGACAGGGCATGGCCGGTCAGGTCGATCGCCTGGTCCTGCGGGTTGGTGACCTCGATCCAGTCCCAGAAGGCGCCGGAGGCGTCGGGAGCCACGCCCGTGTTGTCGCTCATCACCTCGGTGATCCGGAGGCGCCCGGTGACGGCTCCCTCGGTGAG
Organism: Verrucomicrobium sp.; assembly: GCA_021298285.1. Classification (GTDB taxonomy): domain Bacteria; phylum Verrucomicrobiota; class Verrucomicrobiia; order Limisphaerales; family UBA9464; genus SXXZ01. The sequence goes on from JAJTFN010000241.1 coordinate 2,591, forward strand.
CAGGCGGTAGAACAGCGGCGTCGGTCCGGCCGGCTCGGGGATGCGCACCCGGAAGCGCCCGGGAACCACCTCGGAGACCGAAGCCGTGGACCAGGCGCTCGGCCACCTGCACGCGATGGGATGCCGAATCACCGGGATCGGCCGAGACATCGAAGGTGAACCCACCACCGGCGGGGCGCTGGAGGGACTCCGGAATCAGGACCGGGGTCTGGATGGCCGGAGACTGCAGGCCTTGGGCGCGGAGCCCGGTTGGTGCCAGTGGCGCGAGCGCGACCGTCGCCAACACGCCGACGAACAGGCCCCGGAGCGTGGGCGCCTTCACAGGCGGCTCTCCAGCTTGCGGGCCCGTCGGATCCAGACCGCGTTGCGCGACTTCTCGAAGGCCGCCGAGTGGTCGCCGTCGGCCAGCACCTCGTCGATCTCGGCCTGGGCTTCGTCCACCCGGCCCTTCGAGGCGAGCAGTTCGGCATACTGGACGCGCGCACGGGGATAGCTGTTGTGCTCCAGCACGCGCTTCCAGTTCAGCAGCGCGGCATCGACCTCGCCGAGCGCCGTCTGCGTCTCGGCCAGCGCCATGAGCGTGTAGCCGAAATCATGGCGGGCATCGGCCGCGAGGACCTTCTCCAAGAGCGGCTTGGCCTCGGCCGCCCGGCCCTGCCGCAGCAGGCACTGGCCGAGGTGGCTCAGGGTGTCGTCGTCTTCCGGGTCCCGCTCCAGCGCCTTGCGGTAGCAGGCCTCGGCCTTGGTCAGCTTGCCCCGCGAAAAGTAAACGTCGCCCAGGTCGGAGTGGTCGCGGGCCTTGTCGAGGTGGTGGATGCGGGCCTCCAGTTCCTTGATGCGTCGCCGGTCGGCCGCCCCCGGCAGTTCAAAGCCGCGCAGGCCCAGCCCACCCGCGGCCGGCCCCTGCATCCGGTACACCATGAAGTAGTAGAAGAGCGCACTGAAGGTGGTGAAGAGAAAGATGAACACCGCCCAGATCCATTCCTCGCGGCGGATCGCGTCCACGAGCATCCAGATCTGGAAACCAACGAGCAGCAGCACCAGGGGGTTCCCCAGCGACACCTGCATCAATTCCTGAATCAAGCCGAGCATCGGGCAAGAGCCTAGGCGAAGCCGGGAAAATGGAAACCACGCGCAGTCAAAAAGCCGGAGGCCCTGGTCCGGAGGCTGGACCCACGGGCTAATCCATTGAGCCCGGTGGCGTTTTGCCGTTTCATGCGCTGCATGACTTCCGCCGCCGTGGCCACCGTCCGCGTCCCGGGCACCACCGCCAACCTGGGCTCGGGTTTCGACACCCTGGGATTGGCCGTCGCCTTCTACAATCGGGCCAAGGTCCGTCGGCGGGCCGACCGGCGGATCGAGATCACCTCACCCATCGCCGAGGCGTCCCGGGCCGGCGCGCTGGCCATGCTCGAGGAGGCCGCCGGGGCCTTCTTCAAGAAGACCCGCCGGGCGCGCTTCGGTGCCGACATCCACCTGTCGGGCGACGTGCCCATCGCCCGGGGCCTCGGATCCAGCGTCACGGCCCGGCTCGGCTGCGTGGCCGGACTCAATGCGCTGTGCGGCAGCCCGCTGGATCGACAGGGCCTGCTCGAAGTGGTGGCCGCCCTCGAGGGCCATCCCGACAACGCCGCCCCGGCCGTCTTCGGCGGGTTCACCGCCGCGGGCTTCATCGGCGACGAGGTGCGCTGCCTCCGGGTGCCGCTGCCCGGCCGGATCCGGTTGGTGACGCTCATCCCCGACTTCGAGGTCAGCACGCCGGAGGCGCGCAAGCGGGTGCCCCAGACCTTCTCGAAAGCCGACACCATCCACATCCTGAACCGGTCCTCGCTGGTCACGGCCGCCTTCGCCACCGGCCGCCTGGAGGCGCTCCGTGGCTGCTTCGACGACCGCATCCACCAACCCTACCGGGCGCCGCTGATCCCCGGCATGGACGCCATCCTGGCCGCCGGGGTGAAGGCCGGTGCCGTCGGCGGCTGGCTCAGCGGCAGCGGCTCGACGCTGATGTGCCTCGCCCTCGACCAGGCCGAGGCCGTGGCCAAGGCCATGCAGCGCAAGATGCTGAACGCGGCGGTCCATGTCCTGAAGCCCGACAATGCGGGGCTCAAGGTGAGCGTGACGGGAGGCTGAATCGTCACCGCGGTGGTGACCCATTCGAGGGGGCGTCGGAACCGGTGGCGCGCAACCGGCGACCCCGGAAGCCGCATCGCGGGCAACGGCCGCACGGGCTCAGATCTGCTCGAAGTAGCGCTGCTTTTCCCAGTCGGTCACCGCGTCGCTGAAGGCCTGGTGCTCCAGCCGGGCATGGTGGACCGAGAAGTCGACGACCGCGTCCCCGAAGGCCTCGCGTGCCAACCGTGACCCGTGGAAGAGCTCCGCGGCGGCGATCAGGCTCGACGGCAGGCGCGGCAGCTTCGGATCGAGGTAGGCGTTGCCCGAGTAGGGCTCGCCGCAGTCGAGCTGCTCATCGATCCCGGCCAGGCCAGCGGCGATCATGGCGGCGAAGGCCAGGTACGGATTGGCGTCGGCCCCGGGCATCCGGTTCTCCGGGCGATACCCGTTGCCGTGCCCGACCACGCGGAAACCGGTGGTGCGGTTGTCCAGCTCGGGAGAATACTTCATGAGCCCGCCCAGGAACTGCCGGAACATCGGGGAGCCGGCCTTGGCCTTCGGGTCCCAGAACAGGTTGCGGCCGCCCTTCCACAGGCTCATGTGGATGTGGCACGAGTTGCCCGCCTCGGTTGGTGCGACCTTGGCCATGAAGCTCACCGACTTGCCGTGCTGGGCGGCGATCTCCTTGACCCCCTGCTTGAAGACGTCGTGGCGGTCGGCCATCTCCATGGCCTCGCCGTAGGTGAAATTGCTCTCGTGCTGACCCCGGCTCCACTCGCCCTTGCTGCTCTCGATGGGCACGCCGGCGGCGGTCAGGCCGTTGCGGATGGCCCGCATCAGCGGTTCGTCGCGGCCCGGCTGCATCAGGTGGTAGTCGATGCGGTAGTCGCTGGAGGGCTTGAGGTTCCGGTAGCCCGCCTCGAAGGCCGCGCCGTAGGTCTGCTCGAAGAGGTAGAACTCGAGCTCGCTCGCGCAGAAGCAGGTGAGACCACGCTCCTGGAGCCGGTCCAACTGCCGGCGCAGCACCGAACGCGGAGCCTCGGCCACCGGCGCTCCGCTGGCGTGCCTGAAATCGCACAAGACCAGCACCGAACCCGGGAGCCACGGCATGAGGCGGAAGGTGGCCGCATCGGGGACCATCTCGAAATCGCCGAAGCCCGCATCCCAATTGGCCACGCCGAACCCGTCGAGCGGGTCCATGTCGAGGTTCACGGTGAGCAGGTAGCTGCAGCCGTGGGTGCCATGCGAGACCACCGACTCGAGGAAATGGCCCGCGTGGAACCGCTTGCCCACCAACCGCCCGAACGGGTCGGGAATGGCGACGAGGACCGTGTCGATGGCGCCGGACTTCACCTGCGCCTTGAGCTGCTGGAGGGTCATGGGAGGAGGTCGCTGGGAGGGAGATTTGCTCGCGGTGGGGAACGGTTCGGCAGGCTATTCGGCCACGTAGATGTTCTTCACCTCCGAGTAGCCTTCCATCGCGGCCATGCCCAGGTCGCGGCCCAGGCCGCTCTGCTTGAAGCCTCCGAACGGGGCCTCGACATGAACGCTGCTGTGGCTGTTGATCGAGAGCACGCCGCTCTGGACCGCGCGAGTGACCCGGAGCGCCCGCGAGAGGTTCTGGGTCCACACCGAGCCGCTGAGCCCATACGGTGACGCATTCACATCGCGCAGCATCGCGGCCTCGTCGTCGAAGGGAACGACCGCGGCAACCGGGCCGAAAATCTCCTCACGCCAGCAGCGGTGCTCCGGGGCGACGCCGGTGAGGATCGTGGGCTCGAGGTAGAAACCTGCCGAGGGCAGGCGGCCGCCGCCGCACACCACGGTGCTGCCCTGGCGTCGGGCATCGGCGAGGTAGTCTTCGACCACCTGCCGTTGTGCCGACGACACCAAGGAGACGCGGCTGCGGGCGCAGCAGTCCTGGCCGGTGTTGGCGAAGACCGACATCGGCGAGGCGTCGGCGGACTTCTCCCAATCGGCGTCGGCGAAGACGCTGTTGGGAGACTTGCCCCCCAGCTCGAGCGACACCCGCGTCAGGTTGCGGCTGGCCAGTTCCATGATCCGCCGGCCCACCTCGGTGGATCCGGTGAACGACACCTTGCGGATCAGCGGGTGGGTGACCAGGGCGTCGCCCAGCGTGCCGCCCGGGCCGGTGATGACCTGCAGGATGCCGGCCGGCAGCCCGGCCGCGTGGGCCAATTCGCCCAGTTTCAGGGCGGTCAGCGGGGAGATCGAGGCGGGCTTGAGCAGCACGGCATTTCCGGCCGCCAAGGCGGGTGCCACCTTCCAGCAGGCGATGGCGAAGGGGAAATTCCATGGCACGATGGCCGACACGACACCCATCGGCTGGCGCAGGGTGAGGTCGAGTCCACCGCGGGCCACCGGGATGGTCTGACCGAAGAAGCGGCTGATCCCGCCGGCGTAGTATTCGAAGACGCGGGCCCCGAGGGCGACCTCGTCCCGGGCGTCGGCCAGCGGCTTGCCCACGTGCATCACCTCGAGCCGGGCCAGTTCCTCGGCGTGTTCGCGGATGACGGCGGCGATCTTGAAGAGCACCGCGGCCCGCTTGCCCGGGGCCAGATCGCGCCAACCGTCCTCGAAGGCCCGATGGGCCGAGTTCGCGGCGGCGTCGACCTCCTTCACGGTGGCCGCGTCGATCTCGGCAAACACCTCGGCGGTGGCGGGATTCACCAGGCGGGTCTTCGGCGTGCCATCCACGCCGGTGTAACGGCCATCGAGGAACAATTGATGGGGAATCATGAAACGGTGGTCTCGGGAGGTTTTCGGATTCGGGGGCGGGATTTGGCCGGTTCAGAGCACCGCGAGGTACAGCGCCCGCAGATCGTCCGGGGTGACAGGCACGGCGTTGGTGCGGTGGCAGGGGTCGTCCCAGGCCTGGGCCACCAGCGCATCGAGGTGTTCGGGCTTCACGCCGCACTGCGAGAGCTTTTTGTCCAGACCCAATCCCTTCAGGAACGACTCCACGAAGGCGATCGTCACCCGG
>JAJTFN010000081.1 GCA_021298285.1 Verrucomicrobium sp.
GGCAAGCCCGTGAGCCCGGTCGGTCGATTCATCACGCTGGAAGGCGGTGAGGCCGCCGGCAAGTCCACGCAGATCGCCCGGCTGGCGGGCCGGTTGCGGAGCCTGGGTTTCGAGGTGCTCGAACTCCGGGAACCCGGCGGGACGCCGCTCGGCGAGAAGATCCGCCACCTGCTCAAGCATGATCCCGACGGTCGCGGCATGGCCCCGGAGACCGAACTGCTGCTCATGAACGCCAGCCGCGCCGAGTTGGTCCGGCGGCGGATCCTGCCGGCGCTGCGATCGGGCCAGGTGGTCCTCTGCGACCGGTTCTACGATTCCACGATCGCGTACCAGGGCCACGGGCGCAGGCTCGGCCTGGCCGCCGTGCAGTCGGTGATCCACCTCGCGGTGGGCGACCTGCGGCCGGACCGCACGCTCTGGCTGGAGGTGCCCCCGGAAACCGCCCGGGCGCGCCTGGCCGGCCGCAAAGCGGCCCAGCTCGCCGGGGGAGGCCCGGAACCGAGCGACCGCTTCGATGAAGAGCAGGAGGCCTTCTTCGCCCGGGTGGCCGAGGGATTTCGGAAGAGCCTCGAGGCCGAACCCGACCGATGGCGCCAGGTGGACGCCGAAGGCTCCGTCGAGGCGGTCGAGGAGGCCGTGTGGTCGGCCGTGCGCGACCTGTTCCCGGGCACCTGAGGCCGGCGCGCCAGGATCGGGGCGTCCGTGGCGGCCGTACGGGGCGGGATGGGGTCAGCGGCCGAAGGGCATCCTGCCCATGAGGCCGCCGGCCCCGCCCATCTTCGCCATCATCTTCTGGAACTTGCCCATCTTGCGCATCATCTCGCGCATCTCGTCGAAGCGCTTGAGCAGGTTGTTGACCTCGGTGACCGTGACCCCGGACCCCTTGGCGATGCGCTGACGGCGTCGGGCGTTGAGGATCTGGGGCGTGCTGCGCTCCTGAGGGGTCATGCCGCAGAGGATGCCCTCCATGCGCTTGAAGTCCTTCTCGCTCTTGGAAAGGTCGGTGTTCTTGAGCATCTCGGAGCCGCCGGGCAGCAGGCCCACGATGTCCTGCAGCGGCCCGAGCTTCTTCATCTCGCGCAGCTGCATGAGGAAGTCGTCGAGGGTGAACTGCCCCTTGCGCATCTTCTCCTCGAGGTCCATCGCCTTGGCGGCGTCGACCCGGTCGATGGCCTTCTCGACCAGCGACACCACGTCGCCCATGCCCAGGATGCGCTGGGCCATGCGCTCCGGGTGGAAGGGCTCGAGGTCGTCGAGCTTCTCGCCCACGCCCATGAACTGGATGGGCTTGCCCACGACGTGACGGAAGGACAGGGCCGCGCCGCCGCGGGCGTCGCCATCCAGCTTGCTCAGGATGGCCCCGGTGATGTTCAGCGCCTTGTCGAAATGGGTGGCCACGCTGACCGCCTCCTGGCCGGTGGCGGCGTCCAGGACCAGCAGCGTCTCGGCCGGCTTGATCAGGTCGCGCAGGCGCACCAGCTCCTGGACGAGGGTCTCGTCGATCTGGAGGCGACCGGCGGTGTCGAAGATCACCGTGTTGCACTGGTGGCCGGCCGCGTAGTCGAGGGCCTCACGGGCGATCTTCAGCACGTCCGTCTCACCCTTCTTCACGAAGACCGGCACGCCGACCTGCCCGGCCAGGGTGGCCAGCTGGTCCATGGCGGCCGGACGGTACACGTCGGCGGCGACGAGCAGCGGCAACCGGCCCTGTTTGAGGAGCAGCTTGGCGAGCTTGCCCGAGCTGGTGGTCTTGCCCGAGCCATGCAGGCCGCACATGAGGATGCAGGCCGGATTGCCCGAGAGATGGAGCCCCTGGTTCTCGGAGCCGAGGAGCGTCACGAGCTCGTCGCTGATGATCTTGATCATCTGCTGGCCCGGGTGCACCGACTGGATGACCTCGGCGCCGAGGGCCTTGGTCTTCACCGCCTCGACGAAGTCCTTGGCGACCTTGAAGTGCACGTCAGCCTCCAGCAGCGCCATGCGCACGTCGCGCAGGGACTCCGAGACATTGCCCTCGGAGATCTTCCCCAGCCCGCGCAGGTTCCGGAAGACGTTCTGCAGTTTGCCGCTCAGCGAGTCGAACATGGCTGCAAGACTAGCCCGCCGGACCCGCCGCCGGAAAGCCCGCAGGCGCCGGGGGAGGAACACGGGCACGAGATCGGTCGCTCCCCGGAACCAGGCCGCTCTTTGCTCTTCCGTCGCCCAACCCCGGATGGTACCAAAGAGACATTCCCGGAATCTCGAATCCCGTCGCCCCACGACCATGAACCACCTCCCCCGCCCTGTGCACGGCCGGTCCAGAACCGCGAACGGCTTCACCCTCATCGAGCTGCTGGTGGTCATCGCCATCATCGCGATCCTGGCGGGCATGCTCCTGCCGGCGCTGTCCAAGGCCAAGGCCAAGGCCAACGGGGTGAAGTGCCTGAGCAACCTGCGCCAGATGGGCCTGGCGACGATGACCTACATCATGGATCACGGGGTCTATCCCGTGGGCATCGACGGGGGTGACGGGTCGGCGTGGATCTGGCCGGCGCTGCTGCGCAGCTCGATGCAGGGCGGGCCGAACACCGAGATCTTCCACTGCCCGGCCGCGCCTCGCCAGTCGCAGTGGATCCCCAAGTTCGGCAGCGGCGCGGCCGCCAAGCTGGGCTACCTGAAGGACGAGGTGCGCCTGAGGCCGGGCGGCAGTTTCTTCATGAGCTACGGCTACAACGTCTGGGGTGCCTTCGCCGGGCAGACACCCAACACCGGTCTCGGGGTCTACCTCGGCGACCCGGTGTGGGGGGAAACGAAAGAGGCTTCGGTGAAGAACCCCTCCGAGATGATCTCCTTCGGCGACAGCAACTGGGACCTCAAGAAGAAGGGCGACCGCGACTGGAGCGGATTCATCGGGATGTACGAGGAACGCCAATGGCCTCTCGAGGTCCATGCCGGCCGCACCTCGATCGTGTTCTGCGACGGCCACGCCGAGTCCAAGCGCCGGCTCGACATCATCGGGCAACTCCACAAGGACCCGGCCCGGCGCCAGGCGGTGGCCCGCTTCTGGAACCGCGACAACGAGCCCCATTTCCAATGATTCCCCGGACCTGGGGGCCTGGCCCGCTGCGGTGTCGGTGAGACCGACCCATGCCCCGCCCCGCCCGACGCCATCCGGCGGTGGGCCGGCCGACCCGGGCCGTTGGGACCGGCGTCCCCCGTCGTCTCGACCCGCCCTTGACACCTCGGTCATCCCCGCCTAAGAGCCCGATCCGAGGGCATTCCAGGACTCCGGACCGCCGGATGCCCGGAGACCCGAGGCCACACCGGGAACCCCGCACCAACATCGCCCATGAAACCAGAAGCACGATTCCGGGGATTTCTCGCCCTGTGGGCGGGGTTCCTCGTCGCCCAGGCCGCGTGGCCTCCCTCCACGTGGGACGGGTTCCAGGGACTGGCCACCCCCCCGGGGGAGACCGGGCGCCTGTTCGTCGTCGAGAAGACCGGGCGCATCGTGGTCATCACCAACCTCGCCCGACCGACCCGAACCGTCTTCGCCAACCTGACCACCAACCTGCTCACGTCCGGAGAACAGGGGCTTCTGGGATTGGCATTCCATCCGCGGTACGCCGAGAACCGGCGGCTCTTCGTCTTCCGGACCCTCAACACCGGGCCGGACGGCGTGCGTCAACCGCACAACGTGCTCACCGAGTTCCGCGCCTCGGACTCGAACCCCAACGCCCTCGATCCCGCGTCGGAGATCCGGCTCTTCGCGCAACACGACGAGGCCTCCAACCACAACGGCGGCGACCTCCATTTCGGCCCGGACGGCCTGCTCTACGTCGCCGTGGGCGACGAGGGTGGAGGCAACGACTCGTACAACAACGGCCAGCGGATCGACCGGGACCTCTTCGCCGGGCTGCTGCGGATCGACGTGGACCGACGTCCCGGCTCCCTGCTTCCGAACCGCAACCTCGCCAACCCGGCGCAGGCGTGGATGATCACCACCAACTATTCGATCCCCGCGGACAACCCCTTTGTCGGCGCGCGGTCGTTCAATGGCCTGGCGGTGAACCCGGCCAACGTGCGCACGGAATTCTTCGCGGTCGGCCTTCGGAACCCATGGCGGTTCTCCTTCGATCCGGCGACGGGAGACCTGTGGGTCGCCGATGTCGGCCAGGACCGCTGGGAGATGATCTTCCTCAGCCGGGCCGGGGCGAACCATGGCTGGCCGTTCCGCGAGGGGCGGGTGGCGGGTCCCCGGTCGGGGGCTCCGGCCGGGTTCCTGACCAACGCCGCGTTCAACCACGTGCCGCCCGTGCACGTCTACGCCCATGGCAGCGGCAACGACCGGGGCAATTCCATCACCGGCGGCCGCGTTTACCGGGGCGGCCGGATCACGGCGCTCCACGGGGCCTACGTGTACGCCGACTACGTCAACGGCAATGTCTGGGCCCTGCGTCGGGACGCGTCGGGGGCCGGTGCGGTGGAACGACTCGGGGGGCTGTCCAACGTCGCCGGATTCGGAGTCGATCCGTCCAACGGCGACCTGCTGGCGATCCAACTGAACGCGGGCCGGGTCCAGCGGCTGGTCGCCTCGCCGAACTCCGCCGACCCGGCCATCCCTCCCACCTTGCAGGCGACCGGGGCGTTCCGGGATCCGGCCTCCCTCGAGGTCTCGGGGGCGTTCCTGCCCTACGAGGTCAACCTCCCGTTCTGGTCGGACCACGCCCACAAACGGCGCTGGGTGCACCTTCCGCCGGGCCGGCGGGTCGAGACCGATCCGGATCAGGCCTGGCGCGCCCCGGCCGGGACGGTCTGGATGAAGCACTTCGAGCGGGAGATGGAACCCGGGGTGCCGACGTCCCGTCGGCGCCTCGAGACCCGATTCCTGGTCCAGAGGGCGCAGGGTGTGTACGGGGTGACCTACCGGTGGACCAGCCCCAGCGAGGCCGTCCTCGTGCCCGACGAGGGCGCCACCGAGGTGCTGCGCGTGCGGGAGGGCGGGGGCGAGCGGGATCAGACCTGGCGGTATCCCAGCCGAACCGAATGCCTCGCCTGCCACAATCCGGCCGCCGGGGGGACCCTGAGCTTCAACACCCGCCAACTCGACCTGGAGCGCACCCTGGCTGACGGCACCCGGGTCCATCAGGTCCGGGCGCTCGCGGCCGCCGGCTACCTCGATGACCGCCACGGGGCGGGCTCGAGCCGTCCGACCTTCCGGGAATCCGGCACCGAGGCGAGCCTCGAATGGAAGGTCCGCCGGTACCTCGACGTGAACTGCGGCTTCTGCCACCGCCCCGGAGGACCCGGCGGCGGGCTGTGGGACGGGCGGGCCGGGACGCCGACCGATCTGGCCGGTTTGCTCGGGGGGGCCGTGATCACCGACGGTGGGGTGGCCGGCGGGCGGGTGCTCCTGCCCGGAGACCGGCCGCGCTCGGTGCTGCTGGACCGGATGACCCGGACCGACGGTCGCCGGATGCCCCCCTTCGAGCACGGCGAACCCGACCCCGAGGGGGTGGCGCTGGTGGCGGCATGGATCGATGCCCTGCCGGGCCGCCCGGGGTTCGAGGCATGGCTGGCCACCCGAGGAATCCCCCCGGCGGGATCCATCGCCGACCCGTCAGCCGATCACGATGGGGACGGGGACCCCGACCTCCTCGAATTCCTGGCGGGAACCGAACCGACCGACCGGGCCTCGCGGTGGAATCCCCGGCTGGAGCAGGTGGACGGGCGGCCACGGCTTCGGGTACGGGTGCCGGCCAACACGGCCCTCGAGCTGCAGGTCTCCGACCGGCTCGACGGAGCAACCTGGACCGACGCCTGGACGCCCGAGTCGACGACGCCACGGTTCCCGGCGACCGATCGGGACGTGTCGATCGACCTGCCCGGCGACGGCAGCGCCCCGGTGTTTCTCCGACTGGGACTCCGCCGCCCCTGAACCGGGATCGGATCCCCGCCCTCACCGGATCCGCCCGGCTCCTTGTTGATCGTCAGGGATCGCCCTATCCTTGGCCCATGATCCCGGAAACAACACGGTGGAGCGTCCCCCCGGCTCCCCGGTGCACGAGCCCGGCCCCTGCGGCCCCCCGCAGGTTCCTGTGGCTCGTCGGGATCGCCCTCGCGACCGGACCCGCACCGGCCACACCGTCCCTGCAGGCCCAGACGCTGGTGGCTCCGGGCTCGGTCTGGCGCTGGCGGCCGGGAACCAACGAGGCCTCGGCCCCGGTGACGGCCTGGCGCACGGCCGACTTCCGGGACGTCCAGTTCGCGCCCGCCCCGGCCCCCTTCTGGTACGGAGACGCCCTGCCGGGAGGCACGCAGATCTCCGGGATGCAGAACGTCTACGGGTCGATCTTCCTCAGGAAATCCTTCGTGGTGGCCCAACCGTCCGACGTGGCCGCCCTCCGGATGGGGGCGCTGGTGGATGACGGGTTCGTGGCGTGGATCAACGGCACCGAGGTGCTGCGGGTCAACGTGCCGGGATCCCCCGGCGATCCGGTGGGCGTGGGCACCCTCGCCGACAACGCCGCCGAACCGGTGGCCTTCACCGAGCATGCGCTGGCACCCTCACCGGCCTCCTACCTCCGGGCGGGCACCAACGTGCTGGCGGTGCAGGTCTTCCAGAGCAGCCTCGGCAGCAGCGACCTGGGCTTCGACGCCTCGCTCGAGGCCATCGCCCGCGACCCGGTGCCCCCGCGCGTGCTGGGCTGGGACCCGTTCCCGGGGACGACCGTCGGCCATCTCGCCTCGGTCACCGTCACCTTCAGCGAACCGGTCACCGGCGTCGTGGCGGCGCACCTGCGGATCAACGGCATCGGGGCCCGGTCGGTCTTGGTGGCCGGCCCGGCGACCCACCGCTTCGAGTTCACGCCACCGCCGCCCGGACCGGTCACCGTGTCCTGGGATCCCGCGCACACGGTCACAGACCTGGCCGAGCCGCCCAACCGGATGGACGCCGGACTGGCCGGCAACGGGCCGGTGACCTACACGCTGGTGGACCGTTCCCCGCCGATGGTGGCCACCCTCCAGCCGCCCGACGGGGCGGCCGTGCGGACGCTCGACTCGGCGACCGTGCTCTTCAGCGAGGCGGTGAGCGGCGTGGACGCCGCCGACCTGCGGGTCAACGGCCAACCGGCCGACTCGGTCGTGGTGCTCGACGCCAGCCGGTACCGGTTCGGGTTTTCCCAGCCCGCTCCCGGGCAGGTGCAGTTCACCTGGGCCGCGGATCACGGCATCACCGACCTGGCGGCGAACCCCAACGCGTTCACCGGGGCTCCCTGGAACCTGAGGCTCGACCCGGGCGCCTCGGAGGCTTCGCCCTACCTCAGCGAGTTCATGGCCTCGAACACCCGCACCCTCAAGGACGAGACGGGCCAGTTCGTCGACTGGATCGAGCTCTTCAACCCGTCCGACACGGCGGTCGACCTCACGGGCTGGAGCCTGACCGATGATCCGGGAGACCTGACCAAGTGGCGCTTCCCGGCCACGAACCTCGCGGCCGGCGGGTTCCTGGTGGTCTTCGCCTCGGGCGCGGACCGGCGGACCCCCGGGGCACGGCTGCACACCGGCTTCCAACTCTCGGCCGGCGGCGAATACCTCGCGCTGGTGCGCCCCGACGGCGTGAGCGTGGCCAGCGAATTCAAGCCCACCTACCCACGGCAGGTCCCCGACCTGTCCCACGGGGTGGTGCAGGTGCCGGCCGGAAGGTCCTGGGAGCGGGGGGCCTCCGGAGTCTACTTCACGCAAGCCACCCCGGGTGCCCCGAACCTCGGCGGCACCGCCATTCCCGGCCCCGTGATCGAGGAGGCGCGCCACAGCCCCCAGGTGCCCACCGACACCGAGGACCTGCGGGTGACGGCCAAGGTCCGGGCGAGCTTCCAGCCGGTGGCCTCGGTCACCGTGCGCTACCGGGTGCTCTTCGGTGCGGAAGCCAGCCTGCCCATGGCGGACGACGGGGCCCATGGCGACGGTGCCGCCGGGGACGGAGTCTACGGGGCGACGCTGCCGGCCGACCTGGCCGCGCCGGGCCAGATGATCCGCTACCGCATCGTCGCGACGGATTCCCAGGGAACGACCTCGCGCTGGCCGCTCTTCCCGAGCCCGACCACCTCGCCCGAGTACCTCGGCACCGTGGTGCAGCCCACCAACCTGACCACGCGCCTGCCGGTCTTCCACCTCTTCGTCGCCCCCAACCAGCTCGGGGCCATCGACACCGAGACCGGCGGCCGGGTGTCGCTCTTCCACGACGGCGAGCTCTACGACAACGTGTACATGGAGCTGCGCGGCAACACCTCGGCCGGGCTCAACAAGAAGTCCCACCGGCTCGAGTTCCACCGGGGCCACGAACTGCGCCACCCGGGGCCGGGCGGCAGCGTGCGCAAGTCGGCCCTCCTGGCCGAGTACCTCGACCCCGCCTACCTGCGGCAGGGGCTCTGCTTCTGGTTCCTCGACCAGATCGGCGTGCCCTCGCCCTTCCACTACCCGGTGCGGGTCCAACTCAACGGGCAGTTCTACCAGCTGGCCTTCCACAACGACGTCATCGGCCAGGAGCAGATGGAGCGCATGGGCTATGACCCGCGCGGCGCCCTCTACAAGGCCGTGGGCAACGTCACGCCGAACTTCGCCAGCACCGGGGTCTTCCAGAAGCTCGAGCCGGACAACGACCCCAGCCGCACCGACTACCTGCAGCTGGCCAACGGCATCAACGAGTCGGCCCCGCTGGCCACCCGACGCAACACGGTGTTCGACCTGCTGGACCTGCCGCAGGTCATCAACCACCTGGCGGGCACCCGGTGGTGCGCCGAGAACGACGACGTCTGGGCCAACATGAGCCTCTACCGCGACACCTTCGGGGACGGCCTCTGGCGCAACATCCCCTTCGACATGAACGCCTCGTGGGGCCAGCTCTATGGCGGCAGCAACCCGCTGGAGGCCACGGTGGACGGCTCCAAGAGCCACCCGCTGTACGGGGGCTCGAGCACCGGGGGCAACTTCAACCGCCTGTACGACGTGATCGTGCGCCTGCCCGAGACCCGGCAGATGCTCCTGCGCCGGCAGCGCTCGATCCTCGACCTGATGGTGCAGCCGCCCGGGACCCCGTTCGAGCGGCGCATCCTGGAGAACCGCGTGATCGCGATGACCAACCTGATCGGGCCGGAGGCGCTGCTCGACCGGGCCAAGTGGGGTGCCTCGCCCTGGGCGGCCAACAAGACCTTCGCCGCCGGCGTGGGCGACCTGCTCAACCAGTTCATCGAGCCGCGCCGCCGTCACTGGTACCAGACCCACAGCATCACCAACACCGCCCGGCCCATTGGCATCAACAACACCAGCAACGCCGGGATCCCGCTGGCCCAGCCGGACGACGCCACCCCGGAGATCCTGGGCGTGGAGTTCAACCCGGCCTCGGCCGACCAGGCGCAGGAGTGGGTGGCCCTCACCAACCGCTCGGGCCTGGCCCTCGACCTGAGCGGGTGGCGCCTGTCCGGTGCGGTGGACTTCACCTTCCGGCCGGGCACGGTGATGCCCTCCAACAGCGTGATGTACGTCAGCCCCGACGTCCGGCGGTTCCGCGCCCGCACCTCCGGGCCGCGCGGGGGCCAGGGACTGTTCGTCGTCGGCCCCTACTCGGGCCGCCTGTCGGCCCGGGGCGAGACCCTCACCCTGCGCAACGCCGCCGGGAGCCCCACGCATCAGCTGGCCTACCTGGGCGCCCCCAGCCCGGCGCAGCGCTGGCTGCGGATCACCGAGCTGCACTTCAACCCGCCGCCCCAGCCGGCCGGTGCCGTGCCGTCCGAGGAACATGAGTTCATCGAGCTGCGGAACCTGTCGACGACCGACACGATCGACCTCGTCGGGGTGCGGCTGGTCGACGGCGTGGAGTTCGACTTCGGCTCGGGCACGATCCGGCGCCTCGAGCCCGGAGGGCGGCTGGTGGTGGTGTCCAACCCCACCGCGTTCGCAGCCCGCTACGGCACCTCGGTGCCCGTGGCCGGGCAATACGTCGGGCGCCTCGACAACGGCGGCGAGCGGCTCCGCCTGCTCGACGGCAGTGGTGAGGAGGTGCTGGACTTCGAGTACCGCGACTGGCACCCGGCAGCCGATGGCGGGGGCTTCGCGATGGAGGTGGTGGACGAGCAGGCCACGCCGGATACCTGGAGCGACAAGGCCCAATGGCGGGCCGGCACCACCCAGGGCGGCACCCCGGGCACCGGCGGACCGGACGACGGGCTGCGCCTGGCCGCGCAGGTGTCGGCCGGGGGGCTCGTGCTGAGGTTTCCCGCGGCGGCCGGCCGAGGCTACACCCTGCAGGCCTCCGGCGCACTCGGGGCCGGCGGGGCCTGGACTCCGATCCTGGAGGTGCCAGCCCGACCAGAGGCCCGGCAGGTCGAACACCTCGAACCACTCCCGGGCGTTCAGCGGTTCTTCCGTGTGGTGTCCAAGGCCGGCCCATGACGGGTGCGCCCGATCCGGCGCCCGTGTCGGAAACGCTCTGGCCGCGGGGCCGGGGGCACCCCAAGGTGCCCGCATCCACCATGAGCGAGACCAAAGACGACGTCCTGATCCGGCTGCATCCCGATGACGACGTCGCCGTGGCCCGGCGACGGCTGCTGCCCGGCGAACGCGCCGGCGGCATCCTGCTCACCGGGGCGATTCCCGCCGCGCACAAGGTGGCGCTCCGGCCGCTGGCCAAGGGCACCCCGATCCGGAAGTATGGCCAGTTCATCGGCCGCGCCTCGGAGGACATCCCGGCCGGCGCCCATGTGCATGGGCACAACGTGGACACGGGCGAATTGTCCACGGGCGACCATTTCCTCGGCCCGACGGCGCCCTGGGAACTCCTGCCCGAACCGCAGCGGCGCACCTTCCAGGGCTTCGCCCGGCCCGGCGGCCGCGCCGGCACGCGCAACTATGTGGCGGTGATCTCGTCGGTGAACTGCTCGGCCAGCGTCTCGCAGTTCGTGGCCCGACGATTCACGCCCGAGGCGCTGCGGCGCGACTTCCCCGGGGTGGACGGGGTCGTGGCCTTCACCCACAAGGCCGGATGCGCCACGGCCGACCAGGGCACGGAGATCCTCCAGCGGACGCTGGCCGGGATCGCCCGCCACCCCAACATCGGCGCCTACGTGGTCATCGGACTGGGCTGCGAGACCAACCAGGCGGTCGCGATGGTGCGCCGCCACGGGCTCGACCGGCCGGAGGGCGGCGGCGAGCCACCCTTGGTCCTGAACATCCAGCAGCAGGGCGGCATGGCCCGGACCATCGAGGACGCCGTGAAGGCGGTCGCCGGATTGCTGCCGGCCGTCGCGGCCCAGCGCCGGACGACGCAACCCCTGGCCCGACTGGCCGTGGCGCTCAACTGCGGCGGCTCGGACGGCCACAGCGGCATCACCGCCAACCCGGCGCTGGGGTGGGCCAGCGACCTCATCGTGCGGCATGGCGGCACCACGGTGCTGGCCGAGACGCCCGAGATCTACGGCGCCGAGCACCTGCTCACCCGACGTGCCGTCCGGCGCGAGGTGTCCGACGCCCTGCTGGAGCGCATCCGCTGGTGGGAGGACCACGCCCGGATGCACGGGGCCTCGATCAGCAACAACCCCTCGGCCGGCAACAAGGAGGGTGGCCTGACGACCATCTTCGAGAAGAGCCTCGGGGCCGTGGCCAAGGGAGGCCAGGCCCCGCTCATGGCCGTGCTGCAGTACGCCGAGGCGGTCACCGGGCCGGGCCTGTGCTTCATGGACACGCCGGGCTACGACCCCGTGAGCATGACCGGCCTGGTGGCCGGGGGCTGCAATGTCGGCGTGTTCACCACGGGCCGCGGCAGCATCTACGGCTGCAAGCCTGCCCCGTGCCTCAAGGTGTCCACCCACACCCCGCTCTACCGCTGGATGGAGGCCGACATGGACCTGGATGCCGGGACGATCCTCGAGGGTCGCGAGACCATCGCCCAGGTGGGTGAGCGGATCTTCGAGGCCATCCTGGCCGCCGCCAGCGGCACCCCGACCAAGAGCGAGCTGGCCGGCCTCGGCGACGAGGAGTTCGCCCCCTGGCCGCTGGGCCCGGTCTTCTGAACCCGGCACCATCCCGGCCGGGACGTGGACGGGCGAGGATCCCGAGGGGACGCTTGCCGAGTCCCCGGCGTTTCGGGTAGCCATACCCGGTCGCCGGAGCCGGACCTGCCCGGGGAGGCGGCCCCCGTCCGCGGTCGGGCCCATAGCTCAACGGTCAGAGCAGGGGACTCATAATCCCTTGGTTACAGGTTCGAATCCTGTTGGGCCCACCAGGCTTCGTCCCAAGGCCCCCTCCCGACGGATCCGTCCCTCCGTCCGCAGGGATTCCTCAAAAAACACGCGCCGGAACGAGGTCTCCCCCCGGCCCGGCGCGTCGTGATCCGCGGGTCATCCGCGGATGCCCGTGGCCACCTTCAGGGCAGCTTCTTGATCTTCACGTCGCGGAACTGCACCACCATCGGCGGTCCGGCGTGGATCTGCAGGGCCAGGATGCCCTCCTTGGCGGCCTTGGAAGCCTGCTGGTCGACCACATCGACCGTCATGCGGCCATTGATGAAATGCATCAGGTGGTTGCCGTCGGCGATGATGAGGTAGTCGTTCCACTGCTCGTCGCGGATGTTGGCCTGCAGTTCCTTCGAGTCGGCCAGCTTGCCCACCACGTTGACCTTCGTCTTGCCACCCTCCTCGGTGATGACGGTGCGCTGGCCGCGCTCGGCCAGGATGCCGCGCCCGCGCTCCTCGTACAGGATGCCGCTGTAGGTCTTCCCGGCCTCGAAGTCGGCCTGGTAGCCGCCCACCACGAACTTGTCGGCGTCGACCAGCTTGCTGCGGTACTGGATGCCGGAGTTGCCGCTGAAGACGCGGTACTGCAGGCGCAGCTCGAAGTTGGCCAGCGTGCCATTGGTCCACACCAGGAAGGTGTTCCCGGAAATCGGGTGGTCGCGATGGGTCGTCCCGGTGATGGCACCGTCCTGGACGGACCAGAGGTCTGCGCGTCCCGCCCAGCCGGCAAGGGTCTTGCCGTCGAAGATGGGGCGGAAGCCCTCGGCGTTCGGATCATGGAGCGTGGCCTTGCAGCCGGTGAAGGCCAGGGCGGCCACCGACACGACGACGACGCTGGCGCGGAGGAGGGAGCGAATAGGCATGGGCTGAGATTTCCGCCAGAACCGGCCGCCCGGTCAAGCGAAGCGGCGCCCGGGGCGGCAAGTTTTCAGCGGCGGCACGCCGGCAACCATCGGCCGGGAATCCCCCGGCAGCTCAGGCCGAACCGAAGGGCAGCGGCACGATCACCGCAGGCACCTCGACCCCGGCGGCCGAGCGGACCCCGAGGGAGGTTCCCGGGGCGTTGCATTCCTTGCGCACGTAGCCCAGGGCGATGGGACAGCCCAAGCGGGGTGAGCGGATCACGCTGGTGAGCGACCCCACCTCGCGGCCCTGGTGAAGGATCTTGTCGCCGCGGGCCGGCAGCGGGGCGGACGGGTCGAAGCGCAGCCCCCGAAGGGCCTTGGTCACCTGCCCATAGGTGCGGATGCGGGCGATGGTCTCCTGGCCGATGTAGCAGCCCTTGGTGTAGCTGATGCCATTCCGGTCGAGGCCGGCCTCCGGCGGCAGATGGCTTTCGTCCATGTCCACGCCGAAGCGTGGGACGCCCGCCTCGATGCGCGCCAGGTCGAGAGCCGACCACCCCACGGGTCGCCCGCCCAACGATCGCACGGCCAGGCAGAGCTTGTCCCAGACCATGCCCAGGGCCGCGGAAGGGACGAACAGGTCGACCCCCCGACTGCCCGTACGCGCGTGGGTCGCCCAGTACAGGTCGCCCAGTTCCGCATCCGGTCGATGAACGATGGCATGGCTCCCGACACCCACGACCAAACCGGGGTCCAGCAAGGCGGGAACCTCAAACGCCTTCGGACCCTGGAGCGAGAACAGGCCGTAGTGCCCGGCCACATCCACCGACTGCACATCGTCGGCCACGATGTGGTGATCGAGGCGCTCGATGAGCGCCGGCGTCAGGCCAGGCTCGACATCGAGCAGCAACTCGTCGGCCAGGGCGTAGACATGGACATCGGCCTGCATCCGTCCCTTGGGCGAGGTGAAGGCCGCATAGCAGCCCTGCCCCGGCTGGAGGGCCTGGATGTCGTTGGTCACCTGCCCATGCAGGAGGCGCACCCGGTCGGCGCCCAACAGGCACAGGCGACCGCGGAAGCTCAGGTCGGCCAGACCAACGGAGTCCTGGAGCGCCGAGTACTCGGCCGCAACATCGCCGTAGTGCGCCACCGCCTCCATGCCTTGGAGTTCGGTGAAGACGGCGCCCTGTTCGGCGTGGAATTCATGGAGGGCGAGCATGCGAGGGATCAGGTGACAGGCGGCAGGAGGATCGGGACCGGGGGAGAACGGGTCAGGACGGGTTGGACACGGACACCCGCCGACGCCCGGGAATCCCCCTGCCTCGCCGGCCATCGGCCACCCGGACGCCGCCCCGACCTACTTCGTGCCCTGGTCGATCCAGGCGCGCAGCAGACCGACCTCCTCCTTGCTGAAGGGTTTGCCCTTGCCCTCGGGAGGCATGTTCTCGTCCTCGGACATCAGCCGGGCGACGCTGGCGACGAAGGTGCTCTTGGCGCTGGCACCCTTCTCGAACCCCGGGCCGTTGGACCCGCCCTTGAGGGTGGCCTCGAGGGAATCGAGCCGCAGCTTGCCCTTCTGCTTCTCGGCCCCGTGGCACTTGAAGCAGGAGCGCTCGAAGAGGGGCTTGATGTCCTTCTCGTAGGTGACGCCGGCCTGCGTGGAGGCGGGCGGCAGCTTGGCGGCGTCGAAGTCGGCGGCGCACAGGCCCAGGGCGGCGGCGGCGGAGAGACTCGGAAAGAGGAGGATCGTTTTCAGGCTCATGGTTCCAGCAATCGTGTTGTGGTCAACGTGCAAGCGGACGGCAGGGTCGTCAAAGGCATTCAACGCCGCGCGCCCCCGGGGTGCCCGGGACCCGCTGGAGCACCCACGCCGGCTCAACCGGCACCGAGGTCGATGAAGCGCACCGGAAGGGACGGCTCGCCGAGATCGAGCAGGGCCACGCTGCGCGGCTGGGCGAAGCGCACCCTCCCGGCATAACCCGGGTTGAGGAACCGGACGGGGCCGACCGTCGAGTCGTGCGGCCGGTGGGTGTGACCGAAGACCACGACACCGGGTTGGTGATGGGCGATGGCGCGGGCCACCCTCTCCTCGAGCGGCGGGCCGTCGCAGTTGCCCATGACCGCCGTGACGGGGGCGATGCGCTCGAGCTCCACCAGGACCGCACCCGAGCCGATGTCGCCGGCGTGCAGGATGTGTTCGACCCCGGCGAAGAGGGCTGGAATCCGGGGATCCCAGAAGCCGTGCGTGTCGGAGATCAGGCCCACCTTCATGGGTTGAGAGACGGTTCGGGGCGGGAGGGTGCCGGAACCCGGGCGCGCCCCGGGGGCGTCAGGCCGCCTGCTCCTCGGCCTCGGGTTCGGCCTCGGCAGGGGCGGCCGGATTGACCTCGCCTTTCTCCTGGGGCGACTCGGACGAGGCCGCCTGCTGCCAGGAAAGTGCGAAGAGCGCGCTGAAGAGCGCGCCGCTGGAGAGGCTGTTCCGCAGGAACTTCCAGGTCTCGGGCCATCCCGCCGACCCGGTCGTCAGGGCCGTCCACCAGCCTGCCAGCGTCTTGGCATAGGCCGGGTCCCGCAGCCAGGCCAGCGTGTTGGTGACCCCGTAGAAGAGCAGCACGCCCAGGAGGCTTCCGAGGACCGCCGGGGGAAGCCGTCGCCAGCGGCCGCTGGGCACCAGCGGGCGGAGCCCGCGACCCAGGACGAACAGGACGGCATACCCGGCGTAGTTGCCAGCCATGTAGACCAGGGACGCCGGATCCCACACCTCGTAGCCCTTGCCGAACTGGTACCACAGGTTCAGGCAGACGTCGCTCACCAGCAGCGTGCCCAAGGGGAGAGCGACGGCCAGCCTCCCCGGGAAGAACATCCCGCCGCAGAGACACAGCGCATACACGACGCTGAAGTTGGGCGGGAACAGGCCCGGCCAGCGGCTCAGGGCCACCACCAGGGCGAAGCACCAGGGGTAGAGTTGTTGGAAACGTTCCCGCACGACGGGGCAAAGACTACCGGCAGACTCCCGGATGACAAGGGGCAGAACCCCCGCCCCCGGCGCACCGCCCGCGACCGACGAGCCGCCCCCTCCGATCGTCCCCTTGCCCGCCATCCCCGTTCCCTGCCAGCCTCCCGGTCCAAGCCCATGAATCCCCAGGACTGGAAACTCATCCTCCTCGCGTTGATCGCGATCACCGCTTTGATCGTGCTCATCACCCGGGCCAAGGTGAACGCCTTCCTGTCGCTGTTGATGGCCTCGCTGGCCGTCGGGCTGGGCGCGGTGATGCTGCTCGGGGTGCCGGCGCGGGACGCCACCGGCAAGGTGCTTGCCGCCGCGGGCGACGGCAAGGTTGCCGCCTACACGGTGCTCGGGGTGATGAAGTCCTTCAGCGACGGGCTGGGGGCCACGCTGGCGGGCACGGCCGGGGTCATCGCGCTGGGCACGATGCTGGGCAAGCTGTTGGCCGAGTCGGGTGGCGCCGAAGTGCTGGCGGCCCGCATGGCCCGCCTCTTCGGTCCCGGGCGCATCCAGTGGTGCATCATGGCGCTGGCCCTGGCCGTGGGCCTCACCACGTGGTTCGCCGTCGGCCTGGTGCTGCTGCTGCCCATCCTGCTGACCCTCACCCACGAGACCCGCCAACCCTTCCTGCGCCTGGCGCTCCCGCTGTTGTCCTGCCTGTCGGTGATGCACGGGGTCATGCCACCGCACCCGGGGCCGGTGGTGGCGGTCGAGGCGCTCAAGGCCAGCATGGGCCTGGTGCTTTTCTGGGGCTTCGTGATCGGCATCCCGACGGCCGCCGTGGCGGGTCCGCTCTATGCCCGGTTCGTGGTCGGCCGCGTGCAGGCCAACCCGCCGCCCATCCCGAGCAAGGCCTCCTCGACCGACCCGCGATTCCGACTGCCGGGCTTCGGCCTCACGCTGCTGAGCATCCTCTCGCCGGTGCTGCTGATGCTCCTGGCCACGGTGGCGGAACTGTTCCTGCCCAAGGGACACGCCGTGCGCGAGGCCGCGCAGTTCGTGGGGAACCCGACCCTCGCGCTGCTCCTGGCGGTGCTGCTGGCCTCGGTCACCCTGGGCACCCGGTGCGGCTACACCCGGGCCGAGGTGCTCAAGTTCACCGAGCAATGCATCGGCCCGGTGGGCCTGACGCTGCTGGTGATCGGCGGCGGCGGCGGCTTCGCGCGCGTCCTGCGTGACTCCGGGGTGGCCGAGGCCATCGGACGCGCCGGGGATGCCGCGCACCTGAGTCCCCTGCTCTACGGCTGGCTCGTCTCGGCCTTCATCCGGGTGGCCACCGGCTCGGCCACGGTGGCCATCACCACGGCCTCGGGCCTGCTGGTGCCCGTCCTGGCAGGCCATCCCGAGATGAACCCGCACCAGGTGGCACTGATCATCTGCGCGGTGGGCTGCGGCTCGCTCTTCCTGAGCCACCTCAACGATGCGGGCTTCTGGATCGTCAAGGACAGCCTGGGCCTGAGCGTCGGCCAGACCCTCAAGACCTGGACGGTCTGCGAGACCATCGTGGGCATCGCCGGCATGCTCTTCTCGCTGGTCGCCTTCCACTGGGCGGCCAGACTCTGAGGCACGCCGCCGCCCGGACAGGCGACCCCGACCGATGAACCCGGATCCCGATCCTTCCGCCCCCACCGATTCCCCGCTGCGGCTGCCGCTGCGGCCCGCCGCGTCCAACCGGCACGACCTCGTCGCGCTGGGCGAATGCATGGTGCGCCTGTCGCCCGCGGGCCCGGGACGGCTCGAGTTCGCCAGGTCGCTCGAGGTGGACGTGGGCGGCGGCGAGTACAACGCGGCCTACGCGGCCGCCCGACTGGGCTGGCGGACGGCCTTCGCCAGCAAGCTGCCCGACAACCCGCTGGCGGCCATCGTGCTCAACCACGCCCGGGCGGCCGGCATGGACGTCCGCCATGTCGCCCTCGAGCCGCACGACGGGCTGGGCCGGGCCAACCGGGTGGGCCTGTACTTCGCGGAAATCGGCGTGGGCGTGCGCGGTGGCCAGGCGCTCTTCGACCGGGGCCACTCCAGCGCCAGCCAGATGGGTCCGGCTGACGTCGACTGGGACGCGCTCTTCACGCGGGAGGGCGTCGGCGTGCTGCACAGCGGGGGGATCTTCGCCGTGTTGTCGGAGTCCACCCGGGCCACCCTGCAGGCGGCCGTGACCGCGGCACGCGCGGCGGGCTCGTTGGTCAGCTACGACCTCAACTTCCGGGCCTCGCTGGCGACGCCCGAGCGCGCCGCCGCGATCAACCGGGAGTTCGTGGCGCAGAGCGATGTCCTGATCGGCAGTCCCGAGGGGTTCCGGGCCCTGCTCGGCGCGGCGGCACCGGGACCGGACACCGGGTTGGCGGACCTCGTGGCCGCCGTGGCCCGGGCCTTCCCGCGCCTCGGGATCATCGCCGGCACGGAGCGCACCATCCGCCAGGGACACCGTCACGACCTGGGCGGCTTCCTGATGGCCGGCGGGTCCCTGATCCGGGACGACGGCCACCGGGACCTGGAGATCGTCGACCGCGTGGGCACCGGCGATGCGTTCTCGGCCGGCATCCTGCACGGGGTGCTCGCGGGCGTGTCGGCGCGCCGGACCCTGGCACTGGCCCTGGCCCACGCCGCCCTGGTGCACACCACCCGGGGCGACACCTCGCAGTTCAGCGCCGCCGAGGTCGAGGCGCTGGCCGACGGGGTCGGCGCGGCGATGCGGCGCTGATCGACGGACCGGGCCGGTCGGTGCGGGCGGGCTGGGCCATCCCGATGAAGCGCTCGATGCGGCCGCGGATCCCCGCCACCACCTCCTCGATCCACGGATTGCCGAGGCGCCGGCGCACGGTGACCGCATGGAAGCGCACCGACAGGCCGGGCAGCGGGAGGACCTGTGCCAACCGGGCGGCATCGAGTTCGCGCTCGACGACGATGGCCGAGGTGAGCGCAAGGCCCTTGCCCGACAAGGCCAACAGGCGCAGCAGCGCCATGTCGTCCACCTCCGCCCGGACCTCCGGCACGATGCCGGCACCGGCCATCAGCAGCTCGAACTGCTCACGCAGGGGTTCCTGGCGGGCGGGCAGGAAGAGCGGCACGCCCCGCAGGCACTCCGGGAACCCGGGCGAGCGGTCGAACTTCCGCATCCGGCCCACCAGGTAGGCGGGCACCTCGCCCAGCACGTGGTTGAAGATCTCGGGCGTGCCGCCGACGGGGGCGGGAGCGTCCGAGAGCACCACGTCGAGCAGGTGGGCCCGCAGCCTCGCCAGCAGGTCGCCAAAGGATCCCGCGGACACGCTCACGGCGGCGTCCGCCCGGGAGAGCAGCGGCTCGATGAAGTCGAACTGGAGGTTCTTGGACAACGGACCCACCGCGCCGATGCGCAGCACCCGCCGCTTGCCCGAGGCCCCGGGTCGCCGGAAGAGGTCGAGCAGTTCGATGCCGGACTGGTGGATGACCTCGGCATGGTCCAGCACCGAACGGCCCGCGTCGGTCAGGACCAGGGATCGCCCCCGGCGCTCGAACAGGGCCGAGCCCAGCCATGCCTCCAGCTCGGCGAGCTGGCCGCTGAGCGTCGAGGCCGAGACCCTGAGGGCGCGGGCCGCCGGCGTCACGCCGCCCTCGCGGGCGATGGCCCGGAACCGGAGCACGTGATGGTAGTTGAGCCACTGCGGCAACGGTTCCCTGGTCTGCACGATTCGTTTTTATCGAACGGTTCCTTCTGGTAATAGTCATTTTTCGATCGGTGAACCCGGGTAATGTCCCCGGTCGATGAAGGAAGCGAGCCCCCAAGCCCGTCCCGGGCCCAACGACCCCGGCGCCGGTGAACGAATCCCCGACGGAAGGATCGTCATCAGGAACCTCGACCGTCCCGCCGCGATCCCGGACGGCGGCGATGACGGCCGCACCCTCTGGGTCTGCCTCGCGCCGCCGACATCCGTCGCCGGCGCCCTCGTCGATCCCGGGGAGTTCGAGGGAGCCTGGATCGATGGAGCTCGCCTCGCCTGGTTCCGGATCGGTGGCACGACCCTCGGTCCATTCCGGGTTCCCGATGGCTCCGGCCCGGAGGCCGCCCGCGACTGGTTGATCGGGGAGCTGGCCCGGAAGGTGCCGAACGCCCGGGCTGAGCTCGAGGGATTCCGCATCCCGCCACCCGAGACCGGATCCCTCTCCCAACCGCAATCCCACTGAATCGATCCACCCCATGCCCATGAACGCAACCAACAACGCCCCCCTCCCCGTCACCCTGATCCCCGGCGACGGCATCGGACCCGAGGTCGTCGACGCCGCCCGCCGCCTCATCGACGCCACCGGCGTCCGCATCGCCTGGGAGGAGGCCCATGCCGGTGCCTCGGTCTTCCGCAAGGGCATCGCCTCCGGCGTGCCGCAGGAGACCCTCGACTCGATCAGCCGCACCCGGCTGGTCCTCAAGGGCCCGCTCGAGACGCCCGTGGGCTTCGGCGAGAAGAGCGCCAACGTCACGCTCCGCAAGCTCTTCGAGACCTACGGAAACCTCCGGCCGGTGCGCGAGCTGCCCGGGGTGCCCACGCCGTACGCCGGCCGCGGCATCGACCTGGTCGTCGTCCGCGAGAACGTCGAGGACCTCTATGCCGGCATCGAGCACCTGCAGACCCCCGGCGTGGCCCAGTGTCTCAAGCTCATCTCGCGCAAGGGATGCGAGAAGATCGTTCGCCTCGCCTTCGAGGTGGCCCGGGCCGAGGGCCGCAAGACGGTCCACTGCGCGACCAAGGCCAACATCATGAAGATGACCGAGGGGCTGCTGAAGCGGACCTTCGAGGAGATCGCCCCGGAGTACCCCGACATCACCGCCCAGCACATCATCGTGGACAACTGCGCCCACCAGCTGGTCCGCCGGCCGGAGCAGTTCTCGGTGATCGTCACCACCAACATGAACGGGGACATCCTCTCGGACCTCACCTCGGCCCTGGTCGGCGGGCTGGGGTTCGCCCCGTCGGCCAACATCGGGTCGGAAGTGGCCATCTTCGAGGCGGTCCACGGCTCGGCACCGAAGTACGCCGGGAAGGACGTGATCAACCCCACGGCGATGATCCTCTCGGGCGTGCTCATGCTGCGGCACATCGGCGCACACGCCGAGGCCGACCGGCTGGAGAACGCCGTGCTCTTCACCTTCGAGGAGGGCCGTCACCGGACGCGGGATTTCGCCGGGGATGCCGGTTCCTGCGGCACGCGGGCCTTCACCGACGCCATCCTGGCCAACCTCGGCAAGACGCCCCGGCGCACCCCGGCCAGGACCCGTTCCAAGCTGGTGCTGCCGGTCACCTCGACCGCGGTGGACCTCGTGAGGCCCGCCAAGCGCGAGGTGGTCGGCCTCGACGTGTTCGTCGAGTCCCCGCTGCAGCCCGAGGTGCTTGGGCCGAAGGTGCAGGCCGCGGCCGAGGGCACGGCCTTCCGCCTGAAGATGATCTCCAACCGGGGCACGGTGGTGTTCCCCCTCACGGGCGCAAAGACCGACGTGGTGGACCAGCACCGGTGCCGCTTCGTCTTCCAGAATCCCGCGCTCGACGTGGGCAACGGTGAGGTGGGCGCCCTGCTGTCAGGCCTCGAGCGGCAGGGGCTGCGCTGGATGCACCTCGAGAAGCTCCAGGCCTTCGACGATCGCCCGGGCTTCACCAAGGCCCAGGGCGAGGACTGACCCGCGGCCAGGCCGCGACATGCAAACGGCGGCGGGACGTTCAATGTCCCGCCGCCGTGTGAACCGGCGATCCTTCGAGGATACCGAGCCGGCTCAGTACCGGTAGTGCTCCGGCTTGTACGGGCCCTCGGGCGCCACGCCCAGGTAGTCGGCCTGGGCCTTGGTGAGCTTGGTGAGCTTCACGCCGATCTTCTCGAGGTGCAGGCGGGCCACCTCTTCGTCGAGCTTCTTGGGCAGGCGGTACACGGTCTTCTCGTACTTGTCCTTGTTCTGCCAGAGGTCGATCTGGGCGAGGGTCTGGTTGGTGAACGAGTTGGACATCACGAACGACGGGTGGCCGGTGGCACACCCGAGGTTGACCAGGCGTCCCTCGGCCAGCAGGTAGATGCTCTTGTTTCCGGGCAGGTGGTACCGGTCGTACTGCGGCTTGATGTTCTCGATGCGCACGCCCTTGGTGGCCTTGAGCTTGTCCACCTGGATCTCGTTGTCGAAGTGGCCGATGTTACACACGATCGCCTGGTCCTTCATCTTGAGGATGTGGTCGGTCGTGATGATGTCGCAGTTGCCGGTGGTGGTGACGTAGATGTCGCCGACCCCCAGGGTGCTCTCGATGGTGTTGACCTCGAAGCCTTCCATCGCGGCCTGCAGGGCGTTGATGGGGTCGATCTCGGTGACCACCACGCGGGCGCCGTAGGCGCGGAGGCTGTGGGCCGAGCCCTTGCCGACATCCCCGTAGCCGCAGACCACGGCGACCTTGCCGGCGATCATGACGTCGGTGGCGCGCTTCAGGCCGTCGGCCAGCGACTCGCGGCAGCCGTACAGGTTGTCGAACTTCGACTTGGTGACCGAGTCGTTCACGTTGATCGCCGGGACCAGCAGCTTGCCCTGCTCGGCGAACTTGTAGAGGCGGTGCACGCCCGTGGTGGTCTCCTCGGAGACGCCGCGCCAGGCCTGGACGATCTTGGTCCAGATGCCGGGCTTCTCCTTGGCCACGCGCTTGAGGAGGTCCTTGATGACCTGTTCCTCATGCGAGCCGCTCTTGCTGTGGACCCACTTGTCGCCCTGCTCGAGCTCGTAGCCCTTGTGGATGAGCAGGGTCACGTCGCCACCGTCGTCGACCACCAGCTCGGGGCCCTGGTCACCGGGGTGCAGCACGGCCTTGAGGGTCAGCTCCCAGTACTCCTCGAGCGTCTCACCCTTCCAGGCGAACACCGGAGTGCCGGTCGCGGCGATGGCCGCGGCGGCGTGGTCCTGGGTCGAGAAGATGTTGCACGAGGCCCAGCGCACCTTGGCGCCGAGGTCCACCAGCGTCTCGATGAGCACCGCCGTCTGGATGGTCATGTGCAGCGACCCGGTGATGCGCACGCCCTTCAGGGGCTTCTGCTTGGCATACTTCTTCCGGACGGACATCAGGCCGGGCATCTCGTGCTCGGCGACGTCGATCTCCTTGCGGCCCCAGCCGGCCAGGGCGATGTCGCGGACGATGTAGTCCTTGCCGGAGGGGGTGTTCGCGGCGAAGGCGCCGAGGTTGGGCAGCGCGGCGGCCACGTCGGCGAGGGCGGTGGCGGCGGCGGATTTCTTGGCTTTGGCCATGGAATGGATTCTTGGGGGTGTCGGGGACGGGGCGGGGATTACTTCACGGCCTTCTGCAGCGCCTTCACCTTGTCGACGGCCTCCCAGGTGAGGTCCTTGTCGTCCTTGCCGAAGTGGCCGTAGTTGGTGGTCTTGGAGTAGATCGGGCGCAGGAGCTTGAGCTGGCTGACGATGTCGGCCGGCTTGAAGCTGAACACCTCCTCGACGGCGGCGGTGATCGCGGCGTCGGTGAGGCCTTCCTTGGCGGTGCCGAAGGTGTTGACGTACACGCTGACGGGGTCGGGGTAGCCGATGGCGTAGGCGAACTGGATCTCGGCGCGGTCGGCCAGTCCGGCGGCCACGATGTTCTTGGCCACATAGCGGCCCATGTAGGCGGCCGAGCGGTCGACCTTGGAGGGATCCTTGCCGGAGAAGGCGCCGCCGCCGTGGCGGCCGAACCCGCCGTAGCTGTCGACGATGATCTTGCGGCCCGTCAGGCCGGTGTCGCCCTGGGGCCCGCCCACCACGAAGCGGCCGGTGGGGTTGATCAGGAACAGGGTGTCCTTGGTGAGCAGGTTCTTGGGCAGCACCTTCTTGATCACCTCCTCGACGCAGAACTCCTCGATGGTCGAATGATCCACATCGGCGGCGTGCTGGGTGGAGATCACCACGTTGGAGATGGCCACCGGGCGGTCGTTCTCATACACCACGGAGACCTGCGACTTGGCGTCGGGACGCAGCCACGGGGCGAGCTTCCCGGCCTTGCGG
The DNA here is from genome assembly GCA_021298285.1 of Verrucomicrobium sp. Taxonomy (GTDB): domain Bacteria; phylum Verrucomicrobiota; class Verrucomicrobiia; order Limisphaerales; family UBA9464; genus SXXZ01. The sequence continues at coordinate 24,106 of JAJTFN010000081.1, forward strand.
ATCTGGGTGAGCTTCCGGCCCAGGCGGTGGGCGAACATGATCGGCGCGGGCATGAGCTCGGGCGTCTCGTTGCTCGCGTAGCCGAACATCAGGCCCTGGTCACCGGCGCCCTGCTCGGCCTTCTTCTTGCCCTTGGCGGCCTTGGCGTCCACGCCCTGGGCGATGTCGGGCGACTGCTGGGTGACGTACACGTTCACCATCACCTTGTCGGCGTGGAACACGTCGTCGTCGTTCACGTAGCCGATCTCGCGGATGGCCTCGCGGGCGAGCTTCACGAAGTCGAGCTTGGCCTTGGTGGTGATCTCACCGCCGACCACGGCGATGTTGGACTTCACGTAGGTCTCGCAGGCGACGCGGCTGAACTTGTCCTGCGCGAGGCAGGCGTCCAGGACGGCGTCGGAGATCGTGTCGGCGACCTTGTCGGGATGGCCCTCGCCGACGGACTCGGACGAGAAGATGAAGCGGTTGCTCATGAACGTGGGAGAACGGGTGGTTGCTGTCTGATTTGAACGTATTGACGAATCAGGATTCGATGATGCGTGAGATTTGACCCGGGTCAACGAGGTTTTTCGGGTCTGGTCGGAACCGCGCACTCGGCTGCGGGACTCACTCGGGGACGATCTCGATGAGCCTAGGCCTCTCGCGATGCCTCGGCGGCTTCGAAGAAAGGCCCAGGGCGTGATTCAAGGCGGTCGGCTCATCAATGGCCCAGTGAACCATGGCCCCAAGGATCAGCCCCCCGATCAGGATCCTTCGAAACGACACCCGGGTATACCGCGAGACCAAGAAGGAGATCAGAACGGTGATCACAAGATCCATCAGGGCGAAATTGAGGAATCGCAGATCGTGGATGTTCTTCATGAGGGGATTCGAGAGGGAGGGGGTATCTGCAGAAGCCGGGAGTCGAAACAATCCAAGCGTCGTGCGACCTGCCATCGCTCATCGCCCTGCGGCCCGTTGGCTTACGAAGCCTCAGGTCAGCCATCTTCCGCAAGGCTCTCGGGGGGCTGTGAACGGCAATGCCGTTCGGCGGCCCAGAATGGGAAGAAG
>JAJTFN010000082.1 GCA_021298285.1 Verrucomicrobium sp.
TGGCCTTCTCGCGGTCGATGCGCACCTGCAGCTCGGGCTTGCGGTTCGACAGGGTCGTGTCGACGTCGGCGAGGCCGGGGTTGCCGCGCAACTCCCGCACCAAGGCCTCGGAATAGGCCGTGAGGCGCTCGAGATCGGGCCCGACGAGGTTGAAGGACAGGTCGGAATTGCGGCCGCCACCGCCCCCCAGCGGGGAAATGGAACCGACCGACGAGCGCACGTCCGGATACCGGGCCATCACCTCGCGTGCCAGGCTCATCGCCTCCCACTGCCCCCACCGGCGGGACGTCCCCAGCCTCTGGGCGGTGAACCCACCCAGCTCTGGGAGGCGGCAATAGACGTTGGCCAGGGTGACGTCCCCCTCGCCCTTGCCCACCCGGCCGCCGATCGGTCCCACGGTCACCAGCGTGTCGGTGATGGCGGGCTCCCCGGCGATCCGCAGGGCCTTGAGCTGCTCCTCGATCTCGGAGGCCAGGGCCGCGGTCCGCTCCAGCCCGGTGCCCTCCGGCAGGACGAGGTTGACCTCGAACTCGCTGGAGTCGTCCATGGGCATGAAGGTGAACCGGCTGGCCTTGAGCAGCGGCCAGACCGAGGCCACGCAGGCCAGGCTCAGGGCCATGACCACCCACCGGTGCCGGAGGCTCCAGCGGAGCACCCCCAGGTACCGGTCGCCCAGCCAGCGCATCCAGGGTCCCCCGTGGGCCTTGCGCAGGCGATCGGCCTCGTCGCGCGAGCGGCGCAGGAACCGGGCGGCGAGCATCGGGGTCAGCGTGAAGCTCACGAAGAGCGACACCAGGATCGCAAAGGCCACCGTGACGCCGTAGCTGCTGAAGAACATGCCGGTGCGCCCCTTCATGAAGGCCAGCGGCAGGAAGATGACCACCAGCGACAGGGTGGTCGCCAGCACCGCCAGGGCGATCTCGCGGGTGCCCACCAACGCCGCCTCGAGGGCCCCGAGCCCCTGCTCCTCCATGGTCCGGTGGATGTTCTCGAGGACGACGATGGCGTCGTCGATCACCACGCCCACGGCGAAGGTCAGGGCGAGCATGGTGGAGTTGTTGATCGTGTAGCCCTTCACCCGCATCAGGGCGAAGGTCGCGACGATCGACGTCGGGATGGCGATGCTGGCGATGACGGTGCTGCGCCAGTCGTGCATGAAGGCGAAGACCGTCAGCGCCACCAGCACCATGCCCAGCACCAGGTGGAAGGAGATCTCTCCGAGGTTGCGCCGGATGAAACGCGACTGGTCGCGGATGACCGTGAGTTCGACGTCGGGAGGCAGCACCGGCCGCAGCTCGGTGATCCGCGCCTTGAGGGCGTCGATCAGCCGGACGGCGTTGGAGCCGCTCTGCTTGCGCACGACGAGGGTCACGGAGTTGGTGCCATTGAGCCGGGAAAGCGTGCGAGGCTCCTCGATGTCGTCGGTCACCCGGGCCACCTGCCCGAGCAGGATGGGCTGCCCCCCGGGGTCGGCGATGATGAGCCGCTCGAAGGCCTCGACCGTCTCCATGCGGCCCAGCGTCCGCAGGACCCATTCCCGGCCCGCCTGCTGGACCCGGCCTCCCGGGATCTCGACGTTCTGCTCGACCAGCGCGCGGCGGACGTCGGAGATGTCCAGGCCGAACTGGCGCAGGCGGTCGGGATCGACCGCCACCTGGACGGCCCGGACCCGGGCGCCGATCATCTGGATGGCCCCGACATCCTGCACCGTCTCGAGGTTCTCCTTGAGGCGGCGATCCACGAGGAAGGTCAGCTCCTTGAGGTCGCGGGGCGAACTCACCGCGACGGAAAACACCGGCGTCGCATCGACCTCGAACTTGTCCACGATGGGCGTCTCCGTGCCGGGCGGCAGGCGCGAGAGGATCGAGTTGACCTTGTCGCGCACGTCCTGGGCGGCCAGGTCGCGATTCCGCTCGAGGAAGAACTGCGCCGTGATCATCGAGACCCCCTCGCGGCTGGAGGAACTCAGCTCCTCGATGCCCTCGACAGTGTTGATGATCTCCTCCATCGGCTGGGTCACGCCCGTCTCGATCTCCTCGGGCGAGGCGCCGCGGAGGGTCGTGCTGACCGTGATGATGGGCAGCTCGACGTTGGGGATCTGTTCCACCCCGAGCTGCCGGAAGGCGAACCACCCGACGACGATGAGCAGCAGGTTGAGCATCGTCGCGAAGACCGGCCTGCGGATGCAGACATCGGCCAACCCCACCCCGAACCCGCCGGTCCGCCGGGATTCCGCAGCCGCAGGGTCGGTCCCGCTCATGGCCGGACCTCCACCGCCATGCCGTCGGCCAGCTTGCCGTGGCCGGTCACCACGACCGTCTGGCCCTCCGACACCCCCGAGAGGATCTCCAGCGCCTCGCCCAGGACCCGCCCTGTCTTCACGACCCGGGCCCGCGCGGCGGAACCGTCGACCACGAACACCCGCGACACGCCCGAGGACGAGAGCACCGCGCCGACGGGGACCACGCGGGTGGGCACGGCCCGCTCCAGCACCAGCTCGCCCCGGGCGAAGGTGCCGGCCTTGAGCAGGCGGTCGGCATTGGGCACCAGGGCCCCGAAGTCGAACATGCGGGTGGAGAGATTCACCTGCGGGCTGACGAGGAACACCCGGCCCTCGAACCGCCGGCCCGGGTGGGCGTCGACGGAGAAGACCACCGGCAGGTCGCGGACCACCTGGGGACCGAAGCCCTCGGGGGCCTGCGCGATGAACTTGAGGACCCCGTCGTTGACGACACGGAACAGCGGCGAACCCGGACGGACGAAGTCGCCCACCGAGGCGATCCGGTCGGCCACCGCCGCGTCGAAGGGCGCCCGGATCCGGCTGCGCTCCAGATCCAGCCGGGCGACCGCGAGGGTGGCCTCGGCCGCCTTCAGGGCCGCCCGGGCCTGGTCGGACTGCGCTTCCGCCCCGTCGAGGTCCGCCGGGGCGGCCACACCGTTCCTGCGCAATTCCTGCTGCCGGCGCAGCTCCAGCTCGGCCCCGTGGGCCAGGGCCTTGGCCTGCTCGACCCGGGCCTCGGCCTGGTGCGCGCGGGCGGCGTGGGAGTCGGTGTCGATCCATGCCAACTCCTGCCCCGCCGTCACCCGGTCCCCGAACTCGACGAGGGTGCGCTCGACCCGCCCCTCGACCTCGGCGGACACCGTGGCCGAATCCTTGGCGTGGAGGGTGCCGACGATGGCCAGGGTCCGGTCCACCGGCCGGGTCTCCACGCGGGCCACGGTCACCGGCACCGGGGGCGGCGGCTTGGCGGCCCGGGAGGCCGCGGCTTCCCGGGAACACCCCAGGGGCAGCCCGGCCACCGACGCGAGCAGGATCGACAACAGCACGGACTTCATCGGAGCCCCCGACACTACCGGATCGGGGCGGCGGAAGGCATGGGAAAGTCGCGCGGACGGCCGATTGCCCGGCCCATGCCGGTCAGGCCCCGACGTCCGGACCCGGCGCGGACCGCCGGGCGTTCGACGCGGCCACCGAGTCCGCGAGCGACTCGGCCGGGTAGGTCCAGATCTCGGCCAGGGTGGGATGGTAATGCGGGACGGCCGCCCACTGGGCGACGGTCATCCGGGCAGCCAGGGCGACAGCCGGTTCATGGATCAATTCCCCCGCCTGGGGGCCGACGCAGGCCGCCCCGAGCACCTCACCGGAGGTCGGGTCGGCCAGCACCTTCACGAATCCTTCCCGGCAGCCGAGGATCATCGATTTGCCGTGGTCGTTGAACGGGTACCGGTCGGCGAGCACCGCGATCCCACGTTCATCGGCCTCGCGCTCAGACAATCCCACCTGGGCCACCTGCGGCGAGGTGAAGACCACCGACATCCGCAGCCGGTAGTCCATCTCCCTCGGACGGCCGGGATGGAGCAGGTTGTGCGCGGCCACCTCGCCCTGTTGGACGGCCAGATGCACCACCTCATGGGGACCACAGCAGTCGCCGGCGGCGAAGATCCCCGGGCACGAGGTGCGTTGTCGGGCGTCAATGGCGACGCGACCGCGGTCCGTGGCAATCCCGGCCGCCTCCAGGCCGAGGCCATCGATGTCCGGCACCCGACCGAGGCCATGGAAGACCTCGGCCGCCTCGATCGAAACGACCTTCCCGTCCTGGAGGAATCGAACCCGACAACCCTCCCCGAGGCGGTCCACGCGGTCGAGGGTCGCGCCGGTGAACACCTCGAGGCCCTCCCGCCGCAAGGCCGCCTCGAGTTCGGCAGCCACGTCCAAGTCGAATCCCGAGAGCAGGCGTCGGCCCCGCTGGACCACGCTCACGCGGCACCCGAGCCGGGCGTAGAATTGGGCGAACTCGAGCGCCACGGCCCCACCACCGAGCACGACGAGGGACTTCGGCACGCGGGCGTCGGCCAGGGCGGTGTCGCTGGTGAGGAACCCCGCCTCGGCCAGACCGGGCACCTTGGCCGGGGCGACCCTGGAGCCGGTGGCGATGACCGCCTGGCCGAACCGGACGGCCCGGCCATCGTCGAGGCGAAGGATCGACGGTCCCTCGAAACGGGCCCGGCTCCGGACGAGCCGGAACCGACCATCCTGGAGTTGCCCCCTCCGGTAGGCGGCGAAGTCGGCAATCAGGGCGTCTTTCCGGGCGAAGAGGGCCAGCGGATCGACCCGGACCCCGTCGGCGGTGATGCCCCAGGCGCCCCCCTCGCGGATCGCCTCACGCAGTTCGGCGGCATGCAGGAGCGCCTTGGTGGGCATGCATCCCCTGAGGATGCACAGCCCGCCGAGTTCGGGGGCCCCGTCGAGGACCAGGGTGTCGCACCCCTGCGCCGCCAGGGTTCTCGCGGCGGCATACCCGGCACTGCCTCCGCCCAGCACCACCGCCTCGGCCATCAGATCGTCCATGCCTTCCAGTCTGGGCCAAGCCCACCGACCTGACAAACCCGCCGGCCACCCGGGAGAACGCGGCGACCGGAAACCGAGAATCGCCTCAAGGAACCGCCCAGGTCTTCCGATGATCCCACAGCCGGTTGGATTCCGGGAAATGTGCCGGGATGGAAGACTCTTCAAACGAGCGTTGCCCGCCGAAGGCACCTGTGGCAGTTTTTTTCAGCAAAACAACGGAAGGCAGGAAAGAGCAACGAAGGGCCGTGAACCATGTCGGGCCGTCCGGTCTGCATGCTTGAGGATCCCTGACTCCGTTCATCGTCATCACAACAGATCTTGAAGTCCGGGACCGCAAGCTGAAGTCGAAGGCAGAAAACCCAAGCGGTGGCGCACCATGTCTGGATCCTCATCAGTCAATGCCTCTCAGTACGCCTACCTGGTGGCCGCCCAGGCGGCGGCCGCCGCGCTGACCCCGCCGGTCAAGGTCGAGTTGATCGACGGGATCATCCAGGATGTTCCTTCGCCTGAACTCCGGCACCTGTCGGGCGACAGCCGTAAAAAAATCATCGAGGCGCCCATCACCGAGGCGGCCGGCAACGAGAAGTTGGAAAAGGCGCTGGCGATCCTGGAGTCAGCAAAGATGACCAAGGAGTACTTCTATGTGAAGATCCCGGCGGGCATCAGCGACTTCGACGCGATCGACTCCATGAACCACCTGTTCCGGGAGCGGTTCGCATCGCTCCGGCGCGATGCGCTGGATTCGGCGGATCTCCCGTGGATCCTCAAGCTCGACAGCGTCACCAAGCGCGATGTGAACACCCCGCGCAAGATTCCCATCTTTTTCCTGGCCAATGGCACCCGGAACAAATCCTACGACGAGCAACTCGAGTTGCTCGACAACCTCGGACTGGTACCTGCCGACCCCATCGAGCAGTTGCTGACGGCGATGGCCTTCGGATTCGTCTATCCCGGGGTGGATCCGTTCCGAAGCCAGTTGGTGCGGGGGGCGATTCCCGACTCCGCACTCTTCAATACTCCCAGCCACGGATTGCGCACCTTCCCGCTCAGCGGCGGTCGCTGTCCGATCGCCTCGATGTCCGCATTGCCGGCCATCGTGAAATGAGGCCTCCCTCCCGGAGGGCCTTCCGGCGGGGGCCGGACCATCGGACACCCCGTATCGGTGCCTGCGGCAGGAGTCAGCCGAATACCCGCCGAACGGAGTTGCAACCGTTCGGTTTTGCCATCCCTCCGGGAACAACCCTGGTGTAGGATCGCCCCCATGTCGGAACTCCAGGAGAACCTCGCCCATCTGCGGGCAAGGATCGAGGCGGCCTGCGACCGATCCGGTCGGCATCCGGACTCGGTCCGTCTGATGGCGGTGAGCAAGAACCAGCCTCCATCCAGGGTGGCGGAAGCGGCCGCGGCGGGACTGAGGCTGTTCGGCGAGAACCGGGTGCAGGAGGCCAAGATCAAGATTCCCCAGTGCCCCGGCCACCTGGAGTGGCACTTCATCGGCCACCTCCAGTCCAACAAGGCGCGGGATGCGGTCGCACGCTTTCAGGTCGTGCAGGGCGTCGATTCGCTGGCCCTGGCCGAGGAACTCCAGAAACAGGCCGCCAAGCAGGCCAGGTCGCTGCCGGTGCTCCTCGAGGTCAACGTGGCCGGCGAATCCTCGAAATTCGGGTGGAACCCGGATCGACTGCTGTCGGAATTCCAGCAGCTCAATGCCCTGTCCCGCCTCGAGGTCCATGGCTTGATGACCATCGCTCCGTACGCCGTGGATCCGGAGCGGGTCCGGCCGGTGTTCCGCCGGTTGCGGGAACTGCGGGATCGGTGTGCCGACCTCCTCGGGGCCCCCTTGCCGGTCTTGAGCATGGGCATGAGCGGAGATCTGGAGGTGGCCATCGAGGAGGGCTCCACCATGGTCCGCGTGGGCACGGCCCTGTTCGGCGAGCGACCCCGCCGCACCGTCGACTCCGACACGGACTCCCCGGACCTCTAGACCCGTCGGTCGCGCCGGTTCCTGGCAGGCAGGAAGTGGGCAAGGAGGTGGGCAAGGAAGGTGGGCATCCCCCGCTTCCGCCACCGGTTCAACCGCCCAGCGACCCGGCCTGGCTGGGGTCGGCGATCGTCCCCTTGTTGAAGTCGACGTACTCCTCGGTGAGGTCCGCGGCGTACATCACCGCCGACGCCTTTCCGAGGTTCAATCGGATGCGCAATTCAAAGGTGTCGGCCTGCACCGCCTTCCACAGGTCGGCGAACGGGGTCCGGGTCGGCTGACCCCGGCGAAGGCTCCAGAGCACCTTGCGGGATCCCGGGGTGAGATACCCGATGTCGACCTTGTCCTCGACAATCGTCGCCGGGCTGTAACCCAGCGCGTCGATGATGCGGCCCCAGTTGGGGTCGCCCCCGTGCCAACTGGTCTTCACCAGGGCGCTGTTGGCCACCGCCCGGGCTGCGGCATCGGCATCGGCGAAGGAACGGGCACCCTCGACCCGGACGGTCACCACCCGGTGCACCCCCTCGCCGTCGCTGACGATCATCTTGGCCAGCGCCAGGCACACGTGCGAGAGGGCCGCCTGGAAGACCTCGAAGTCCCGGCCCGAGGCCTTGCGGATGGCCGGATTGCCCGCCATGCCGTTGGCGAGGGCGAGCACCGTGTCGTTGGTGCTCATGTCGCCGTCGACGGTGATCCGGTTGAAGCTCGAGGCCACGGCCTCGCTGAGGGCCGCCTGAAGCGGCTTGGCGGCGATGTCGCAGTCGGTGGTGAGGAAGCACAGCATCGTGGCGTGCAATCCGGGGGGCACCCCGCCGGGGGCGGCCGCGGGACGGGCCCCGGTGGGAGACATGCCGGGCTGGATCATGCCGGCACCCTTGCACATGCCGCCGATGCGGACGATGCGGCCGCCCAGCTTGAATTCGACCGCCAGCGTCTTCGGCCGGGAATCGCTGGTCATGATGGCCTCGGCGGCGTGGGCCGCGTGATCCGGGGTGGAACCCAGGACCTCCGCCGCCGCGGCGATGCCTGCGGCCACCTGCGCCATGGGCAACTGGACGCCGATCCGGCCGGTGGAGCCGACGAGCACGCGGCCCGTGGACAGGCCCAGCGTCTCCTCGGCCAGGGCCGTCATGGCCAGCGCATCCTTCATGCCCTGGCGGCCGGTGCAGGCGTTGGCATTGCCGCTGTTGACCACCACCGCCTGGGCGACTCCCTTGGCCACCCGCGAGACGCACACCTTCACCGGCGCGGCACAGATCTGGTTGGTGGTGAAGAGACCGGCCACCGCCGCCGGGGTCTCGCTGACCAGCAGGCAGAGGTCCCGCTTGCGCCCCTTGTCGGATCCCTTGCCGGTGCCCAGGCGCTTGATGTCGCAGAACACCCCGCCTGCGAGGAACCCCTGCGGAGCCACGACCGCCCCGTCGACCGCCTTGAACTTCGATTGCACGCCCGGTTTGAAGCGGACAAAGGCGCCGGAAACAACACCAAACCGCCGCGCGGGCCGGGAAAACGAACCGGATGCATCCCGAACGCGGGCGGATCCGGCTCAGAACTCGACGATCTGCCCCCGCTGGGGAACGACCACCTCGGCCTGCGGCCTGAGCTTTCCGAGGGCCTCGGCGAAGGCCAGCGACGAGGACTCCTCGCCGTGGACCACCGTGATCTTCCTCATCGGGCCGGAGAGCGACCGAACGTAGTCCAGCAACTCGGACCGGCCGGCGTGGCCCGAGAAGGCGTCGATGCGGGCCACCTGGGCCTTCACCTCGTGCGGGGTGCCGAAGATGTTGACCGGGTTGCGCCCGGACGCGATGAGGTGCCCCAGCGTGTGCTCGGCGCAGTAGCCCACGAAGAGGATCAGGTTGCGCGGGTCGCCGAGGTTGTGGCTGAGGTGGTGGCGGATCCGGCCCGCCTCGGCCATGCCCGAGGCACTGATGATGATGCAGGGCTTGTCGAATTCGTTGAGCTTCTTCGACTGGGCGGCCTCCCGGATGTACAGCAGGTGGTCCATGCCGAACGGGTTTCCCTTGGTCCGCAGGTGCTCGTAGGCCTCGGTGTCGAAGCATTCGGGGTGCAGTCGGAAGACCTCGGTGGCGTTCACGCTCAACGGGCTGTCGACGAAGATGGGCACCTCGGGCAGGCACCCGGACTCGGTCAACTGGTTCAGCACATACACCAACTGCTGGGTCCGGCCGACGGCGAAGGCCGGGATGATGACCTTCCCGCCGCGGGCCAGGGCCCCGGAGACCACCCGGCAAAGTTCATCGCGCGAAAAGGTGGCGTCGCCATGCTCGCGGTCGCCATAGGTGCTCTCGACCTGCAGGAAGTCGACATCCTCCACCGGCTCCGGATCGCGCAGGATCTCCTGCCTGGGGCGACCGATGTCCCCGGAGAAGAGGTATCGGAAATGCCGCCCGCCCTCGCGGACATCCAGGATGACCTGCGCCGAGCCCAGGATGTGACCGGCGTCCCGGAACTCGAGGGTCACGCCGTCCACCAGCGGCATCCGCCGACCGTAGTTGATGGCCACGAACTGGCGGGTGGCGCGCTCGGCATCCTCGACGCTGTAAAGGGGCTCGACCGGGGGTTGCCCCGCCTTGGCGCGCTGCTTGGAGACGAACTGGCTGTCGGCCAACTGCACCCGGGCCGAGTCCTCCAGCATGACGGCACACAGGTCCCGCGTGGCGAAGGTGGCGTAGATGTTGCCCTGGTAGCCCTGTTTGCAGAGGTTGGGCAGGTTGCCGGCATGGTCGATGTGGGCGTGGCTGAGCACCACGGCGTCCAAGGTGGCCGGGTCGAACGGAAATTCCCGGTTCCGGTGGATGGATTCCTCGCGCCGCCCCTGGTAGAGGCCGCATTCCAGCAGGACCCGATGACCGTTGACCTCGACCAGATACATCGAGCCCGTGGTCGTGCGGGTGGCACCGTGGTAGTGGATCTTCACACCCCGAGGGTAGGGCCCTGCCCGGGGGCCTCCAAGCCGAACCTCCCGACGGTGGATCCCGGCGGAAGTCAAACCCCGTCCGCGGCAGGGGTGCAAAAAAACAATTTCACCCCGGCGAGCACTTGCCACACATTGCCCCGTCAAAATCTATGGACGTAAGGTTTCCCAAGGTCGGAGAAGGCGCTGACAGCGGCAAGGTCGTCAGCGTCCTCGTCAAGGTCGGCGACACCATCACCGCCGGCCAGACCATCCTCGAGCTGGAATCGGAGAAGGCCATCGCGCCGATCCCCTCCCCGGCCGGAGGCAAGATCACCGCGATTTCCGTCAAGGAAGGCGACACCATCTCGGTGGGCGCGGTCCTCCTGAGCCTCGAGGGCGACGGTGCCGGAGGTTCCGCCGGTGGCGCACCCGCCGCACCGGCTGCCAAGAAAACCGCCTCCCCGAAGGCCGCCCGGCCGGCCGTGGTCGATGACGACGAGGACGACGACCTCCTGCCGGCCGCCGCCGAGGACGACGGCCCGGTGCCTGCGGCCAGCCCCTACGTGCGCAAGGTCGCCCGCGAACTGGGCATCCCTCTGAGCCGCGTCCGCGGCTCGGCCTCCGGGGGACGGGTGCTCATCGAGGACCTGGCCCGTTATGTGGGCAAGCTCGAGGCCAAGGTGGCCCGGGCCGGCAAGTACGCCGAGGGCCCGCAGGGCCTGAGCTTCCCGCTGGTCAACCAGGACTTCGCCGTGTTCGGGCCGGTCACGAGCGAGCCGCTCACCCAGCTCCGCAAGGTCATCTCGGCCCGCATGGTCGAGAACAAGGTCACCCTGCCCCACGTCACCCAGTTCGCCGACGCCGACATGAGCGGCATCGAGGCCCTCCGGGCGCAGTTCAAGGCCGCCTACGAGAAGGCCGGCGCCAAGCTCACCCCGACGCCCTTCCTCATCAAGGCGCTGGTCAACACCCTCCAGAAGCACCCGAAGTTCAACGCCAGCCTGCAGGAGGTCGCCGAGACCCTGATCATCAAGCACTACTATCACATCGGCATCGCCGTCGACACGGACGCCGGCCTGTTGGTCCCCGTCCTGCGCGACGCCGACAAGAAGTCGCTGCTCGAGATCGCGAAGGAGCTCTCCGAGATCGCGGCCCTGGCCCGCGACCGCAAGCTCTCGCCGGATTCCATGAAGGGCGGATCGTTCACGGTCTCCAACCAAGGAGCCATCGGCGGGTCGCACTTCACGCCGATCATCAACAAGCCCGAGGTGGCCATCCTCGGTCTGGGCAAGACCTCGCCCAAGGCGGTCGTCACCGCCGATGGCAAGATCGAGGCCCGCCCGATCCTGCCGCTGACCATCAGCTACGACCACCGGGTGATCGACGGTGGTTCGGCCGCCCGCTTCGCGGTGGACCTCGTGCAGGCCATCGAGACATTCCCCGCCTCCTCGGTGAAGCTCTGACCAACCGAACGACCATGGAAGCGATCCAGACTGAACTCGTCGTCATCGGTGCCGGACCCGGCGGCTATGCCGCGGCGTTCTACGCGGCGGACCTCGGCAAGAAGGTCCTGCTCATCGAGCGGGACCCGCGCCTCGGCGGCGTCTGCATGAACCGCGGGTGCATCCCCTCCAAGGCCCTGCTGAACGCCTCGCACATGATCACGGCGGCCCGCGAGTCGGCCCACCGGGGCATCAGCTTCGGCGAGGCGAAGATCGATCTCGACCGACTGCGCTCCTGGAAGGAGTCCATCCTCGAGAAGCTCGGCTCCGGCATCGCAAGCCTCGCCAAGATGCGCGGCGTGGAGGTGCTGCACGGCCGGGCGATCTTCGAATCCTCGCGCAAGCTCCGGGTCGAGACCCCTTCCGGCCAGCGGTACGTCACCTTCGAGAAGGTCATGACCTCGACCGAGGCGCTGGAGATCGCCGACATCCCCGAGAAGCTGCTGGTCATCGGCGGGGGTTACATCGGCATGGAATTGGGCACGGTGTACGCGTCGATGGGCTCGAAGGTCACGGTCATCGAGGCCATGGAGGCGATCCTCGCCGGGGCTGATCCCGACCTGGTCCGGCCGGTGGCGGCCTATGCCAAGAAGGCGTTCCAGGAGGTGCGGCTCAAGTCCAAGGTGCTGGAGATCAAGACCTCCGGGAAGCAGATCCAGGTCACCTCCGAGTTCAACGGGCAGCGGCTCGAGGAGAAGTACGACCGCGTGCTGGTGTCCGTGGGCCGCGTGCCCAACGGTCAGGACCTCGGCCTCGAGAACACATCCGTCCAGCGCGACGACAAGGGCTTCATCAAGGTGGACGAGCGCATGGCCACCACCGATCCGGACATCTACGCCATCGGCGACATCGCCGGGGGCATCCTGCTGGCCCACAAGGCCAGCAAGGAGGCCCGCATCGCCGTGGAGAACCTCGCCGGCGAAGGCAAGGCCGTGAACCGCGACTACCTGATCCCCGCGGTGGTGTTCACCGATCCCGAGGTGGCCTGGGTGGGCCTCACCGAGACCGAGGCCAAGGCCAAGGGCATCGAGGTGCAGGTGGTCAAGTTCCCCTGGGGCGCCAGCGGCCGGGCCTTGACCTACGACCGGACGGACGGCTCGACCAAGCTGATCATCGACCCGGTCACCGAGCGCATCCTGGGCGTCGGCATCGTCGGCCACGGGGCCGGCGAACTCATCGGCGAAGGCGCGGTGGCCATCGAGATGGGGGCCACCGTCCACGACCTTGGGGCCATCGTCCACCCGCACCCCACCCTGAGCGAGACGCTGATGGAGGGTGCCGAGGTGTTCTTCGGCCACTCGACCCACGTCTTCACCAAGAAGCGCGCCCACTAGGGCGCCCCCGGGGCCCACGGGTCGGCTTTGGATCCAAGTTGTCCCATCCGGTTGGAAGAAACGGGCGGAGGCCTCATCAGCCAGCCAGCCTACCAACCCGGATGCGTCCGCCGTTTCCAGCCGACGGAAGCGCCATTTCCCGCGCATTTTGCTTCCCGCGACGCCCGAAGTCCCGCAGCTTCCCCGGACCAAAGCCGGGCCCGAGACCGGGCCTCCCGTTGCATCCATGAAGAATTCACTCCGAATCCTGATGACCTCCACGCTCGCGGCCACGGCCGCCCTCGCCCAGGACAAACTCGACCTGACCTCCGAGAAGGCCCGCGCGAGCTACGCCATCGGGGCGGACATCGCCGCCAGCATGACCCGGCAGGCGCTCGACCTCGACACCAAGGCCCTGGCCGCCGGCCTGGTTGACGGGATGACCGGCAAGCTGCAGCTCAAGGAAGCCGAGCTCGAGAAGGTCATGAACGACTTCAAGACGACACTGATGCAGAAGCGCCAGGCCGCGCAGGCGCAGGCGGCGAAGGACAACACCAAGAAGGGCGTCGACTACCTCGCCGCCAACGCCAAGAAGGACGGCGTGAAGACCACCGCCAGCGGTCTCCAGTACAAGGTCATCAAGGCTGGTCCGGATGGTGGCAAGAGCCCCAAGGCCACCGACACGGTGAAGGTCCACTACCACGGCACGCTCATCGACGGCACCGTCTTCGACAGCTCCGTGCAGCGCGGCGAACCGATCTCCTTCCCGCTCAACGGGGTGATCCCCGGATGGACCGAGGGCGTGCAGCTCATGAAGGTGGGCGACAAGTTCCAGTTCACCATCCCGTCGGCGCTGGCCTACGGCGAGCAGGGAGCCGGTGGGGCCATCGGGCCCAATTCCACCCTCATCTTCGACGTGGAGCTGCTCGGCATCGAAGCCGGCAAGTGACCCGGAGCCCCGGATCACCCGACCGACCGGACGGACCCGCCAGGGTCCTCCGGTCGTTCTGTTTTCGGACCCCGCGGCCACGCGGACCGATGGGCCATTGACGGCGCCCGGAAGACCGCCACGGTTGCCGGAGAAGCGACGATTCGCCGCCCCATGCGCACCCTGGTCGAGAGAATCGAGACCCAGCACACCCCGGAATCCCTGGGTGCTCTCCTGCATGGCGAACCGGGCCGGGTCGTCCTCCGGACAGGCATGTTCGAGGTGCCCTCGGCGCGCTACTCCCTGGTCACGGCGCGTCCGTTCCTCACCTTCCGCTCGACGGGTTCGCGCTGCGAGACCCTCCATGCCGACGGCTCCCGCGAGGTCCAGTTCGGCAACCCCTGGGCGATCCTCGGGGCCCTGGCCGGGCGCTGCGAAATCCTCGACGAGGTGGACCTTCCCTTCCCGCTCGGCGGCCTCTTCGGGTTCTGGGGATATGACCTCAAGGGGTTCGTCGAGCCGCGGCTGGCGCGGCATGCGGTCCATGACCTGGAGGTCCCGGACTGCCGCGTCGGCTTCCACGGCAGCCTCGTGGTCTTCGACCACCAACTCGGCACGGCCACGATCCTGGCCACCGGTCTTGGCGCCCGGGGTGAGCGCTGCGAGCGCACCGCCCGCAGCGACCTGGCCTGGTGGCGGGAGCGCCTGTCGACGGCACCGGCCGACGACGAGGTGTCCTTCGACCGGTCGCCCGGGCACGACCCCGTCGGACGGCAGGATCCCGCCGCAGGAGCCGCGGCAGCCGGAGGCGTGGCCTCGTCGGTCACCCGCGAGGACTTCCTGAGGTCCGTCGAGAGGGCTCAGCGGTGGATCCGCAGCGGCGACATCTACCAGGTCAACCTGTCGCAGAGACTCTCGGCACCCTGGAGCGCCGGAGGGTGGGCCCTCTTCCGTCGCCTCCTGGAGGCCTCCCCCGCCCCATTCTCGGCCTTCCTCGACGGCGAGGACTTCACGCTGGCGTCCTCCTCGCCGGAGTTGTTCCTGCGCCTGAGCGGTTCCCACGTGGTGACACGTCCCATCAAGGGCACGCGACCGCGCAGCACCGACCCGGCCCGCGACGCCCAGTGGATGTACGAACTGCAGCGCAGCGGCAAGGAGATGGCCGAGCTGGTGATGATCACCGACCTCCTGCGCAACGACCTCGGCCGGGTGTGCGACTACGGATCGGTGCAGGTGCCTGAACTGGTGCGCCTGGAGCGCTTCACCCAGGTGCAGCACCTCGTCTCCACCATCGAGGGACGCATCCGGTCGCCGCTCACCCATCTCGAGGTGCTGCGGTCCTGCTTCCCGGGAGGCAGCATCACCGGCGCGCCGAAGATCCGAGCCATGGAGATCATCGATGCCCTGGAACCCGTGGCCCGGGGGCCGTACACGGGCTGCCTCGGCTACCTGGGGTTCAACCGCGAAAGCCAGCTGAGCATCACGATCCGCTCGGCCCTGACGCTGGACGACCGGGCCTGGTTCCACGTGGGCGCGGGCATCGTGGCCGACTCGGTGCCCGAGGCCGAGTACGACGAGACCCTGGCCAAGGCGGCCGGGTGGCTGCGGGCGCTCCAGGCCACGACGACAAGGACGGCCACAGCGACGGCAGGGCTTCCCGCCGGGACGGGAGTCCGGTGAGCGATCTGGTCTGGATGGACGGCCGGGTGGTGCCCGAGGCGGAGGCCCTGGTGCCGGTGTCCGACCGGTCGTTCCTTTACGGCGACGGCCTCTTCGAGAGTCTCCCTTGGAACTCGGGCCGCGTGTTCCGGTGGGGAGCCCATTGGGAGCGCCTGGGTGCCGGGGCCCGTTTCCTCGGGATCCGCATCCCGTGGGCCGAGTCCGGGGTCCGTGCCGGGATCCGGGCCATCACCGCCGGCCGGCTCGACCCGCTGGCGACCGTGCGGCTGCACCTCAGTCGGGGGACGGGACCCCGGGGGTATTCCCCCCGCGGAGCCGACACGCCCCGCCTCGTCGTCACGGTGCATCCGGCACCCGCGATGCCCCCGGGGGGCTGGCCCGCCCTGGCGCTGCGGACCTGCCGGAGCCTCGCCGTGGCCGCGGGCGACCCGCTGGCCACCCACAAGTCGGCCAACAAACTCCTGAACGTGCTGGCCCGGGCCGAGGCCGAGGCCGAGGGATTCGACGAGGCCCTGCTCCTGAACACCGACGGGCAGGTGACGGAGAGCTCGAGCGGAAATGTCTTCTGGTGGGAGGACGACACGTTGCATACCCCGCCCCTGGCAACCGGGGCCCTGCCGGGCGTGACCCGCGGGGCCGTGCTCGACTCGGCCTCGGACCTCGGGTGGACGGTGTCCGAAACCCAGGCGTCCCCGACCCGACTGGCGGCCTCCCGGGGAGTGTTCCTCACCTTCAGCACCCGGGGCCTCGTGCCCGTCCACCGGCTCGATGCCGACCTTCTGGGGATCGATCCGCGTCAATCCCGGCTCCAGAAGGCGTTCCTGGCACGCTGCGACCAGGAATGGGAGACGGTCTGAGGGGCGACGGGCCACGCACCAGCCCGGCGGGACTCACTTCGAGCCGGAAGGCGGTGCCGTCTCCAGCTTGCGGCGGACCGTCGGCGAGGCCTCGACCCGGAGCGATGCCTCCCAGGCCTCGCGGGCCAGGTCCCAGCGCCGGCAGGCCGCGGCGGCATCGCCCAGATGATCGAGCACCGTGGCGTCGGGCTCGGTCAGGCGGGCCCGGGCCTTGGTCAGCCACTCCAGCGCCTCGGCATGCCGGCCCAGCTTGAACAGCACCCAGCCCAGGCTGTCGAGGTAGGCCGGATTCTCCGGCTCGGCCCGGACCGCCTGCTCGATCATCGCCCTGGCCCTGGCCAGGTTCGTGCCCTTGTCGGCCCAGAGGTAGCCGAGATGGTTGAGCGCCTCGTCGAAGTCGGGCTTCAACTCGAGCGCCTTCTCGAGGTACTCGATGCTCCGGGCCTCGTCGCCCTTGCGCTCCAGCATGGCGCCCACCTGGAAGTAGAACCGGTGGTCGGTGAGCGGCGGACGGTTGGTGCTGCCCAACCGCTCGGCGGCCTGGTAGGCCTCGAAGGCCTGGTCGTAGCGCTTGAGCTGCGAACGGGCGACGCCGGAGAGGTACTCGAGCCGGAACGAGGGCGCGATCTCGCGACGGGCGCGGTCCAGGGCGGTCGAGGCCTCCTCGGGACGTTCCAGGCTGAGCAGGGCCACGGCCAGGTCGGTGTGGGCGGGTTCGAGGGCGGGATTCAGGAGAATGGCCCGCTCGAAGTGATTCCGGGCCCGCTCGAACTGCTTCTCCTCGAGGGCCACCACCCCGAGGAAGTAGTAGGTGACCGGGTTGGCGGGATCGATCTTGCGCAGGGCCTCAAGCTGACGGCTGGCCTCGGGGATCCGGCCGGACCGCAGGGAGAGTTCGGCCAACCGGGCCAAGGCCGCCGGGTTGCGCGGGGCCCGTTCGTGGACTTCGCGGAGCACCGCCTCGGACAGGTCGGCCTTGCCGGTCTGCGCGTAGCGGTCGGCCACCCGCAGGAGGATCGACGGGTCCTCCGGCCGCAGGGAGCGGATCCGGTCCAGGACCTCCAGCATCGCGGCCTGCGCCCGGACCTGCAGCCGGGTGTCGGCCGCACCGACGGCGCGGTACAGGTCGGCGATCTCGAGAAGGCCCGACGGATCCTTGGAAAACGCCCCGCGCGCGGTGGCCAGGAGCGGCAGGGTCTCGGCGCTGCGCTTGCGGTCCTGGGCGAGGATGCGGACCACCGCCTGGTAGACCGCGACCACCACGGGCGGCTTCGCCGCGGCCCGGAGGTAGGCCTCCAGGGCTTCGTCGATCCGTCCGGCCTGCGCGAGGGCCACCCCATGCAGCGCATGGAGTTCCCCCGGGGTCTCCGGTCGGGTCGCGATGCGGTCGAGCAGTTTCAGGGCGCGGTCGACCTTGCCCTGCTGGAGGAATCTCCGCGCGACATCGGACACCAGCTCGTGGTTCGAGAGGTCGTTCTCGGTGACCCGCTCGAAATAGGTCATCAGGCCCTCGGCATCGCCGTTCATGCCCCGGACCAACCCGGCGGCGAAGGCCGCGTGGGCCTCGGCACGGCGCTCCCAGTCCGCTCTCGGCGTGCCCGAGGAACCCCGTTTGCCGCCCTCCCCCGCCGACCCGCCATGGGTCAAGGACGAGCGGCACCCGGACCCGAGCAGGCCGATCGACATCAGCACCGCCGGGACGAGTGCCCGGACCGAAACGGCCCATCGGACGACGGAATTCACGAGGCGATCCTCAACCCGAAACGCCCCCGATGCAAAAGACAACGCGGCCCGGTCGTGGGACCAGGGCCGCGCCCTTGAACAGCGGAAATTGGGAGAAACGGCCGAAGCGGACGCGTTACTTCTGCCAAGTGCGCTTCTTGTGCCGGTTCTGCCGAAGCTTCTTCCGACGCTTGTGTTTGTTGATCTTCGCTTTGCGACGTTTCTTGAGTGAACCCATATCAGTGTCGGTCTTGAGTTGTCGTTGTCAGTAGACCACCTTGTTCAGCGGATACTCGATGATGCCTTCGGCTCCGAAGGCCTTCAGACGAGGGATCAACTCACGAACCACCGGTTCGTCGATGATGGTCTCCACGGCTACCCAGCCCGACTGACTCAAACCTGAGACGGTAGGATTACGGAGCGACGGCAGGCTTTGCAACAGGTTTGGCAAGTCCTTCTCCCGGATGTTCATCTTGAGACCGACCTTGATCTCGGCCTCGATGGCCCCCTTGAGCAGCAGGGCGATGGTCTCGATCTTGGAGCGGATCCAAGGATCCTTCCAGGCGGCCTTGTTGGCGACGAGGCGCGGCGTGGAGACCAGGAGCGTGTCCACGATGCGCAGCTTGTTGGCCCGCAGCGACGAGCCGGTCTCGGTCACGTCGACGATCGCGTCCACCAGTTCGCGGGCCTTCACCTCGGTGGCGCCCCAGGAGAATTCCACCTCGGCCTTCACGCCGTGCTTGCGGAGCCAGCGGCGGGTCATGCCCACCACCTCGGTGGCGATGCGCTTGCCCTGCAGGTCCTTGACCGTGCGGATGTCCGACTCCTCGGGCACCGCCAGGACCCAGCGGGTCGGCTGGCGGGTGGCCTTGCTGAAGACGAATTCGCCCACCTCGTGCACCTCTCCAGCGACCCCGTTCTCATGGATCCAGTCCACGCCGGTGAGACCGGCGTCGAGGTACCCCAGGGCGACGTAGCGACCGATCTCCTGGGCGCGGATCAGGCGGATCTGCAGCTCGGGATCGTCGACATAGGGTTCATAGCTGCGGCTGGAGACGGAGATGTTCCATCCGGCCTTGGCGAACTTCTCGAGGGTGGCCTCCTGCAGCGACCCCTTGGGCAACCCCAGCTTCAGCCTGGGGGCGGGTGCGGCGGAGGACGCGGCGGCTTTGGTCTTGCTCATCGTCGGGAACGGACCGTCGGCGGTCCCGGCGTCGCGGATCTCCTCGAACCGGCGCCCGGGGCGCGCCACGGGACCCATGGAACTGCCAGAGAACCGGCCCGGGGGCGACAGATTTCTGCGGAAGACCGCAGGTTGCGGTGGTCCGCCAACTCGACAGGGCGGGACGGGGATGTAGGCTCCGGCCCAGACGTGAAGCGCCTCCTCCAGACCCTCGCCGCACTGCCCATCGCCCTCGCCCTGCCACATCCCGGCAGCCTCGCCCAGGAGTCCCTGCCCAAGGGCATGGAGACGCTCGACTTCCGCCGGGTGGTCCGCGAGGCCAAGGACCGGGTCTTCCCCTCGGTGGTGTTCATCAAGTGCGTCCGTGAGGACATGCAGGGTGGCAAACGGCAGGCCCAGGAGGTGTCCGGCTCGGGCGTGCTCGTCTCGGCCGACGGCGAGCTGCTCTCCAACTGGCACGTGGTCGACAAGGCCACCGAGGTCCGCTGCCTGCTCTCCGACGGCCAGGCCTTCAAGGCCAAGGTCCTCGGTTCCGACAAGGACACCGACGTGGCGCTGCTCAAGCTCGAGCGGCCCGCGGATGCCAAGCCCCTGCCCTTCGCGCGCCTCGGGGTGTCCACCAACCTGGTGGAAGGCGACTTCGTGATGGCCATGGGGGCTCCCTTCGGGCTCTCCCGCTCGGTGTCCATCGGCATCATTTCCTGCACGCAGCGCTACCTGCCCGGCTCCAGCGAGTACAGCTCGTGGCTCCAGACCGACGCCTCGATCAACCCGGGCAACTCCGGCGGCCCGCTGGTCAACACGCAGGGCGAGGTCGTGGGCCTGAACACCCGCGGGATGATGGGTGGCGGCGGCGACATGGGTTTCACCGTGCCGATCGAGGTGGCCCGCGTGGTGGCCGACCAGATCCGCCAGCACGGGAAGATGGACTGGAGCTGGACGGGTCTCCAGCTGCAGCCGCTCAAGGACTTCAACCGCAACGTCTACTTCCCCGAGAACGAGGGGGTGATGGTCGCCGAGACCGACCCCGAGAGCCCGGCCCGCCGCGCCGGCATCCTGGCCGGCGACCGCATCGTGAAGATCAACGGCACGCCCGTGACCGGGCTCACCGTGGAGGACCTCCCGGGCGTGCGCCGGCGCATCGGCCTGCTTCCCAAGGGGCAACCAGCCGGGATCGAGCTGGTCCGCAAGGGCCAGGCCCAGACCGTGGAGGTGACGCCCCGGGCCAAGGGCAAGGTCGAGGGCGAGGAGATCGAGTGCCGCCGCTGGGACTTCACGGTCAAGGCCATCAACCAGTTCGACAACCCGGACCTGTTCTTCCACCGGAACCAGGGCGTGTTCATCTACGGCGTGAAATTCCCCGGCAATGCGGCCCAGGCCGGCCTGACGCAACAGGACATCCTGCTCAAGATCGACGGCAAGGAGGTGCGCACGCCCGCCGACGTGAAGACCATCCACGCCGAGGCGCTGGCCAACGTCGCCGACAAGCACCGGCTCACCGTCGTGCTGCTGCGCAACGGCGAGCAGCGCCAGGTGGTCTTGGACTTCAGCCGCCAGTACGACAAGGAGTGACGGGCCGGGAGGCCCCGGGGCCTATCCCCAAGGCCTGATGCCCAACGCCGGCCGCCAAACGCCGGCCGCCCTCCCCCGCGGCCGCTCAGTGCTTGGGCTGCGGGTTGCGCCACTCGTGGCCGCTCTGGGCCAGCAGGTCGTCGGCCGCCGCCGGGCCCCAGGTGCCTGCGGCATAGAACTCACGGTTGGTCAGCGGCTTGCCCACCCAGGCGCTGCGGATGGCATCGACGATGCCCCAGGCCGTCTCGACCTCGTCGCGGCGGATGAACAGCGTGGCGTCGCCGGCCATCGACTCGAGCAGCAGGCGCTCGTAGGCCTCGGGCGTGTAGGCCCCGAACTCGGTGTCGTAGCTGAAGTGCATGCGCACCGGCCGGAGCTCGGCCGCGCCCCCCGGCACCTTGCCGTTGAAGCGCAGGGTCATGCCCTCGTTGGGCTGAAGGCGCAGCGTGAGCGAGTTGGAGTCGAGCTGGTCCTTCGCGGCGAAGAGGATGTTCGGCGCGCTCTTGAACTGGATGCGGATCTCGCTGGCGCTGAGCGGCAGGTTCTTGCCGGTGCGGATGTAGAAGGGCACCCCGTGCCACCGCCAGTTGTCCACGAACAGACGCATCGCCAGGAAGGTCTCGACATGGGAGTTGGGCTTCACCTTGGCCTCGCTCCGATAGGCCGGGCGGGCCTCGCCGTCCACCTCGCCGGCGAAGTACTGCCCACGGACCACGTTCGCGGCCACCTGGGCCGGGGTCATCGGCCGGATCGACTTCAGCAGCTTGACCTTCTCGTCACGGACATTCTCGGCCTCCAATGAGCTGGGCGGCTCCATGCCCACCAGGGAGAGCACCTGGAGCACGTGGTTCTGGACCATGTCGCGGATCGCGCCGGCCTCCTCGTAGTAGCCGCCGCGCGAACCGACGCCGAGCTTCTCGGCCACCGTGATCTGCACGTGGTCGATGCACTCGCGGTTCCACAGCCTCTCCCAGATGCCGTTGGAGAAGCGGAAGGTGAGGATGTTCTGGACGGTCTCCTTCCCGAGGTAGTGGTCGATGCGGAAGATCTGCTTCTCGTGGGCGAAGCGGGTCAGCTCGGAATTGAGGGCCTCGGCCGTCGCCAGGTCGTGGCCGAAGGGCTTCTCGACGACGATGCGCTCGGGCGTGACCCGGCCCTCGGCCTTCTGCAGCAGGCCCACCGCACTGAGGTGGCCGGTGACCTCGCCGAACTGGCTGGGATTGGTGGCCAGGTAGAACAACAGGTTCGAGCGGAGCCGGTCGTCCGGGAATCCATGCAGCAGCTCCCGGAGCTTCTGGTAGCCGGCCGCGTCGGACATGTCGGCCTGGCAATAGTGGATGTTGGCCGCGAAGGCGTTCCAGACATCCTCCTTCACCGGCTGGGTCCGGGAAAACCTGCCCAGCGCCTCCCGGAGCTCGGCGCGCCAGGTCTGGTCGTTCTTGTCACGCCGGGCAAAGCCCACGATGCGGAAGGGCTGCGGCATCAGCCCCTCGAGGGTCAGGTGATAGAGCGCGGGGATGAGCTTCCGCGAGGTGAGGTCGCCCGAGGCGCCAAAGATGACCACGGTGCAGGGCTCGGCGGGCCGCCGTGCCTGGTCGGACCGGGACACGAGCAGTTCGTCGAGGATCTGGGATTCATTCATACGGCCGGCAAAGAGTGGGAGAGCCTGCCCGGCTCGGCAATCGCCCAATGAACCCATGGAATCCAGCCGGGCCGGACATCCCCGCGACGGCTCAGAGCGGCGAATCGGGATGCTTGCGGTCCAGCTGCTTCGGCCGGCGGTCGACGGTGTCGGCCGGGATCCGGTCGGCAAACTGTCCGGTGTCGCCGAGCTCGGCCTGGAGCTTGAGGATCCTCTGCTTGAGGTTGGCCATCACCGCCTGCGAGGCGGGGTCGCCGGCGAGGTTCTTCATCTCGTCAGGATCGCGGACGAGGTCGAAGAGCTCCCACTGGTCGATCTTCCAGTAGTGGATGAGCTTGTGGGTGGCCGTGCGGACGCCGTAGTGGGCGCGGGTGTTGTGGTGGCCCGGGTCGTGGTAGTAGCGGTAGTACACCTCCTGGCGCCAACCGGCCGGCGGCTTGCCCTCGAAGATCGGCCGCAGGCTGCGCCCGTGCATGTCGGCCGGGATCGGGGCGCCGGCGAGGTCGAGGAAGGTGGGGGCGAAATCGGAGTTCACCGCCAGGGCCTCGCTGACCGTCCCCGGTCGGATGCGGCCCGGCCACCGCATCAGGAAGGGCATGCGGAACGACGGCTCGTACATGAAGCGCTTGTCGTACATCCCGTGGTCGCCGAGGAAGAACCCCTG
>JAJTFN010000083.1 GCA_021298285.1 Verrucomicrobium sp.
GGGCGGGGGGCGTCAGCAGGTCGAACTGGGCGGCCTCCGACTGGCCGTCGACCAGGTGATCAACGGGTCACCCACCCGGGTCGATCTCGAGGCCCAGGTGGCCGTGAGCCTGCCCGACGGGGCGACCCTCCAGGGACGGCTCTCCGGCAAGCCCTCGGTGACGCTTGGCGCCGACCTGATGCCGCAGGCCATCGCGTCCGACCTCCGTGCCGAGATCACTGCCGCCTCGGGCTCGCTGCAGGAGGCCAAGGGCTTCTCGGCGGCCCTCTCGATCGACAGTTCGGCCACCGAACTGCGGCAGCTCAAGGTGGCCTTCGAGCAGGCAGGCCAGCCCTTCGGCTCGGTGACCTTGAGCGGTCCGTTCGACCCGGCCAAGCGCGAGGCCCGGATCGCCTACCAGATCGCCGGCATCGACCGTCGGGTCCTCAAGATCGCCGCGCCCACCCTGCCCTTCGACCTCGGAAGGACGTCCCTCCGGGCCGACGGCCGGATCGAACTGCAGCAGCAGGGCCAGGTGGTGATCTCCGAGGGGCGTCTTGCCGTGTCCGACCTCAGCCTCGGCTCGCCCGACGGCCGGAAGACCCCGGAACTCCAGGTGTCCGCCGATTACCAACTCGGCGTCCAGCAGGCCGAGCAATCGGCACGGATCCAGACGCTCGCGCTGAATGTGACCCAGGCGGGCCGCCCGCTCGTCACGGGCACCCTGGACCAGCCCATGACCGTCTCTTGGGCCAAGTCGGCCAAGTCGCTCCCGGACTCGACCTTTCGCCTGGCGGTCCGCCAACTCCGGACGACCGACTGGGTGGCCGTGGCCGGCACCAACCTGCCCCCCGCCGTGGTCTCCGCCGACCTGACGTTGAAGGCCACACGCGATGGCCGTGACTTGCAGGCCACCCTCCAGACGGCCTTGGACGAGGTGTCGCTGGCGGTCGGTGCCCGACAGGTCCGGGACCTGCAGCTCCGCTTGCAGACCGATGCCACCGTCGCCGAGTTCAAGGACCTGCTGGTGCGATCCCTCGAGGTGGACCTGCGGGCCTCCGGACGGGAGCTGCTGCGGCTGAAGGCCTCGGCGGCCCATCAGGCGGAACGGGGTGAATCGCGCGCCGAATTCGACGGCAACGCGGAACTTTCCGCCCTCCTGGCAACCTTCCCGGTCGAGGGCCTGCAGGTCTCCTCGGGCACCCTCCGAATCTCGGGCAAGGCCGATGCCAAGCCGGGCGCGACCAACCTGACGACCGACCTCGTGCTGGGCGGCGTTTCCGGGTCGCTCGGGCAGACGAAGCTGCAGGACCAGACCGCATCGGTCGGCCTCGCGGCCCGTGTTGCCGGCAACGTCCTCGACCTCCAGAAACTGCAGGTCGCCATGAAGACCGGTGCATCCGAAGGCGGACACCTCGACGCCACCGGCCGCTACGACCTGACCCAGGGCACCGGCGAGTTCGGGTTCCAGACCACGGATCTCAATGAACGGGCGATCGGTCCCTTCGTCGCCGCGGCGCTTGGGCCGAAGCGCCTCGTCTCGGTGTCGCTCGATGCGAAGGGCAAGGCCACCCTCCTGCCCAAGGGCGACCTCGCCCTGCAGACCGACCTCGCGGTTGGCCGCCTGGTGGTGGACGACCCGTCCGGCACGGTGCCATCGACACCCTTGGCCGTGGCCCTGAACCTCGACGTGGCCCGGAAGGCCTCGGTCATCGACCTCAAGACACTGCGGCTCGACCTGGGCAAGACGGCGCTGGCCAACAACCAGCTCGTGATCCAGGGCAGCCTCGACCTGGGGACGAACGCCCCGGCGTCCAACACCAATCGCCTTTCCATCCGAAGCGACGGGCTCGACCTCACCCCGCTGTACAACCTGCTGGCCGGCACGCCCAAGACCAACGAGGCGACGGCACGCACCGCTCCTCCGCCCGCGGCCAAACCCACCCCGGCCGAGGCCTCCGGCGGTGCCGAACCGCCTCCGGTCGTCCTGCCGATCCGGCAACTGGCCGTCGAACTCGACATCGCCAAGGTGTTGTTGCGCGAACTCCAGGTGGCCGACTGGAAGACCCGGCTGAACCTCAAGGGCTCGGAGATCGTGATCGACCCGTTGTCCCTGACCCTCAACCAGGCCCCGATCAGCGGGAAGGTGACGGCCGACCTCGGGGTGGCCGGCTATCGCTACGACACCCGGCTCCGCATCGACCGGCTGCCGCTCGAACCGTTCGTCGCGACCTTCCTGCCGGAGCGCAAGGGACAAGTCCACGGCACGCTGCTGGCCCAGGCCGACCTCCGGGGGGCTGGCATCACGGGGGCCTCGCTGGCCTCGAATCTGGCGGGTGGACTCACCTTCACGGCAACCAACCTCAACCTGAAACTGGCGGACACCCGCACGCCGCTCATCCGCGCGGTGATCAACGTGGTCACCGCCCTGCCCCGGCTCATCCAGAACCCCGGGGCTCAGTTGGGCTCCTTCCTCAACCAGTTGGCCGGGGGCAACGCCGGCGGGGCCAAGACGGGTTCGTGGGTCGACGACCTCGAAGCCCAGCCGCTGGACGTCATCGACCTCGCCGCCGATGTGGGCAACGGTGGTGTGGCGCTCAAGCGGGCACGCGTCCAGAGCAGTGCGCTGCGCATCGACGCCCGCGGAGGGCTGCGCTTCGCCCCGGTCCTGAGCAATTCCCCGGTCAACATCCCCGTGAGCATCGCCCTGTCGCGCAAGATCGCCGAGAAGGCCGTGCTGCTCGACGCCTCCACGCCTGCCGACGCCGTGTACGCCCCGCTGCCCGACTTCCTCACCATCCGGGGCACCTTGGGCAACCCCTCGGCGGCCACCGACAAGCTTGCCCTCACCGCCCTGGGGGCCAAGACCATCGGCCGGGCCGCCGCCGGGCTCGGCAGCAATCTCGGCGGCAAGGTGGCTGGTGCGGCCGGGGTGCTGGGCACGCTCCTGGGAGCGCCGCCGGCGGCCCAGGCCCCGACCAATGCGCCCGTTGCCGGGGCACGGACCAATGCGGCCCCGGCCGGAAAGACCAACACGGTCGCCCCGGCCAACCCGGGCGGCTCGGTCAATCCGCTCAACCAACTCCTGTCGACCAACGCGCCCGCCAAGGCGATCGAAGGGCTGCTCCGGGGCTTCGGCAAACCGAAGAACTGAACACGCCGCCGGAGCGCGCCTGGAACCTTCCCGACCCTGTACCCGCACCCAGCATGAACCCCGTCCTCCAGTACCTCGCTGACCACGAGCACGATTTCATCGAGTCCCTCTGCCACTACGTGCGGTTCGCGAGCGTCAGCGCCCAACCGAAGCACGCCCAAGATTTGCGCCATGCCGCGTCGTGGATCGCCGAGCGGGCCCGCGGACTCGGCCTGGACACCACCGTCCATGAGACCCCGGGCAATCCCATCGTGGTCGCCCGGACCCCGAAGAACGATCCGGCCAAGCCCACCTTCCTGGTGTACGGGCACTACGACGTCCAGCCGCCCGAACCGTTCGACCTGTGGAAGACGCCTCCCTTCGAGCCGCGCATCGAGGGACGCAACCTCTATGCCCGCGGCTCGGCCGACAACAAGGGGCAGCACCTGGCCCACCTCAACGCCGTCGAAGCCTACGTGCGCACGGGCACCCCGCTGCCGTGCAACCTGGTCTTCCTGATCGAGGGCGAGGAGGAGGTCGGCTCAACCCAGTTGTACGACTTTCTGCCCAAGCACCGGAAAGACCTGGCCTGCGATGCGGTGGTGATCTCCGACAACGGCATCCCCTCTCTGGAGCATCCGGCGTTGACTTATGGGCTCCGGGGCATCGCCGCCCTGGAGATCCGCATCGACGGGCCTTCCCGCGACCTCCACTCGGGGCTCTTCGGTGGCAGCCTCGAGAACCCGGCCTTCGCCCTGTGCCAGTTGCTCGGCAAGCTGCGGGACAAGCGCGGACGGATCACGGTGCCGGGTTTCTACGACGACGTCGTTCCCCTCTCGGCCTATGAGCGCAAGCAGATGGCCCGGATCCCTCACGACGACCGGCGCTACGCGAAGTTCCTCGGCGTGCCGCAGCTCACCGGCGAATCGGGCTTCACCGCCAACGAGCGCCGGACCTGCCGCCCGACCTTCGAGATCAATGGCCTGACCAGCGGCTACCAGGGCGAGGGCAGCAAGACCATCGTGCCTGCCTGGGCAAGCGCCAAGATCACGATCCGCCTCGTTCCCGACCAGAAGCCGGCCAGGATCCTCGCGGCCGTGAAGAAGCACCTGCAGGCGCTTTGCCCGCCCACCGTGCGGCTGACGGTGAAACATGGCCACGGGGGCGAACCCTACCTCGTGTCGCCGAAGGGTCCCCTGGCCCAGGCCGCCCTGCGGGCCATGTCGGCGGGATTCGGCCGCGAGGCGCTGCTCATGCGCGAGGGCGGCAGCATCCCCATCGTGGCCGCGTTCAAGAAGCACCTGAAGGCCGACACGCTGCTGCTGGGCATGTCGCTCCCCGACGACAATCCTCACTCGCCCAACGAGAAGTTCAGCCTCGACGCCTACGCCTCCGGCATGCGGATGGCGGCGCAGCTGTGGCCCGAACTGGCCTGCGCCTGCGCATGAACGCCGTGGGCGACACCCGGCCCAGCGGGTCTGCGGACCGGCGCCTGCCGGTCATCCTCGTCACGGGCTTCCTCGGCGCTGGCAAGACCACGCTGCTGCTCCGGTGGCTTCGCGAATCGCCGGCCACCGGCCTGCGCATGGGGGTGGTGATGAACGAGTTCGGCGCCGAGAGCATCGACAGCCAGATCCTCGACCGTCCGGGACTGCCCGTGGCCCAGGTCAGCGGGGGGTGCGTGTGCTGTGCCCCGGACAACGAGCTCGACCGGGCGGTGACCCAGTTGGCCAAGTCGGGCGACTGCGACTACCTGGTGGTGGAAACCAGCGGCCTGGCCGATCCCGACAACGTGATCGACGTGCTGACCGACCCGGACCTGCTGGGTCACGCCCGGCTGCACGCCGTGGTGAGCGTGGTGGACGCCCCGTGGTACGCCCAACCCGAGGGCGACATCGGCGAACGGGTGCTGGCGCGCAAGCAGATCGAGTACGCCAACGTGCTGTGCCTCTCCAAGTGCGACCGGCTGGATGCGGCTGCGCTGGACGCCCTCGAGGCCGAGATCGCCGTCCAGAACCCGCGTGCCCGGCGCATCCGTCTGCCTTTCGGCCTTCCGGACATCGGCGACCTCCTCCGCATGCCCCCGGCCGAGGCCCGGATCGGCCTCCCCGGCGATGGGGAGCCTCCGTCCGAATCGGCGCCCCCGTCGCCCTCCGGCCCTGCCCACGGGGCGTCCACCCA
Organism: Verrucomicrobium sp.; assembly: GCA_021298285.1. Classification (GTDB taxonomy): domain Bacteria; phylum Verrucomicrobiota; class Verrucomicrobiia; order Limisphaerales; family UBA9464; genus SXXZ01. The sequence continues at coordinate 5,294 of JAJTFN010000083.1, forward strand.
TCTCCACACCGGCTACCGGAGCCTCACCTGGCGTTTCCCCGTGCCGGTCGACCGGAACGCCTTCGAAGCCTTCCTGAGCCGTCTGGATCCCCGGGCCGTCGTCCGGGCCAAGGGCTTCGTGCGATTCACCCACGCCCCGGACAAGCTCTTCCTCTTCCAGCGCGTGTGGGGCCACCAGTTCATCGAAGAATTCCCCGCCCTGCCCCACCCCGCCCCGGTGGCCGTCCTCATCGGCCCCAACCTCGACCCCGCCGCTCACCAGGCCTCCCTACGCAGCCTCGCTTTCACCAAGGGGTCGGTCCTCACCCTTGACACCAAAGGGGTCGGTCCTCACTTTTGACACTCCGTTGAATCGCCGGGCAAACCGCGCCTGCATCGGGGGCCATCGAAGCAGGCCTGGGTCCTTCGTGAGGACCGATGGGCGCCCCCTCCGGTTCACGAAGACTTTACAAATCCGGTCGGTTTCAAACACACAACCTTGACCTCCGGGGGTTCTTTTCACGGGGTGACGTTTTCCGGGAAACCATCAAGAGCCGGATTGGTCACGGAAAGGAAACCTATCCATGCATTCGATCTCCCGTTGGATGGCCGCCCTGTGCCTGGGTGCGCTGTGGATTCCCGCCGCACCGGCGGCTGAACTGAGGCTTTCAACCGAGGGTGGCACGCCGAAGGTGCGTGTCGTAGGCGACCCGGACAACGATTGGCGCTTCGAGCGCTCGAGCGACCTCGTGGTCTGGACCGCGGACGCCGGGTTGGGAACGCTCGCCGCCGGCAATGCGACCAACGCGCCAGCCCGCGAACTGCCCGCCCAGGAAACACCGGCATCCTTCCTGCGGGCTGTACGCACGGAGGGACTCTACGATCCGACGCTGTTGCGCACCTTCCGCCTGGACTTCACCCAATCCAATTGGGCCTCGCTGCTGACCACGGCGCGGACCACCGGCAAGGACATCCCGTGCACCCTGTCGGTCGACAACGGCACGACGATTTCCGGGGTCGGCGCACGCTACAAGGGCAACACCTCCTTCAGCACGGCGGCGCTCAAGAAGTCCCTGAACATCACGGTCAACCACACCAATGACGCGACCGAACTCCTGGGCTACGAAACCTTCAACCTGAACAACGCTTTCGGCGACGAGACGATCCTGCGGGAACCGGTGTACTTCACGGTGATGTCGCGATATGCGCCGAGCCCCAAGGCCGCGTTGGCCCGCCTGTTCATCAACAACGCCGACTGGGGAGTTTACTCGCTGGCGCAGAACGGGGACAGCGACCTCATGAAGGATTGGTTTGCCAGCGCCGATGGTGACCGCTGGCGGGCCCCGAACGCACCCGTCGGTGGGGGAGGCGGCGGCGGTCCAGGCGTTCCGCCGGGTGGGGGTGGCGGAGCATTCTCCGGCGCCGGATCGGCCCTGTCGTACCTGGGACCGAACCTGTCGAGCTACCGGGCCAGCTACGAGCTGCGGCACACCGCCGACACCAACCGCGCCTGGCTCCGCCTGACCAACGCCATCTTCACGCTCAACCTGAACAGCGCCGCCGATCCGGGCTTCTACGACACGGTCGATGGCGTGCTGGCAACGGACACGTGGTGTTGGTTCCTCGCGGTCGAGAACCTCTTCACCGACGACGACAGCTATTGGAACAAGGGCGCCGACTACGCCTTCTATTACGAGAACGAGAGCGGCCGGATCTTCCCGGTGGAGCACGACGGCAATGAGGCGTTTGTCGTCGGCGACGTGAACATGTCGCCCCTTCAGGGATCCACCGGCACCAACCGGCCGGTGATCCGGCAGTTCATCGCCAACCCGGAACTCAAGCAGCGGTACCTCGCCCATCTGCGGACGGCGCTCGAAGAATCGTTCCATCCCGACCGCCTGACCCCGGTCATCCTGCAGTTCACCAACCTGAGCCTCGCCGCCATCACGGCCGATCCCAAGAAGGGCTACACCATGTCGGCCTACCAGACCGACCTCACCGCGCTGAGAAACTTCGTGACCAACCGCTACCGGTTCCTGACGAACCACGCCGAGATTCGCCCGGTGGGTCCGATCCTCTCCGACATCTCTGTCCCGACGTCGGTGGCGGCGGGGTCTGGCGCCGTCATCACCGTCCGCGTGACCCAGCAGGCCGGCGAGGGGATCGATTCGGTCTGGTTGTATCACCGACCCGCCAACCACGGCCGGTTCGCACGAAGTCGGATGTTCGACGACGGCGCCCACGGCGATGGCGCGGCCGGCGACGGTGTCTATGGCGGCACCACCGCCGGCCATCCCGCCGGCACCAAGGTGCGCTATTACCTGGAGGCCCGGTCAGGCAACGCCTCCAAGACCTCCAGGTTCCTGCCGGCGCGCACCGAACGCGCGGCGCTCACCTACCGGGTGACCACCTCCGCCGGCGGGACCTCGCCGGTGGTCCTGAACGAACTCCTCGCGAGCAACGGCCAGGCCCTCGCCGACCCGCAGGGTCAATTCGACGACTACGTGGAGTTGCGCAATCTCACGCCCGAGGCTGTTGACCTCACCGGACATTACCTGAGCGACGACACTTCCAACCCGCGCAAGTGGCAGTTCCCGACTGGCACCCAGATCGAGGCGGACGGCCTCCTGCTGGTCTGGCTCGACGAGGATGGCGGGGCGGCTCCGGGCCTTCACGCCAGCTTCAAATTGGACAAGGAAGGCGAGACCGTGCTGCTCGTCGGTCCGGACGCGTCCAACAATCCCCTGCTGGACACCACGACCTTCGGCCCATTGGCCAAGGACCAATCCTGGGCACGCCCACAGGCTAACCCTGCCGTCTTCCAGATTCAGGCGCCAAGCCCTGGCCGCGCCAACCCGTAGCGACTCAGGGATCGCCATGAGCTGCCGACATTGGACGCAACCATCGGAAACACCGGGCCGATCGGGGGATCTCATCCACCCGATGGACCGGGTGGGTTTTGGCAGGTTGTGTCAAAGGTGAGGACCGACCCCTTGGTGGTTGAGCTTGAATGTCGGAAGGAAGGACGTCATCTCCCACCCATGGTTGAGGATTGCGACCCGATCAGTGGGAACCCCGCGCCACGCCCTGGAACCGCATCTCGTCCGGTGGGGATGCCGGTTCGGGCAGGCGGTCGATGGGCTCGTTTCATGGCGTTGATTCTGGTGGTCGCGGTCCCCTTTCCGCCAACGAGCGGGGACCCGATCCCGCAGGGACTGTCTCTCCAAGGGGTGCATGTGGTGCCGCACCGGCAGTCGACCGAGATGCAGTACCGGCGCAAGGCCGACTTCAGCCTCGGGGCACGGGTCGAGGTCTTCCTGAAAAACACATCGACCGCCGCCTTGGAGATCTCGGCATCGACGGATGTCCGGGTACGCAACCGGACTCCGGAGCACCTGCTGGAGGAAGACGAATGGGCCTGGCATGACCTGCCATCCGCATGGGATGGCTCGCCGCTGCGCCTGCCTCCGGGCGCGATGACGGTCTGGAGCTGGAACGGCAAGCGTTCCCCGTGGGGCACCAACACCGCCGCCGAATTGAGTTTGGCTCTTCCCGGCAACGCCGGTCTGCAGCGGTTTCAGGTGCCCATCGCCGCACCCCAGGCTTGGCTTTCGGCGGTGACCTTCCTGGGCACCTCCGAACTTTCTCCGGCGTCCACGGCTTCGGCCAAACCGCCCGATCCGCGTCCCGACTCGGTGGTGGTCCATGTCGCCAACGCCTCCGATGGGTCCCTGACCCTCGAGGCGATCCGGCTCTGGCTGCCGGAAAGCAATGCCACGTGGCGGGCGCTGCTGCCCCGCCCCTGGATCGAGGACCGGCTGGAGCGCTTCCCGTCCGACGGCGTCATCAGCGCCGGCGACCGCGGAGCTGCCCGGATGGCGACGGGACCGCTGCCCCTGACCTATGCCGCCATCGAGGTGCGCCTGCGGGACCGCGACGGCAAGCCGACGACCCTGTGGGCCCATCAGCGCATCAAGCGCGAGGTCTTCGACATCAGTGGTGGCTGGGTGCATGACACCAGCGGCGGCGGCGACAAGCCGCTGGAGTCCGAGGCCTTCCACAAGACCCTGCGTCGGTTGCACGTCAACACCGCCCACATCGGCGAGACCGGCGGCTACACCGACCGCAACGGGCCCGACGGCCTCTACACCCGATACCCGCTGAAGTACTTCAACAAGCTCGCCCCCTTCGACCGCTACGACACCGATGCCGTGTTGCCGCGGATCCATGCGGTGGAGTTCCTGGGTGAACCGCAGTACGGCGGTGGCAAACCGGTATCGCCCCAGGCCTGCTGGAAGGCCCTGGCCCCTTACGCGTCGACCCGCCTGCCGACCTCGATCACCCACAGCGAAGAGCGGCTGTGGCGCTTCTACGCCGGCATCTCCGACTACCCCCACTACGACGCCTACCGGGTGACTGCCCCGTCCCCGGACGCCTGGGGCCAGTATGACCGCTGGGGCGGCGAACGGATCCGTTGGGGTGCCCCGCTGGAGACCATCGGGGAGATGTGCCGCAGCCTGCGGGAACTCAACCGCCCGAGGCCCACGGCCTACTGGTCGCAGGGACCGCACCACGACTGGAACGGATACGGGGGCCGCAGGCGCGGGTCGCCGACGGCCGATGAACTGCGCCTGCAGGCCTACCACGCGCTCTCCAGCCGGATCACGTCGCTGTACTGGTTCAACCTGAGCGTCCGTTCGCTCGTCACCTTCCCCGACCTGCTCGAGCCGATGACCCGCGTCGGCCGCGAGATCCGGATGCTCGAGCCCCACTACCTGGCCGGTGACGCCACCAGCCACGAGCGCGTGCTGCGGGAGGGCCGCCCCGACTGGGACCTCGACGTCGTGGCCGGCCCGGACGCCGCGCTGCTCTTCGCCCTCGACCTGGCCTACCGTCCCGACCCGGAGGAGAAGGTTTTCCGCTTCGATCCGCCCCGGGCGGCCACCTTCCGGTTCCCGCTGCCAGGCCACCTCCGCAAGCCCACCGAGGTCCTCCGCGTGGATGCCGACGGCGTGACGCCGGTCAGGCATGCGATCATCGCGGGCGGCCTGTCGATCCAGGATCAGGCCAGCCGCGTGGCGGTGTATGTGGCCGCAGCCCGCCCTGGTGAACGCGATCGCATCGAGGCCCGGCGCCGGGCGGCCATCGCCCTCGAGGAAGCCACCGGCTTCGACCCGGGTCGCCGGGCCGAGGACCTCGCGGTGCTCCAGGAGTTGGTGAGCAAGAAGCCGAAGTGACAGGCGTTTCCGCATCGGCGGAAGCCCGTAACCCCGGAAGCTCCCCGACCGTCCACCAAGGCGAACGAAAGCCGGTTGGGCCCGGCCCTAACGGTTGACTCCGGTGAGCAACGGTCCACGTTGAATCCGTCGTTCGCCCACCCACCCCCTGATGCCACTGTGATGAGGTCCCTCTGTTTCACCCTGGCTGTGTTGCTGGCGGTGGTTCCGGCAATCATCGCGGCCGCCGACTGGCCCCATTACCGCGGGCCCGCCGGGGATGGATCCTCCCCGGAACCCATCCGCACCGACTGGTCTGCCCGATCACCCCGGGTGGTGTGGAAACGCGCCATCGAGCCCGCCTGGAGTTCCATCACGGTGGCCGGCGGCAGGGCCTTCACCCAGGTCAACCGGCGCATCGGGGGCCAGCAGCGCGAGGTCTGCATCGCGCTCGACACCGCTTCCGGAGCCGAACTGTGGGCCACCGAGGTCGATCAGGCCCTGTATCCCGACGCCGGCACCGGGAACACCGACGGCCCGAGGTCCACGCCCACGGTCGCGGGAGACCGGGTGTATGTGCTCACGTCCTACCTCCGGCTGCACTGCCTGAGGGCCGACACCGGTCAGATCGTCTGGACCCGGGATTTCCTGGCGGAGTTTCCCGGCACCGAGGTCATCCGTTGGCAGAACGCCGCCTCACCCCTCGTGGTGGGCGACCGGGTGTTCCTGAACTCGAACGTCGCCAACCAGCGGTTGATGGCCGTCCGGGCCAGCGATGGCACGACTCTTTGGAGCGGCCAGAACGACACCATGACCCATGCCTCGCCGGTCCAGGCCACCTTGGGCGGCATCCCGCAGGTGGTCTTCGTGACCTCCCGGGGAACCCTCGGGCTGTCTCCCGAGACGGGCGATGTCCTCTGGCGATACGGGTTCACCCCGACCTCGACCTCCATCGCCGCCAGCCCGGTGGTGTCGGGGGACATCGTGTACGCCTCCTGCGCCT
>JAJTFN010000084.1 GCA_021298285.1 Verrucomicrobium sp.
AGGGTGGCCCGGGCCCCCGTCTTCAGCGTGAAGGCGCCGGTCTCCTCGAGCTCGGACTTCCTGGCCACGCCGGCGCCGGAGACGTTCTCGATGTTGAAGTGGATCCAGTCGGGCCTTTCCCCCAGGCGGAGCGGGGCCCCGGTGAAGTTGGCGATGCGGACCTTGACCTCGGCCTTCTCGCCCGAGAGGAACTTGTCCTGCTCGAACTCGAGCTTCACGTCCACCTGGGCCCGGGCCACCAGCGCGAGCAGGAACAACGGGAACCAACGCAAGAGACGGTACACGCGGTCGATTCTAGGGGGCGGGCCCGCTCTTGGAAAGGACGGTGCGGTCACCGGCGCTTGCGATGCAGGTCGGCGACCCCGCCGGGCAACCGGTGAAGGGCCGCGACCTCGTCGGCCGACAGGGCCCGGTCGAACACCGCGAAATCATCCATCCAGCCCGTGTACCCCAGTCCGAGCATCATCACGACATCCTCCGGCTTCCAGGTGTAGGTGTGGGTCCGCTCCGTCAACGAACCGGCCGGCTGGCCGTCGAGATACAACGCCACCTTCCCGTCGGCCCGGCCCGTGTTGAAGCGGTCGAGGGTGAAGACCACCTGGTGCCATTCCTCCCGACGGAACGGTGGCCGGGTGACCACCACCAGCGGTTTCTCCGAGAGCGGCATCTTGTCCCAGTCACGGCCCTCCGGGTTCCAGACCTTCTTGTCCGCGTAGGTTCCCAGGCGCAGGTGCTTCGGCAGGTCCTCCGGGGTGAACTCCACGAACAGCGCCGCGTCGTCCCAGGCCTTGGAGGTGATCTGGATGACGTCGGAGTACTCCTTGGGGATGTCGATTTCGGGAGTCGTTCTCAACCAGAACGCCACCGTCGCGGACCAGGCGTTGGAACTCCACGGAAAGTTGCCCATGGCCCGGAAACCCACCACCTGGGGGATCTTCTTCTCGAAGCGCAGCGCGCCGCCATGGCGGCCGCCCTTGGGATCGATCCAGACCGCCCCGTTGGTCGGCAGGCCGGGCGAGGTGGCCCGGGGGGCATCCCACTTGGGACCGGTCTGGAAGCGCCGGTCGCCCCGCCCCACCACGGCGTCGGCCGACTGGTCGAAGGGCGCATGGAACACGAGGGACGCGGCGAGCTTGGCCGGGGCCTTGGCCGAGACGCCGGTGGCGAGCAGGACGGATGAGACAAGGAACCCGAGGAGTCGCATGGGCCAAGGCTGCCCGATCGGGCGCGCGCTGGGAACCCCCCTTTGGATCCATTCCCCCCCTTGCGCCCACCCTGGTCCGTTTCCCTGACGTCCACTCCCGAAGCCGCGGGTTGCGCCCCGGCCGGATTGCTGTTTCCTAGCACCGTGGATCTGTTCAACGGCCCGGAGGGCCTCGAGGACCTTCGAGACAAGGTGGTGGCGGGGGACCGGTTGACCCCGGAAGACGGCCTGCGCCTGTTCCAGTCCCGGGACCTCAATGGCCTGGGCGCGTTGGCCGACTTCGCCAACCGACGTCGCAACGGGCTGAGGGCCTCGTACATCCTCAACCGCTACATCAACTACTCGAACTACTGCATCCTGAGCTGCCAGTTCTGCGCCTTCAGCCGCAAGAAGCGTGACAACGACGGGTTCCAACTCACCGAGGAGCAGATGGTCGCCAAGGCCCGCGAGGCCCTCGCCCTCGGCATCACCGAACTGCACATCGTCGGTGGACTGCACCCGTCCCTGCCCTTCTCCTACTACACGGGGTTCCTCCGCGCCCTGAAGGCCGTGGATCCCAGGCTCCAGCTCAAGTGCTTCACGGCCGTGGAGATCCTGCACCTGGCCTGGCTGGCGCGGAAGAGCGTCCGCGACACGCTGCTGGAACTGAAGGAGGCCGGGCTGGAATCGCTCACCGGCGGCGGCGCCGAGATCTTCCGCAAGGAGGTCCGGAGCAAGATCGCCACCGGCAAGGAGAGCGCCGAGGAATACCTCGCGGTGCACGACACCTGGCACGCGCTGGGCGGACGCAGCACCTGCACCATGCTCTACGGGCATGTCGAATCTCCCGAGGACCGCATCGACCACCTCGACCGGTTGCGCCGGCAGCAGGACCGCTCGGGCGGCTTCACGGGCTTCATCCCCCTGCCCTACCAGCCCGACAACAACCGCATCCCGGTCCGGCACGGACCCAGCGGCTTCGACCAGCTCCGCACGCTGGCCGTGTCCCGGCTCTACCTCGACAACTTCGACCACGTCACCGCCTATTGGGTGGGCATGGGGCTCAAGATGGCCCAGATCGCCCTCAGCCACGGGGCCGATGACGTGCACGGGACCATCGTCGAGGAGCACATCTTCCACATGGCCGGGGCCAAGTCGCCGCAGGGCACGGCCGAGCGCGACCTCGTGCGGGCCATCCGCGAGGCCGGACGCATCCCCGTGCAGCGCAACACGTTCTACGAGGCGATCCGCGTCTGGGACAAGACGGAGGAGGCCCCGACGTCCGGGCAGATGGCCGCCGCTCCCGCCACCTCGGCTCCGGCCAGCCCGGAGGCGCCCATCCCGGTTGGACTGGCCTGAGGCGCCCGGGCCGAGGATGCTTCGCCCATGCCGGTCGACCGATCAGAGCTGCAGGCCCGGGAACACCAGTTCCTCGCCCCGTATGCGCAGAGGAGCGCCGAAAGCCGTGGCCGGGTCCACGCCGAGAGCCCGCCCACCTGGCGGACGGAGTTCCAGCGCGACCGTGACCGGGTGATCCACAGCCGGGCTTTCCGGCGCCTGGAGTACAAGACCCAGGTGTTCCTCAACGGCTCGGGCGACCACCTGCGCACGCGGCTGACCCACACCATGGAGGTGGCGGCAATCAGCCGGAACATCGCCCGGGCGCTGCGCCTGAACGAGGATCTCGCGGAGACCATCGCCCTGGCCCACGACCTCGGGCACTCGCCCATCGGCCACAAGGGCGAGTCGATGCTCGACCGGCTCATGAAGGACCACGGCGGCTTCGAGCACAACCGCCAGAGCCTGCGGGTGGTCGAGGAACTCGAGCGGAAGTACCCCCGCTTCCCGGGCCTCAACCTGACCTGGGAGGTGCGCGAGGGGCTGGCCAAGCACGGGGTCGCCTTCGAATCGGTCGGCGGGACCCGACGGCGTCGGCACCATCAGGCCTCGCTCGAGGCCCAACTGGCCAACCTCGCCGACGAGGTCGCCTACTACAGCCACGACCTGGACGACGGCCTGGACAGCGGCCTGCTCGACGAAAAAAAGCTCCTCAAGGAGGTGCGGGTGTGGGCCAAGGCGGCGCGGGCCGTGAAGCGTCAGTTCGGGGAGCTTCCCGCCGAGAGTCGCCGATACTACACCATCCGACAGATCATCGACCAGCAGGTGATCGACGTGGTCCAGACCACCGAGGCGCATGTGCTCGAGGCCGGGGTGCGCTCGGCGGACGACGTCCGCACCCATCGCGCCGCGCTGGTGCACTACAGCCCCGAGCGCCGGCTCGAGAACCTGGAGTTGCGCAAGTATCTCTACCGCAACCTGTACTACCACCCGGTGGTCGCCGAGCCCAACAACCGCGCCATCCGGATGCTCAGCGAGGTCTTCCAGACCTACCTTGCCCATCCCAAGGAACTCGGCCTTGCAGCCCGCAAACGGATCGAGGTCGACGGGCTCCATCGGGCGGTCTGCGACTACGTCGCGAGCATGACCGACCGGTACCTCATCCAGGAGCACCACCGGCTCTTCGGCCTGCAGCTCGGCTGAGCTCTCAGTTCCCCCGGGCGACGATTTCCCTCAGGGCCGTCTTGAGGATTTTGCCCGTCGCGTTGCGCGGAAGCGCCGGCAGCACGACCGCCCGGCGGGGCACCTTGTAGTCGGCCAGGCTCTCCTTGAGAAAGGCGAGGAAGGCGTGCTCATCGAGGCTCCGCCCCTCGTCCATCGCCACGAAGGCCACGGCCCGTTCGCCGCGGCGCTCACACGGCTCGCCCACGACGGCCGCCTCGCGGATGCCCGGGAAGCGGTAGATCACCTCCTCGATCTCGCGCGGGTACACGTTCATGCCGTTGGGCTTGAGCATGTCCTTCTTGCGGTCGGTGATCACGAACCAGCCGTCGGGGCGGCGGTGGCCGATGTCTCCGGTGAGCAACCACCCCCCGCGCAGGGTCTCGGCCGTCTTCGCCGGGGCGTTCCAGTAGCCGAGCATCACATTGGCCCCCCGGACGCAGATCTCACCGTCGATGCCGTCGGGCAGGTGGTTCCCGTGGTCGTCCTGCACCGTGACCTCGACGCCCGGGATGGGCACGCCGATGGTCCCGGCCTTCGGGTCGCGGGGCGGATTGACCGTCACCACGGGGCTGGCCTCGCTGAGTCCGTACCCCTCGATGAGGGGAACCTTGGGATGCCTGGCCTGGAAGGCGTGGAGGATCTCCATCGGCAACGGCCCGGCGCCGCTGACGCACAACCGAAGCGAGGTGAACTCGATGCCGGCCGGGATCTGCGACAGCGCCCGGAAGAGCGCCGCCATCGCCGGCAGCAGCGTGCCGCGATTCTGCAGGATCTCGGCGATCATCTGCTTGGGCGAGTGGAGCCCCTGCACGGCCACCACCGAGGCCCCGCTGAGGAGCGGCAACAGCAGCCCCACGGTGAGCATGAAGCTGTGGAACATCGGCAGCAGCACCACCAGCCGATCGTCCTCGGTGAGCTCGAGGAAGCTCCGGCAGGAGGCCACGTTCTCGAGGAGGTTGCGATGGGACAGCATCGCTCCCTTCGGGTGGCCCGTGGTGCCGCTGGTGTAGATGAGCACGGCCAGGTCGTCTCCCCCGCGGGAGGGCGCCGGGATCGCGGCGGGTGCGGTCGGCAGGGACCCCGCGGCCAGGACCTGCAGGCCGGGGCGCAGCGTCCTCAATTCCGGGAGACCGGCATGGTTCTCCTCCGCGATGATCCAGTCGATCCCGGCATCCTCCAGCATGTAGGCCACCTCGGCCGGCTTGAGGAAGTTGTTGATGGGCACCAGCACCGCGTCGGCGGCGAGCACGCCGAACATCGCGCCCACGAACTCCGGGCAGTTCTTGAGCCACACGGCGACGCGATCCCCGGGCCGGATGCCCCGGGCCTTCAGCAACGCCGCGGTGCCCAGCACCTGGTCCCGGTAATGCCCGTAGCCGAAGCGGGACTCGCCCCAGAACAGGGCCGGCTTGTCGGCACGGGACGTGGCGGTGGCGAGGAAGGCGGAGGCGATGTCGTTCATGGCGTGGGGCGTTCCTGGGTCGGGGCTCGAAAACGTCGTGACTCCGGGGAGCCCGGGCCATCCGGGTGCCCGGAGGTGGGCGCTCAGCGTCGCGCAAAGATCCGGTTGGCCTCGGCCAGCGTCTCCTTCGAGCCGATGTCGTACCAGATGCCCGGCACGCTCCAGGTCATCACCGGGGTGCGCGGGTACATCCACTGGATGAGCCGGCCGGGTTGGTCCGGATTGTTCCCCTCGGCCAGGTACTGCCGAATCGAGGGCAGGTGGTGCCGCGGGTAGTAATAGAGGGCGATGCCGATGAGCGTGCTCGCCGGCTCGGAGGGCTTCTCGACGAAGCTGGTGATCCTTCCCGTGGCGTCGATGTCCACCACGCCGTACTTGCGCGCCTGCTCAAGGCTGCCCACGTCGTACACCCCCAGCACGGGCCCGTTCTGCGACCGGCAGTACTCGCCGAAGCCCCGGAGGCTCTGGTTGAAGAGATTGTCCCCGGCCACGACCACCAGGTCGTCGTCCAGGCTTTCCCTCTCGAGCACGAGGTTCAGGTCGCCGATGGCCCCGAGCTTGTTGGAATCGTCGGTTGAACCGTCATTGACCACCGAGAACCGGAACGGATGCTGCGAGGCGCGGCGGTACGCCTCGGACCATTGCGAGAAGTGGCCGGCGAACTTGGCGTTGCTCACCACGAAGACCTCGTCGATGCCACCGATCGGCGCCAGGTTGTCCATCACGTAGTCGATCATGGGCTTGCCCGCCACCGGCAGCAGCGGCTTCGGCTGGGTCAATGTCAACGGGTACAACCGCGTGGCATAGCCGGCGGCCAGAATGAGCACCTTCATGGGTTGCCAAAGGCTATCCCAAGGCCCTCCGATCCTCCACGTCAAAATGGGGTCGGTCCTCACTATTGACACAAACTCCCACCCGCACCCGGCTTCCCGGGCCGGGGAACGCTGGACACGAAGCCACCGACTCGCCTACACCGGAAGCCGGCTGTCGCGGAAAACCAGCCGAACGATCCCCGGACCGGACCTTCCATCGATGGTCCCGCCTCCTCGGGATCCCAGCAAAACCGCATGAATCCAAGCCACGCCTCCCTGGCCGACCGAGTCCGTGACCTCATCGGTCGCGGCCTGGCCGGGACCGACTCCTGCGACCCCGTCCCACCGCCCTGCCCTGCCGATTGGGAGGCGGTGGCGCTGGATCTCTTCACGCTTCAGTACGCCAGCGTCCCCGCCTACCGGTTCCTGTGCGAGGCCCGCGGCCGCCGACCCGGAAACGTCGGGTCCTGGCGGGAAATCCCCGCGGTACCCACCGCGACGTTCCAGGAGCTGGAGGTCACGGCCATCGCGCCGGAGGCACGGACCCGGGTCTTCCATTCGTCAGGCACCACCAGCCAGCGCCCCAGCCGGCACTTCCATCACGCCGAGTCGCTGTGCCTCTACGAGCACTCCCTGCGCCCCTGGTTCTCCGCCCACCTGCTGATGCCCGGACCGGGTTTTCCTGCGGTTCTCCGCCCGCGGTGCCTGGCGTTGACCCCGCCTCCTTCGGCGGCCCCCCACTCGTCCCTCGTACACATGCTCGAGGTGGTAATCCGCGACTTGGGAGGGCCGGGTTCGGGCTTCAGCGGGAGGATCGGACCGGATGGCGCCTGGGAGCTGGGCCTGGAAGCCACCCTCCGGGCCATCGAGGCGGCATGTGTCGACGACCAACCGATCCTGGTGCTCGGCACGGCGTTCCTCTTCGTGCATCTGATCGACGCCCTCGACGCCGAGGGTCGGGATCTCCGCCTGCCCGCAGGGTCCCGCCTGATGGAGACCGGCGGCTACAAGGGCCGTTCCCGGGTGCTGGACCGGGCGGACCTGCACGCCGCCCTGGGCGATCGCCTCGGATCGCCTCGGATCGTGTCGGAGTACGGCATGAGTGAACTGTCCTCTCAGGCGTACGACACCGGGGGCGGTTTCCGGTTCCCTCCCTGGGTCCGGTGGCGCACCGTCCACCCCGAGACCGGCCTCGACACGGCCGAGGGCGAACCCGGCCTGCTGCGCATCCACGACCTGGCCAACGTCTGGTCGGTCGGCGCCGTCGAGACCGCCGACCTGGCCCGGCGACGCGGCGACACGTTCGAACTCCTCGGGCGTGCCGCCGACGCCGAGCCGCGCGGTTGCTCGCGGATGAGCCCCTGACTCCGGACATGACCCTCCATCAACTCTTCCTCGCCGACCTCGGGCCCGAGCTGGAGCTCACCGCCGAGACCCTCCGCCAGGCCAGCTTCGCGGTGCGCCGCAACCGCAACGAGTGGCTGCTGCGGCAGCGCACCCGCGGCGTGATCGAGATGATCGCCCACACCGCCGAGCAATGGCTGGAACCCGACAACGGGTTCCGGGCCCTGGCCCTGCGGGATGGACCGAAGGACACCGGCTGGAGCCCCGCCACCCTCGCCCGGGGGCTGGACGCCTTCTTCCGGTCCATCACCGTCGAGTCCCTCGAGGCGCTGGTGGCCCAGGACCTGGGTGACAACCGACGCCTGGACGATTTCGGCGCCGGTTCCGCCGAGCACCGGACCGGGCGCACCTCGCTGGCCGTCGGACCGGAACTGCTGGTCCACCTGACGGCCGGCAACCTGCCGAATCCGGCCCTGTTCTCCATGATCCTGGGTCTGATCACCCGATCGGCGCAGATCGTCAAATGTCCCCGCGAGGCCTCGCTGCTGCCCCGACTCTTCGCCCACTCGCTCGCGGCGACCGAGTCGAAGCTCGGGGCCTGCCTCGAGCTGGTGGCCTGGGGCCATGAGGATCGCGGCGCCCGGGCGCTGGAGGACCAGCTCTTCGCCGAGGCCGACTGCGTGACCGCCACCGGCGGGGACGCGATGCTGGCCGACGTGCGCCCGAGGATCCCTTCCCGGACCCGCCTGGTCGCCTACGGACACCGCCTCAGCCTGGGCCTCATCGCCCGGGAGTCTCTGAGCCCCTACTCGCGCAAGCGCCTGGTCCGCGGGATGGCCGACGACATCACGGCCTGGAACCAGCTCGGCTGCCTCTCGCCGCATGCCTACTACGTCGAGGAGGAGGCCTCGGGCAGCGCCGAGGCGCTGGCCGAGGAACTGGCCACCGAACTCGAACGGCGCGAAGCCACCGAACCCCGGGGCCCAGTCGGGGTGGCCGAGTCGGCGCTGATCCAGGCCCGGCGGAGCACCTTCGAACTCCGGGCGGCCGCCATGGCCTCGCTGACCGACCGCAACCTGAACCGTTCGCTCTTCTTCGAGCCGCCGGCGTCGGTCCGATTGTGGGCCAGCGCGGAATCCACCGCCTGGACCGTGGTGCTCAACCACGACGCGCGCTTCCAGCCCTCGTGCCTGCACCGGTTCATCGAGATCAAGCCGGTGCGCCAATGGGAGGAGATCCTGCGCTTCGCCGAGCCCCACCGTCACCAGGTCTCCACGGTGGGCGTGGCCGCACCCGACGACCGTCTCCCGGAGATCGCACGCCGGCTGGCCCGGTGGGGCGCCAGCCGCATCTGCCCCATCGGCAAGATGCAGGAGCCCCCGGCCGCCTGGAGGCACGACGGCCGGCCCGCCCTCGGCGACCTGGTCACCTGGACCGACCTCGAGACCTGAGACCCACCCTTTCCCCCCGACGCCATGGAACTCCGGAAAACCTTCCACATCGAAGCGGCACACCGCCTCCCCAACGTGCCGCCCGGGCACAAATGCGCCCGGTTGCACGGGCACAGCTGGCGCATCGAGGTCGCCATCGAGGGTCCCGTCGGCGACCAGACCGGTTGGGTGATGGACTTCGCCGACCTGAAGGCGGCCTTCCAGCCCGTCTACGAGCGGATCGACCACCACTACCTCAACGACATCCCGGGCCTCGAGAACCCCACCAGCGAACGCCTCGCCCTCTGGATCTGGAACGAGCTCAAGCCGCGGCTGCCCCTCCTGAGCGAACTGGTCGTGGCCGAGACCTGCACGTCGGCCTGCGTCTACCGCGGTGACTGAGGGCCCGGCCAGCTCCGGTCACCCGATCCGAGCCACCGGGATCTTGATGACGACCTTCCGGATCGGCGCCGCCCCGCCGTGGGCCACCTTCGGACGGTGGGCATCCGACGGGAAGAAGATCGAGAAGCGCCCGGCCGCCTGCGTCAGCGGCGTGTAGTCCCCCGACGGGTGCCAGAACTGGACATCGTTGCCGAACGGACCGTCGGGCTGGAGGGCCTCACGGTCGATCCAGTCGATGGTCTCGATGCCGGAGATCGTGTACTGGATGTCGATGTGCTCGCGGTGGCTCTCGAAGCGGCAAAGCTCCCGGGCCTGGGTGGTGTATTCCTGGACGGAGGCGTGCAGGGTCGGGCCGTCCAGTTCGTGGGTGCCCAGGGGGGTCTGAGGGGTCAGGGTGCCCAGCCACTCGAGGCACCGTGTCCAGACGGGATTCGACCGGAGGAACGGAGACCAGGTTCCCGGGGAGGCGAGGGAGGCGTGGATCATGGGGTCAGGCGGGGTTGGGGTTCGGTTGGGGAATCGGATGCGGCGAAGGACCGTGCGCCGGGGCGACGAGCCGCGCGGCGAAGGCGCCATCCACGGCGTCCACGGCCGGGTGCAGGCGCCGACGGGCGGTCTCGGCCCACCCGGGATGCCGGCGCAGGAAGGCCTCGACCACCTGGTCGTTCTCCTCGGGCTCCAGGCTGCAGGTGCTGTAGACCAGGACACCGCCGGGTCGCACCCGGGCGGCCGCCGCCTCGAGCAACCGGAGCTGTTCGGCCGCCAGCCGGGGGATTTCATCGGGGCGCAGCCGCCATCGCAGCTCGACCCGCCGGCGCAACACGCCGGTGTTCGAACAGGGGGCGTCGACCAGCACCGCATCGAACCGCTCCGAAGCCGGGCCGGAGGGCCCATCCAACGCCCCGACGGCCGGGTCCCCGAGCCGATCGACGACAGCGACCAGCGCCCCGGCCCCGAGACGCCGGACATTTTCGCGGATCAGGTCGAGGCGGCCGGGATGCGAGTCGTGGGCCACCACTCCCCCGCCCGGCCGCAGCCGCTCGGCCATCGCGAGCGCCTTGCCCCCGGGTGCGGCGCACAGGTCGAGCACGCGCTGGCCGGGCCTCGGATCCAGCAGGTGCACCGCCATCAGGGTGCTGGGGTCCTGCACGTAGAACCCTCCGTCGAGGACCACCAAGGTGCCGGGGGCGGCCCAATCGACGGCGACGGGCGTCGCCTCGACCCCCTCCGATCGCCACCGGGCCATCAGGTCCTGCGGGGTGGTGAGCAGGCGGTTCACCCGGGCGAAGGTGGCGGGGGCGGCGTTGTTCCAGGCCAGGAGCCTCTGAACGGCCACGGGGTCGAGGACGCCCGCCCAGCGCTCCACCAGCCAGGCCGGATGGGACCAGCCGAGGGCCGGGTCGGAACGTCGAAACGCCTCGAGGTCGCGGCGGCAGGCCTCACGATCCCGGGCCACGCCCCGCAGCACGGCGTTGACGAATCCGGCCTGCGCCGAGAAGCCGCGCTGGCGCGCCAACAGCACGGCCTCGTTCACCACGGCGTGGTCCGGGACACGGTCGAGGAAGAGCAACTGGTACAGGCCCGACTGCAGGACGCCCCTGAGGACCGGGCGCTGCGGCCGGCCGTCGGTCCGCAGCGCCACCAGGTGATCGAGCACCGACCGGTTGCGCAGGACCCCGAAGGCGATCTCCCGGGCCAGCCGGCGATCGGCCTCGGAAAGTGCATGCATCCCGGCGAGCCCGTCGATCCGGTGCTCGAGGAAGTCGCCGGGAGACTCCCGCTGCAGGAGGATGTCGAGCGCCAGCGACCGTGCCGAGGGTGGTGGCACGGCACGCGGACGCCTCGGAGGTTCAGATGAGTTCGAGGTCATCAGCCTGGATCTTGGCCACCACCGCCTTCCCGATGAAGTCGAGCCTCAGGTGGACGTCGCACATCTTGGAGCGGCTTTCGACCCAGGCCTCGGTGCCACGCAGCGGGCCCGACTTGATGCGCACCTGAAGGCCCGGCTTGATCTCAGGACAGACCTGGATCTCGACCCGGGCTTCCAACGCCCGGTAGATGTCGGTCAGTTGGGCCTCGAACTCGGCCTGGTCGGGCACCTCGAGCAGGTTGGCCACATACCGGTTCTGGACCAGGGTGAGGCGATGGCGCCTCTGCACCCGGGCAAACAGGTAACCGGGGAAAAGGGGCTTGTCGAAGACCACCCGCTTGCGCGCGTAGGTCTTGACGCTGGGGTACAGCGGCAACCGGTGCTCGAAACCCTGCTCAAGACAGAACGCGGCCACCTTCTTCTCGGCCCTCGGCCGGGCATGGGCGACGTACCAGACCACCTCGGTCCACTCCGGAAGGAGCAGGACCGGATCCTCGACGTCGACCATCTCGGACGGATCGGGTTCCATGGTTCACCCCAGGACGGCGGCGGGGCGTCCCGACACCGGCTTCCCCGGGGTGTCGGCGACGCCCGCGACAACCGGTGACTACTCCGAGGGCGCCGGCACGTAGGCCGTGATCCCGTCGATGCGGTAGCGCTTGGTCTGGCCCTCGGAGCCGAAGGAGACCTCCGCACCGACCGGCTGGCCGAGGAAGATCTTCGCGAACGGCGTGAGGTAGCTGAGGATGTTCTTGTCGGGATCGCCGTCCCAGGCGCCGAGCAGGTAGAACCGCTCCTTGGTGCCGCTGGTCACCTCGCTGACATGCAGCACGGTCCCCGGGCCCGCCACGTCCGTGCGGACGTTGGCCCAGTCGGTGCCACGGGCCCGGCCGAGGTCGCGCTCAAGCTCGGCCTTCCGGCGCTGGAGCACCCGCTGCATCTCCTTGGCCGACTTGTACTCGTGGTTCTCGCGGAGGTCGCCGTAGCTGCGGGCCAGTGCGATGTCCTTGACGTTGGCCGGGATCCGCTTGGTGACGAGGTCCTGGTACTCCTCCTGGCGGCGTTGCAGGCTGGGCCAGCTCACCAGGAAGCTGTGGTCCTCCTTCTTGTTCTCGCCGGTGATCATCTCCTGGATCGCCGGGTAGGCCTTGACGATGCGGGCGAAGAGCGACCGCTTGTCCATGTCGTCGAAGCTGGGCGAGAGCTGGAGGCTGCGCGTGAGGTCGCGGATGACCTCGATGTCGGCCGACTCGATGAGCTCAGGCAGGAGCTTCATGTCGTCCAGGATGAAGTCGTGCAGGCGGTTCGAGCGCTTCTCGTTGAAGGCGTCGCGCTCCATCGCGGTGAGCATGGCGCGGAACACCTCGGGCCCGAGGATGTCGGCGAAGTGGTCGCCACGCTCCTTGCCGAGCCAGAGCAGCAGCTCGCTGCTGGCCCCGTGCTGGCTCACCAGGCGCATGAGCTCCTGCTTGAGCAATTGGCCGCGGTTCTCGAGCAGCAGCAACCGGGCGCACTCGCCCGCCAGCTTGGCGCTGACGTTGTTGATGATGAGGATGAGCTTCGCGCCCCAGTCGGGCACCGAGTCGCGCAGCGCCTCGAGGGCCCGACGATGCTTGGCGGCCGGCAGGTCGTTGAAGAACTCCACCAGCTTCGACTGGCCGGCGAGGATGTCCCGGGCGGTGATGGGCCCCTCGGGCTGCTCCAGCGCGGCGGCCTTGCGGAGGTCGTCCCGGATGAACACCCCCTCGAGGGCCAGCGACGGCATGGTGACCGAATGGTTGCCGATGTCCGCATCCAGCAGCGCGATGATCTCGGCGACCACCGCCTTGTTGCCGATGTCGGGAACGCTCTTGAGGATCTCGGAGGCCACGGCCACCCGCGCCTTGAGCCCCTTGGCGGCCTTGAACTCGCCGCAAAGCCGGACACCGATGTCGATCTCGGACTCCTGGTAGAGGATCGGGTCGGTCTTCTTCAGGGGCACCGTGAAGTGTCCGTCCTTCTTCATCTCGGCCCGCGCCACCTCCCACCACTTCTTCCAGTCGCTGCCGATGACGTCCTTCAGGAGGTTCTGGACCTGGTCGACCGTCGCGGCGCCTCCGAAGCTCGCCAGCGCCAGCTTGACCACCGAGAGGTGATGGAGGGCGGCCTCCCGCCGGAGTCCGTCGAGGTCGAGGGACTTCCGGGCGAGGATGTGGTCACGGGCGATGGGCTTGAGCGACTCGGCGGCGAAGGCCAGGTCCATCGAGTGGCCGGCCTTGGTGGTGAAGTCGATGTTCAGGCGCCCCAGGGCGAGATCCATGGAAACAATGCGGCCGAACCCCCAGCTCTTGTGCTGGCAAAAACCCGCCTCCGTCAGGGACACCAGCGGGGTGACATGGATCTTCTGGATCTTTCCGGCGGCAACCAGTTTCTCAAGTTCGTCTCTCATGATCGGCTAAAGATAATCGGCCCGATGTGGGCGGTCGGCGACTATGCGCGCGGCCGACCCCGAGACCAACACCAATTTCGCGGCCGGAGAACGCGCAAGGGCCCTGCCGGTGGGCGCCCGGCAGCCACCTAGAGGCCGCGTTCGTTGACGATGCGGTTGGCACCGTCCAGCACGATCACCCGCGGCGACCAACCGGGCGCGAGCTGCTCGTCGACCTCGGCGAAGGCCATGATCGTGAGCCGGTCTCCCGCCTTGCCCAGATGGGCCACGGCACCGTTCAACTCGATGGCTCCTGAACCGCGTCGCCCGCGGATGGCGTAGGTCTCCCACCGGGCGCCGTTGGCCATGTTCCCGCAGAGGATCCTCTCGTAGGGATGCAGGCCGACCTTCTCCATCAGGTCTTCGTCGATGGTCAGGCTTCCCTCGTAGTCGAGGCTGGCCGCGGTGACCGTGGCCCGGTGGAGTTTCGATTTGAGCAGGTGGACGAGCATGGACTTGGTCCCCGGAGGCTCCCGCAGGGGCGCCGAGGCTGCGCGAAACCTACGGCACACCGCCGCCACGACAACAGGGAAAGACGTCGCCCGAGGTGGCCGGGTCGCCGGCGGATGGGCGGGTCGGCGTTGACTCGGCGGGCCCGCGGGGGCGATCTTCGGCAGCGTTTCCTCTCGGCAATCACAGTCGTTCAACACACATCCACATGAGCAGAAAGATTCGTTACGGAATGGTCGGCGGCGGGCGCGGTGCCTTCATCGGCGCGGTCCACCGCATCGCCGCAAACATCGACGGCCAGATCGAGCTGGTCGCCGGCGCGTTCTCCTCGGACGCGGAGAAATCCAAGGCCTCCGGCGCGGACCTCTTCCTGGCCCCCGACCGCGTGTACGGGAGCTACCAGGAGCTGGTGGCCAGGGAAGCCGCCCTTCCGGCCGACCAGCGCATCGACTTCGTGGCGATCGTCACGCCGAACCACGTGCACTTCCCCGCGGCGAAGGCCGCCCTCGAGGCCGGGTTCCACGTGCTGAGCGACAAGCCCGCCACCTTCGACCTCGCCGAGGCCAAGGAACTGGCGGCCATCGTGAAGAAGACCGGCCGGCTCTACGGCCTGACCCACAACTACACCGGCTACCCGCTGGTGAAGGAGGCTCGCCACCTGGTGCACTCGGGCAAGCTGGGCAAGATCCGCAAGGTCGTCGTGGAGTATCCGCAGGGATGGCTCGCCACCCGGCTCGAGGCCTCGGGCCAGAAACAGGCCGCCTGGCGCACCGACCCCAAGCGCAGCGGTGCCGCCGGCTGCATCGGCGACATCGGCACCCATGCCGAGAACCTCGCCGAGTACATCACCGGCCTGCAGATCAGCGAACTGGCCGCCGACCTCACGGCCTTCGTCAAGGGCCGCAAGCTCGATGACGACGGCAACGTGCTGCTCCGATTCAAGGGCGGCGCCAAGGGCGTGCTGCACAGCTCCCAGATCTCGGTGGGCGAGGAGAACAACCTCAACATCCGCGTCTATGGAGAACTGGGCGGCCTCGAGTGGCACCAGAAGGAGCCGAACACCCTGCTGGTGAAGTGGATGGACCAGCCCATGCAGGTGTATCGCGCGGCCAACGGCTACCTCAGCGACGCCGCCAAGGCCGCGGGCCGCACGCCGCCGGCCCACCCCGAGGGCTACCTCGAGGCCTTCGCCAACATCTACAAGAACTTCGCCAACGCCATCCGCGCCAAACAGGCCGGCAAGAAGCTGGCGAAGGACGACGTTGCCAACGACTACCCGAAGATCGAGGACGGCGTGCGGGGCATGGCCTTCATCGAGGCCGTGGTCGCGTCTTCCAAGGCCAACGCCGCCTGGACGAAGATCAACGCCTGAGTCTCCGGCACCCTCGACGGGCATGCCCGCGGGGATGCCCTGCCCGACGCCATCGGTGCGCCACCCTCAGCGGGTGCGTGCCGGTGGCGTCGCCGCGTTGGTGGGCAACGGGGCCTGGGCGTTGAGCGCCTTGCGCGGCAGCGGGCGCAGGGGATTGCCCAGCGGCACGGTGGCCGGCACCGGAGCGGGGGCCATGACGCTGCGGGGAGCGGCGCCCGACGCGGCGGGGGCCGACCGTGAGGCCACGAAGGACCGGTAGCCCATCCAGACCGCCCACAGCACCCCGAGGCCCAGCAACGCCGGGAACATCCACTGCCAGCGCACCCTCGAGAGCCACAGGGTGATGAAGTCGAGGGGGCCCTTGCGGCGGCCGGTCAATGGGGGTGGCCCCGAGTAGTCCTCCGACGCGCCCAGTTCGGTCTCGAGCTCGGCCATCAGCCTGGGCACGTCCAGACGCAATTCCTTGGCGTAGGTGCGCGTGAATCCCCGGATGTAGACCTGGGCACCGAAGGTGTCCCAGTCGCCGGCCTCGAGCGCCCGGATGTGGTCGGTCTTGATGTTGGTCACGTTCGCGAGGTCATGGACGGTCCGTCCCTGACGCTCACGCTCGGCCTTCAACTGTTCGGCAACACTGGGCACCCGCTGGTGATACCCGCCGCGCGGCGGGCTCGGCAACCCTCGAAACGGCCTGACGCCGCACCCGAAGGCCCGGTGCGGCACGGTAGGTTTCCACGGTTTCCAGAGGACGTTCAGGCTGTCAGTCTCGACCCATGATCCTCGATTCGCACCAGCACTTCTGGCGGTACACCGCCGACGGGTACCCTTGGATTCCCACCGGTTCGGCCCTGCAGCGCGACTGGCTGCCGGCGGACCTCGAGCGGATCCAACGCCCGCTGGGTTTCGACGGCTCCATCGCCGTCCAGGCCCGCCAATCCCTCGCCGAATCGTGGTGGCTGCTCGGCCTGGCCGATGCGGATCCGAGGGTGAAGGGAGTCGTCGGGTGGGTGGACCTGCAGTCCGGACAGGTGGAAGAGCAGCTCGCCCCGCTGGCGGCGCACCCCCGATTCGTGGGCGTCCGCCACGTGGCGCAGGACGAGCCCGACGAGCGTTTCCTGGTGCGGCCGGCGGTGCTGCGCGGCATCGGGGCGCTCCGCCCGTTCGGGCTCACGTACGACATCCTGATCTACCCGAAACAACTGCCCGCCGCGATCGAACTGGTGCAGCGCTTCCCCGAACAACCCTTCGTGCTCGACCACATCGCCAAGCCGCTGGTCCGCCAGGGGATCCGCGACCCATGGGCCGCGCAGATCCGGGAACTGGCCAGGCACCCGAACGTCTGCTGCAAGGTCTCGGGCATGGTCACGGAGGCCGACCACCGGGCGTGGAAGGCCGACGACTTCCGGCCGTACCTCGACGTGGTGTTCGAGGCCTTCCGGCCCGAGCGCCTGATGTTCGGGAGCGACTGGCCGGTCTGCCTGCTGGCCGGGAGCTACGAACAGGTCGAGGGGCTCGCCCGCGACTACGTGCGCCACCTCGGGCCGGAGCAGGCCGCCGGATTCTGGGGCGGCAACTGCGCGCGTTTTTATCTCGGGGCCTGAGCCGGCCCGGCGCCGTCAGACCCGCGACGGCACCTCGAAGCCCTTGCGGTACTCGCGGGTGAGCATCTGGTTGGCCCGGTCGTTGCGGATGAACCGCTCGGCCTTCACGTCCATGCGCAGCGTCTCGCCCAGCACCAGCGGCTGGTTCTCGAGGTTGATGCCGTTGGCGATAAGGTGCTCGGAGAGGCGCGAGAAGGTCTCGGCGGCCTCGTGGTTGCCCTGAAGCCGTTCGCGGATCGCCTCGGGCGGCAGCTTGGACCCCAGCAGGTAGCTGATGTTGCCCGTGTGGCACAGGGCGCTGCTGAGGTGTCCTTCGAGGATCTCGGCGTTCAGGTCGCCCGAGCGCCGGCTGCGGACCGCCGCGATGAAGTTGGCGTAGTGGTCGGCCCCCTGCTTCCACGACTTGATCTGGCGGCCGTTCCGGTCGAAGGCCTGGGCGCTGTCGTACGACGGGATCACCAGGTGGCCGTTCTCGCAATGGATCACCACGCCCACCTGGGCCCCGCGGTAGTCGGGCATGCTCTTGGACCAGCGCCCGTCCTGGTACTCCTTGGATTTCGGAAGCCCGCGCACCTCGAAGATGAGGGCGCCCTGGTCGTACTGGTGGAAGACGAACTGCGAATTGGGCGTGTCGCCATTGTCCTGGTAGCCCAGGCGGCCGCCGACGCTGAAGACCTTCGGGCTCAGCGTGTTCACCCCCAGGGCCCAGCGGGCGATGTCCATCTGGTGGATGCCCTGGTTTCCGAGGTCGCCGTTGCCCGTGACGAACTGCCAGTGCCAGTCGTAGTGCAGCTTGGAGCGCATCAGGGGCTTGAGCGGCGCGGGCCCGCACCAGAGGTCGTAGTTGATGTGGTCGGGCACCTGCGTCGGTGCCGACACGTTGCCGATGCTCTGGCGCGGCTTGTAGCAGAGGCCCCGGGCCACCTGGATGCGGCCGAGGTTGCCCTCCCGCACCCAGGCGATGGCCTCGCGCAGGCCCGGGTTTGAGCGGCACTGGGTGCCCGTCTGCACGATGCGCCCGTACTTGCGGGCGGCGGCGACGATCTGGCGGCCCTCCCACACGTTGTGGGAGACGGGTTTCTCGACGTACACGTCCTTGCCCGCCTGGCAGGCCCACGTGGCCAGGAGCGCGTGCCAGTGGTTCGGCGTGGCCGTGGACACCGCGTCGATGTCGCCGCTCTCGAGCAGCTTGCGCACGTCGGTGTACGTCTCGACCTGGATGCCATCCTTCGCGAGGTCCGCCCTGCCCTTCTCCAGCACCTTCGAATCGACATCGCACAGGGCCACGAGGCGCACGCCCTTGAGCTTCCGGAAGCCGGCGATGTGGTCATTGCCCCGGGAGTTGAAGCCGACCACGGCCACCCGGATGTCGTCGTTGGCACCGATGACCCGGGACTTGGGCGTGAACCGGGCGGCGGGGGCGGTGGTGGTGCAACCGGTGACGACGGCCCCGGCGGCCATCGAGGTGGCGGTGAGGAATTGGCGGCGATTCATGGTGGAGGAGGTGTGGATTCCAGTTCGGCGGTGACATCGGTTCCCGAGGCGCCCGGGGTGTAGGTCACCCGGTAGAAGACCTCGGAGTCGCAGCGCTGGATCGCCCAGCGCTCGACGAAGCGGGAGTAGCGGCGCTCGGGCGGGACCACGTAGGACGACGGCGTTCCGGACCCAGAGAAGGAGAACGACTCGTGCCCTCCGCGGGGATCGGCCTCCGCCTCGGGGGCCTCGATCAATCGGGTGTCGAGCACCTGGCGCTGGCGGCACTTGGGATCGGCCTCTTGGTCACGGGCCAGGACGATGGACTCGGCATGGCGATACAAGGCACCGGTCGCCAACCCGGATCGGCCGCCGAGATCGATCCCCCCGGGCATCCGGCAACCGGCCATCCACGCCGAACCGGCGACGAGCAGGGGCATCGAGACGTGGGGCATCACCGGGCAGGACCATCGCCCGGGGGCACCTGCCCTGCCCGTCCGATCACCGAGATCCTTTCCCGGCCGCATAGGCCTGGTACAGGGCGTCGATGGGCAACGCCTGGGAATCGCCGCGGTGCAGCAGCACCCGGTAGCGGAAGGTCACCGTCTTGCCGGGTTCCACCACGAGGTCGCCGGTGCCGGCGGGTTTCTTCTCGAAGTCGTGCACGCCGAAGGGGTTGGCGGCGAACAACCCGTAGTCGCGCACGTGCCACCAGGTCGGATGCCGCGGGTTGGCGGGATGGTCGAAGATCGTCACCCCATAGGTGCCGGTGCCCGTCGGCCCGGATACCGGGCCGGAATAGTCGCACCACTCGGCGCGCTTGCCCCAGGTGTCACCATCCTTCTGGCCGCGTGCGTTGAGAATCGTGCCGCCCTTGCTCTTGTCGGCGCGCTTCAGGCGCATGGTCTCGGCCAGGCGGATGGCGAAGGTGCCCTCCTTGGTGTCCCCCAGCATGAGAGGGCCTCCGACCGGGCGGATGGTGATCTCGAAGTCCATCTGCCGCAGGTCCGATGTCGGCGGATGGAAGACCATGCGGCGCTCGTCCTCGGCCACCACCGTGCCGCCCTGGGCGACCCACCGGTTGCGTGAGCCGATCACGGCCCGCTGGCCGGCCCCGGAGCCCTCGACACGGGTGGCGGTGAACGCCTCGTGGACGGTTCGGCCCGCGCCCGCCACCTCGCTCCAGAAGTCGCGACCGTTGGCGGCCCCGTGCGACCACCAGAGCGCGTGGTGGTGCGGATGGTCCTTCTCCTCGCCGCCGACGTCCTCCTGCGGCCATCGACGGGTCAGGTGGACCCCGTCGGGGCCGAGCAGCGGGTACAGGAACGGCCGCGAGACGTCCCGGAACCGGTACTCGGAAATGAGGTCAGCCCCATGGGACACGCGCACCACCCCGCCGGTCTCGGTGACCGAGAAGCCTCTGCCCGGGGCCGGTCCCCGCGAGGACTGGCAACCGCAGAGCACCCACGCCAGCAGAACGCCGGCAACCATCTTTGTCGCGGGGGAAGGCACCCCGTGAGTATTCCCGCGGCGACCGTCCGGGCAACCGCGAAATCTGGGCGAAACCTCCGTCCCGGCGACGGGCGGGCCCGGGCAAGCCGCTGCCGGCGCGGCCTCGGTCGATGTCTGGTCCTCCGTCCGGTGCAGCGCGGCAAGCCGCCAAGCCGCCAACGGGCATTTGACAGACCGGCCGGCTTCAGCGATCTCAACGGCTGTCAGTTCATGGGGGGGCGTACCGGTTTCGACTAGGTGATCCTGCCCGGGATGGCATGCCGAGGATGATTCGTTGGCCTCGTAAAACATCGGATCAAACACATAACTGCTAACGAAGAGTTGGCTCTCGCGGCCTAATCGGCCCGACGTTTCGCCCTGAACACCTGCTACGGGGACGGAACGCTATCAGCAGGCATGACCGCCGCCGGAGTCCGCGCGTCGGTGGTCGAGAAACTTCATGCGGGCTGAGCGAAATCGGTCTCTGTCAGCCGGCCACGATTTCGCCGAGAACTTTGGCTGACTAAGCATGTAGTCGTTTCGGGTTGAATGGCTTAGGACGCGGGTTCAATTCCCGCCGCCTCCACCATCTTTTGCTGGGGTTTTTGAGGGTCGGTTGGCTGTTCCATCAGGTTTCCCGTTCTGGTCGCTCTGCTAAAAAGCAAAAAGCGGAACCAGGGGGCCGCCGGGGGGGGAAGACGGAGGTAAAGCCGATCCTCCCTATTTTTGGTGTTTCTAAACCCCTCGGGGTGGGCCCATCGAGTCCGCTCAATTGGCGGCATTGGGCATTTCGCCCGCCTGGGCGCATCACTATCTGAAGTCGGGCTGGCTGTGCCGGCTGGGGCATGGGGTCTTCCAGTTCCCAAAGGATGACCTTCGACTGGAACCCTGCTGGAAGCACCTCGAACACCAGATCGATGGGTTTCATGTCGGCGGCAAAACCGCGGTCGCGTGGCGAGGTTTCAGTCACAACGTTGCAGCCCGGGAACCGCTGTGGCTTGGGGCCTACACAACGCGCGACTGCCGGGGTGGTTCAACGAACATTTTCCGGCCCGATACACGACCCGCACCCCGTTCGACTCCAGCTTGCCTGCCGAGTCCGGTTTGGAGCCCCTGATCGATCAGCCAGATGGCGTGCGGGTCTCGATCCCTGAGCGGGCGTTGTTGGAGGTGCTCCATGATGTGGGTGTCCACCAAGGAGTTGAAGAGGCGCGCAACCTCATGGAAGGCCTTCGATCGTTGCGGCCCGAGCTGTTCGCGCTGCACTTGAAGCACTGCCAGCGGGTCAATGCGGCCCGGCTCGGTGTGCGGTGGTCCGAGGAGCTGGGTCTTCCTTGGGCGAGGACCGCCCGAAATGCTGCCGCCAAACATCCGACCGGCGGCCGATGGTCGGCCCGGCAAAAAACGGCACCCGACTCAGCCTCTCCTGATGAACAAGTTCCGGTTGGATCGATCAACACGACTTCTGCGGGTCCGGGGCACACATCCCGCCCGGATCTCAATTCATCCACAAGGCGACTTGATCCGCCTCAAAAAGCCGGGACATTCGATCCACGCATCGGAGCGATCTCGTCTGAGGCCCTGAAGAGTGCCAAGACCGCACCACCCCATGATGTCCGAAGCCGAATTCTTCGCCGGAATCACCGGCAGCGAAAATGATCTCGCCCGGTTGGTGAGAGCGCTTCGTGCGATTTCGCCATCACCGCCTCGGACGGTGTCCGCAATGCTCTCGAGGAGGCTGGTTTCGTGGTGGAGGCGTTTCCCCACTCGATGGGCGCAACCCAACCGGGGAGTCGGCTTCGGATTCAGCTCACCATCAACCATCGCTCCGGCAGCTTCCCGTCGCGAGCCATCGAGGGGGTCGTTTTTGGAGTTCCGGTGCCGGTGGCTTCGCTCCCGGATGTGGTTCAGGGAAAGCTCTGGGCCGCGACCGACACCTCGCGCCGTTCCAGCAAGCGGGCGAAGGATGAAGCGGACCTGGTGCGAATCTGCGAAAGTCATCCCCAGGTCCTGAGCCTGATCCCTCCTGGAACCTTTGCCCGTATCGATGAACTCCGGGGACGCTGATCCGGGGCCGATGACAAGGGGGGCCGCCTTCCGAAAACCGGTCGCAGAGTTGACCGGGAATCACCGCCAGCGGCGGGCGTCGGAGACGGTGTTCATTGATGACCATTGATGACAGGATTTCTGCGTTTTTGTGCGCTTCGGTGCGATTTCCGACGACTGATCCCAAGGCTCTGAAAGCGCATTTCGACCAATGAATACGCGCTTTTTATCGCATTTTTGCGCAGAGACGCGAAACGCCCTCACCACCGTCAGGAGTCCGCCGCGTCTCCCAGGTGGATGACCTGGCCAAACGGAACCGGAGGATGAACGGAGGATTCGAGAATCCAGATGACGGGGTAATCGGGCTCCTTGTTGGGAAACGTCCCGAATCCATCCGTCAGGTAGACCAGCGCATCCAGGCGCAATCCCTGCCCGAGGGCGTGCTTGCGGATCCAGTCGAAGACGGGGATGAAATTCGTGCCGCCGCCGCCGTGGATCTTCATGCGCGTGAAGTCCGCCTCGCTGAATTCATCGAACTCCTGCACCTGGGCGATGGCGGCATCGCACTGGATGAGGGTCAGATGGCATTGGGTCACCGAGCGCAACCGGTCCACCTCCGAGAGCACCTGCCTGAGGATCTTGTCCCCCATGGAACCGGAGGTGTCGATGGCCACGACGATGTGGGAGGGTCCGGGAGCCCCAACCGACGGAAGGTACATCTTGCGCCAAAGGTGCTTCTTGTTGGGCGGCATCAGGCGGTAGTCATCCCGCCTCAATCCACTCATGAAGCGGGAGAGCAGGGTCTTCCATGGGACGCGAGGCCGCCCGCAGGCCCGGATCTCCGCGACCAGCGTCGCCGCCTCGGACCCCTGCCCTTTGGCCGACAATTCGCGGATCAGGCCCGCACGCACCCGCTCCCGCTCCAACGCCGTCGGGAAGTCCTTGGTCCGGGTGGCCTGACCCCGGAGGTCCGATGGGTCGAGGTGCAGGTCCCAGCCCTTGCCGCCGCCCGCCGCGCCATCGACCGGGAGGCCACCGCGTCCGGCCTGCTGTCGCCGTCTGGGCGCCTTGGCGGGCAACCGGTCGTAGATCTCCTCGGCCGTCAGGCCGGTGTACTGGCGGTCCAGCAATCCGTTGGATGGCATCTCCAGCCGCAGTTCGACCAGCATGAGGTTGGTGGCGAAATCAATCGCGATGTTCCACCGCAACGGGTCGCGATCCTTGCGCCGGTCCACATGACCGAGGACGCAATGGAGGACCTCGTGGGCGATGACGAAGGACAACTGCGGCGGCGTGAGGGATCGGCAGAACTCCGGGTTGGCGTAGATGTGGTACCCGTCGGTCGCCATGGTCTGACACCAGTCCACCCCCTCGGCGTTGAAGATGGGAAACCGGGTGACGGCCGAGGCGAGGTACGGCTCGGACAACATCAACCGGATCCGCGCCTGGACCAGTTCCTGGGGCAGGTCTTCCGTCACCGGATCAGGTCCTTGTGCCGACGCATGAACTCGGCCGTCCGCTTCTGGAGGGCGAACTTCGGCTCCTTCTGGAGGAGGGTGCGGAGCAACAGCACGGCCATCTCGGGCTTGACGCGGTGCAACAGCACCGCGGCCGCCTCCAGGACGCCGGCGACGCGGGCGCTGAACGTGATGTAGGAGATCAGCGCGTACAGGTCTCCCAACGTGTCGGGCAAGACGGCGGTCTCCGGGTCCTTGAGGATCTTGAGGATGGCGCCCTCGCTGATCGCCCGGTCGCAGTAGCCGCCAAATTCCACGGCGGCGGCCTCCCCGATCGTGCCCACGAGGATGTCCTGGGCGTTGCGGTGGTTGCCGACCGTCTTCAGGACGTCCGAGGCCATCTCCCAGGATCTTGGCGTCGGAAACCCACGCTCCGCCTTCTGGGTGGAGCAGAGCAGTTCCTTGCGGACGCTCAGGAAACCGACCACCCACGGGTGGATGTCGTGGTCCACCGCCCATCCCCGCCAATCCTCGAAGTCCGCCTCGAACTCGAGGTGGACGAACCGGTTGGCCAGCGCCGAGGGCATGCGGAAGGTGACCGCCCCGTCCTCGGAGCGATTGCCCGCCGCCGCGATCCGCCACCCGTCGGGCAGCTGGTACTCACCGATCCTCCGGTCCAGCGTCAACTGGTACAGGCTGGCCTGGACCAGCGGGGGCGCCGCATTCAACTCGTCGAGGAACAGGATGCCGGAGGAGCCGTCGCCCCGCGGCAGGAACTCCGGCGAACACCACCGCGCCTGCCCCCCCTCGACCGTGGGGATGCCGCGGAGGTCGGTCGGATCCAGCAACGAGGCCCGCAGGTCGATCAACGGCAACCCGAGTTTCGCCGCCACCGCCCGGACCACCGAGGATTTGCCCACGCCGGGTGGTCCCCAGAGGAACGGGGGCCAGCGGGTGGAGAACAGGCTCTCGAGGACTTCTGCGACGCGTTGGGGCTTCATCGATCGGATACCGGAGGGGCAGCGGTGGGGTAGGCTGGGGAGTGTGGGATGGCGGACACCATGGACTTCAGGATGACTCCGTTGGCGGGGGATGGATGTGCCCGAACAGTTCCTCCAGCCAGGGGTCGGCAACGGGCAACCAGCGGGACAGCGCGACCTTCTCGGCCAACCCCGGGTGCCGTGGGAATCCCGGCATCGGGCAATGCAGCCCATCGAGGTCGGTTTCGGCCACCGCGCGCAGGGTGGGCAGCCTCACGGGCCTCTCGTCCGGCATCCGCAGCGCAACGAGCAATCGCGGCAGAGTTTCCCGGGGAGCATGCCAGCGGGGGGTGTCCGAGTCGTACCGGCCCAACTCCATCCGATCCCCCGCCGCCATGTGGGCCATCACCCGGATCATCGCCTCCGGACCCGAGGGCTTCATCGTCAGGGTCTTGCCGGCCCCCCTCAGGGTCAGTCCGATCGAACGCAGGCGGGTCGGGGTTCCATGGAGGAAGCCACCGGCCTCGGCGTAGCTCTTGACCTTGTCCAGACCGCCAACCCGGATCTCGAATCCCTCCGGGCCGGAGGAGAGGATCGCCGGTCGCGTCGCCGCCAGGTTGCGTTTCAGGCCGGGGAAGGTCGCAGGGGCGAACGACCAACCGGTGGAGACCCGGATGCGATGACTGCCGCCGATGAACCGCTCGATGAAATAGGCCTTTCCCGAGTGGGTCAGCACCAGGCCGCCATCCCGCCCGAGGTTGTCCCTCGAGACCAGGCGGAACCGGGTCGCCCCGACGTGCGGGGAGAACGCGATCCGGGCCAGAAAGACGGCGCACTCGACGTCGGGCTCCTCGAACACGAAGGGCTCGAGCACCGTGCCCGTGGCGGACCGGATCAGGTGTTCGACCCTGGGGGGATCCACCGAGGGCGTCAGGCATTGCGCCCACTCCTCGAGGAACCTGCGCGCCAGGCTCCTGGCGGCCGGCTGCGGATGGTAGAAGGCGCTCATCACGAGGAGCCGGAACTCCACGGGACCGTGGTCGGAGGAGGACTGCTTCCGGGTCATGCGGAGCCCTTCCCGCCCGGTACCCCTCCTGGCGCCCCGTCTCCGCCCAACCGCCCGAGCAGCTCCCGGGCTTCCTCCGGATGCACCATCTTCAGGAAGGCGATGCGCCCCTCGAGCTCGGGTCGGGACATCGGTCGACCGTTCCACTGGATTTCCCCGCCCGTCGCGGCCCGATGGGCGGCGGCGCGGATCAGGCGACGGGTGCGCCTCGGGAGGTGCGGCGCCTGGTTCACCACCAACCCGGTGACCATCTGGCGGCGTCCGCGCCGGAAGATGTTGGTCTTCTTGGCATTCAACCGGTACCCCAGTTCCCCCAGGACCTTCTCGACGAACCGCAGCGCACCGACACACCCGGTTCCGCCGGAGAAGGTCAGGTCGTCGGCATAGCGGGTGTACGCCACCCCGAAACGGTGCACCGCCTTGGAAATGGCGGCATCGGCGGCCCTGAGGACGATGTTGCCGATGGCCGGACTGGTCGGGGCGCCCGTGGGCAGCGCACCCTGGTACGAGCACAGGTCGGCGACCACGTGACGTGCGGCCGGCGAGAGGGCTCCGTCGGCCAGCTCGCTGCACGCCCGCAGGATGTTCCGGTAGGTGGTGCCCGGGAAGAAGCCCTCGATGTCCACGTTCACGACACAGGGTTTCCCGGCATGGGGCCCGGCGTTCGAGAGGATCGAACGTCCCTTGCGGAATCCATGGGCGGCGTCGTGGAGCGGGATCGCGTCGAACCCATGGGCCAGGAACCGCCGCTGCAGTCGCTTGAGCGACGGGTTCGGCACCTGCAAGGCCCGGGTTCCCCCCGAACGCTTCGGGATGTGGACGGTGCGGTACAGGCTGTCGAAGGCCGTCCCGCCCGGCGGCATCAGGCCGATGCCCGCCCGCTGGGTGCACAGGGCCAGGAGGTAGCGGGCATCCCTTGGGGAGAGCGCCAGGGCGATCTCGTAGGCCAGGGCCACCGTCGGTTGCCGGATCCAGCGTTTCCGAACCCAGGGCACCAGGTGGCGCAGCGCGGCCGGAGCAAGCCCCAGGTCGACCTCGAAGTCGCCCTCGAGGAAGGCCACCAGTCTCCTGCGGAATCCCGGGGTCTTGAGCGCCCGAAGGGCATCCCATCGGTGGAGCTCGGGGATCAGGTCCGGCCGGTCCCGCCTGAGGACCCGCCGCAGCGCGGGGGTCGCCCCGGTTTTCCGGACGGTCTCCTGCCAGTGCGGTCGGCCCTTGCGGTCGGTGAACCGGAACAGCGCCCCGAGCCCGCCGTGGCGGCGGTGGTACAGCGCCCGCCGGGCGACGTCCTGATGGATCCCCGCCGGGATCACCCAGCCGTAGGTGCCCTCGATCAGCCGGGGCGCATGGCGGACCAGCAGCGCGAGGATCGCACAGCGCGTGGGACGATTTCTGGAACGGGCCCCGGCCTGGGCGATCTCCCCACCCAGTCCGACCACCGGATGGGTCTCCGACAACAAGGCCGAGACGGCGCGTCCGGGCAGGCGGTGCAGCACCCGGGCGGCGCCGTCGCGCGAACGGAAGCACCGGACCAGGGCCCGGCCGAACTCGGGCCGGTTTGCCAGCTCGACATCGCAGCAGGTGACCACGTCCGGATTGGCCCGCAGGATCGACACCAGCGCGTCTTCGCCGGCGGCCTGCAACACCGGCCTTCCGAGCATCCGCAGGAGTCCCCATCGCAAGCCCGGGATCCCGAGGACACGCTCCATCGCCTCCCGCACGGCCGGTTCGGTGGGATGAAGCCGGACAAGGTCCAGCAAGGGCCCCTCGGACGAGCACTGGTGGATGGCGTCGGCCAGCTGCCCCACCGTGGTGTCACGCACCAGCTGCAAGAGCGATTCCAGGTCATCCCCGGGCCCACCCAGGAGCCGCTGGTCAGCCCTTGCGCCATGGAACTGAAGCAACCTCCGGGTCCGGGGATCGAATCGCCGGATGGCGGCCTGCGGGAGTTCCTGCCCCAGGAAGTCCGCCGAGGGGCCGAACAGGTGTTTTCTCGAACGCAGGGCCTGCCGGATCGGCTCCTGCTGGCGCAAGGCCAACGGGTTGCGGAAGAATCCGGCGGGAAATCCATCCGCCTCGGAGAGGATCCCTGACCGCATGGCGTGCAAGGCCTTGGGCAGGACCTTTTGTTCCCAGTGCTCCAGGGCCACCATTTCCGGGGAGTCGGGGTGGGAGGCGACATCGCGGCGGAACCCCTCGTCCAGACCGACGGAGACCAGTGCCGGACACCCGAGGAACCAGCGCCGGACAGCCGACGGCAACTCATCGAACTCGGTGCGGGAGAGCGGGGACAACCCCTGGAGGAATCCCTCCTCCAGGCAAGTCGCCAGCCCGCTGACCCTCGGGATGGAGTTCAGGAAGGAACGGCGCCCCCCCTGCGGGCCGAAGGATTTCAGGAGGATCGGCCGCAACACCTCCAGGGTCGGAAGCGGGAGATTTCCCCGGGCGGGACGCAGTGCCATCGAACTCGCGGCCGTATTCCGCCAATCCAAGCATCGCTCCCCCGAACCCGAGCCACCGGGTCGCCGGGTCCAGCCTGGCATGGGGCCTGAGGAACTCGACCACCTGCCGGTGCTCCGCCGCGGGTTCCAACGGGTTCGAATCGAGCCAGTGCCGGAGGGCGGCCTGGAAGCGGCCCAACAGGGGCTGCGGACACTCGGCGATGACGTGGCGCAACAACCGCATCGGAGAGCAACCGAGCCGGGCGGCGGAGGCCTCGATCCGGGAGCGCCATTCCGAGAGGGCCGCCGAATAGCACTCGGCGGGCAGGGTCGGTGAGAAGCCCTCCGCGGCCAGCCTCGAGGCGAACAGGGAGCCCGCCCGGCCTTGGACCTTGATGAGGGACTCGACGATGGCTTTCAACGCGGGAGGTTCGTTGGGTGCCGGGCGCGCCCGGGTTACTTCAGCAACTCTTCCGTCTCCCGGAGGGAGAAGGCAGCCGGGGACGATCTATCCTCCCCCTTTCAGCCGCCGGCTCGCCCAGGCGGAAAGGGGGAGTTTAGATCGGAGTCGGCTCCGCACCCTCTGCGCCTGTCGGGCCTCGATTCTGGCGAAACACCAGATGAACCTAAATCATCCGGGCAACGCCCAGCACCCGATTGAAACGCTGCTCCCACCGCGTCGGGCAAGGCAAGCACTTCTTGGAGCGATACCCCTCCTCGTCCGGGACCCTGTCCGTATGGATTTTGAAAAGTGATCGTCCCACGACAACCCGCCGCCCCCATGGGTGGAGTCAGGGCTCATCAGAACTGATCTTCATCGCTCAGTTTGCGTTCCACCGTATCGGCGGTCACAACGACCGCCTTGAGCACCGCTCCCAGCGACTCACTGTCGGTATCAGCGGCGATTTGGGCGGAAAATGCCACAACACAACGGTTTTGGCTGTCGGTTTTGACCTGCCAGGCCCCGAATTTGACATTCGAATTGAAAATCAGAAGTGCATTGGCCAAGTCTGCATCCAATGGGGATTCTGATATATATGCCACTGCAAAGACCTCTCGGATCTCAAATTTCTCAAAACGGTTCGTTTCTGATATAACGTAACCGGAGTGGGTTCTATCATCATCCAATTTGAAACGCACTTTGAAGTCGCCATCATCATCGATTTCATACTTCAGATCCAATTCATCCAGCAGGAATCTGACTCTGCTGTCCCCGGGTTTTGATTCAATCATAGTATCGGCTCTCTATTGATGTAAATGATTTCGGCGCACACCGTCGTGGCAATCGGCTCCCTGTACTCCGGAATGTCAACCCTTTTTCCCGTGGTTTTTGAAACGATGAATCCTCCATCATCGAACGCAATCCATTCAACTGGAGCGGAAACCCGACGGTGATTCCTGTCACCACGCCGACGATCCCGGTCCAGGCGGAGGAGATGCGCCTCCTGTCCGGAAGGCAACCCGGAACGCCTCCCCGGGGCGGAGCCCCATCCGCGCCGTACCCGACGCCTCGGACGCACCGCAGGCACGCCGGTGGATCCGGCAAGCCCGGACTTGCGCCCCCCGAGGGTGCCTGGGGGATTCCCCCATCGAACGCCGGGACTCCAGCCAATACCCGAATGCTCCCCTCGGAGGGATGTTGTGCCCGGAGCTTCGGGACCTTGCCAACCCGCTTGAGATCCCAGGAGCACCATCAACCCACCTATCAGGACTCCCGACCCATGAAAACGAATCCATTCAGCACGATCAGTCTCTGTGCCGTCGCCACCCTCGCCTCGATCGCCCCCGACCTTGAGGCCATACCGATGGCACCCCGGACGGAATTGTCCTTCTACTCCCTGCAATTGCGGGGCATTTCCAAGGACTGCACGAGCGAACTGGTCGAGGTCTACGTCTACGACATGACCCAGGACAGCTCCGCCTACGGATCGATCACCATCACCGACCTCGATTCGGGAACCGTGCTGTTCTCGAAGACCTACGGGGAACTTGGGGAATATTACCAGCCCGGATGGGCGGCCGACAGTTTCCTGCTACCCGTCGACAAGCCCCTCCAGATCGACTACAGCGGCCAGGAATTCAGCCGTGCGGCCTTCCTCCTTGGCACCGAGGTGATGGCTGCAGGCGGCTGGTGGAACGGCAACTACCCCACCTACAGCACCATCCTCACCATCGCACCTTCGGAAACCGATTCGGACCACGACGGCGTGCCCGACTGCCATGACCGGTGCCCGGATTCGATCCTCAGCCCGACGGTCCTCCTCGGGGATTGCGATTCCGGGGTGCCCAACCCGGTCGATGCCGACGGGTGCAGCCTGGCCGACAGGCTGGCCCTCGATGACGCGATCGCCCGGGCAGCCGCCGGAGCCAAGAACCATGGGGCTTTTGTCAAATCCATGGGAGCCCACTTGACCAGTCACGTCAGCAACGGGGTCATCGACTGGAGCCAACGGGCGGCGATGATGACCTGCGTTGGATCATCCAACCTGCCGTGACCGGACGGTCGGCCCCGGGATGCGCGAGACCGGGGCCGACCCAGGGACGGCTGCAGAGACCGCCGGGACGTCAGGCCGTTGGGGTCTGGCGTCCTTGGCCATCGGATTGGAGACGGCCCAGGACCTCGATGGGCCGAGCCATTCCCCCGGGGGAGAACCCCGTGCACCGCGCCATCACCTGCCGGACATTGAACCAGGAAACCCCGATGCCCGGGCTCTTCCTCGTTTCCGGGAGAGTCCTCGGCGGCACCTCCCTCGGTTGGCTCTTCGGCTCCGCCGGCCGGTGACCCATGCCACACAACTCATCCTCTGAGATCCATGGCCGCGGATCCCATAATTGCTTGGCCGACACGGATGCTTGAATCACATTTCCCCGGCTGCCCGACCCGGGAAAAGCCTCAGACGTGTGATGTCCGCAAAAAAAATCCGAAAGCCTAGCGGAGACACCCCGGAATTCCGGGAAGTGGGGCGTTCGATTGAGCTCTACCTCCGTTGGTTGGCCTCGGCATCGGATCCATCAGACGATCAGTTCCAGAAGGCGGTTTGCCGCTGGAGAAAGGCTTGCCGAAATGTCATCCGGCAGGAGTCGGACCATTAGACCCATCAGCTTGGATCGGCTTTCTTCCTCGATCGATTCACCAACCCGACGGCATGTCGGAGAAAGTCCGCGGCAGCAGGGTCCACCTGCATCCAAGCCACCACCGTTTGTGCCAACTCTTGGTCTCGAGGCGTCAAGGGTGACAGGTCCAGCAGGTGACGAGTGTCGACGGCTTTCTGTTGGTCCGGTGCCTTCCCGAGCACTCGGACTTGGACCAGGCCTCGCACCGAAACCGGACAGACATCCCGAAGGTAGGCAACGACCAGGCCCGCCGCATCCGCGGACGGTATTCCGCCGACGATTCGGCTCATCGTCGCGAAATCAGGCATGGACCGGCCGCTGCACTGCCGACTCACCATGCTGGGATCGATTCCGGTCGCTTTGCTAAAGCGCTGCTGATTTCCGCCGAAACGCGCCTTGATCAATTCGACCA
Organism: Verrucomicrobium sp.; assembly: GCA_021298285.1. Lineage (GTDB taxonomy): Bacteria > Verrucomicrobiota > Verrucomicrobiia > Limisphaerales > UBA9464 > SXXZ01. The sequence goes on from JAJTFN010000084.1 coordinate 31,433, forward strand.
TTTCGGCAGCGAAAAACGTCATGTTAACGTTATTAGCAGGATTTTATTGTTCTGCAATTATGCCTGTTTGACAATATTGCTCATAAAGCATTATCTGATTGCGGCAGCCAACATCTGTTTCACCAAGTCTCCCGGACCACCCAGCTGACAGAGATGAGGCTTCATTGCCTCCCTGATCTTCCCACGACATTTGCATTTGATCGATTTGATGATCACCAACCACTTCACCACCTCTCTCGACGACCTGCTCCTCCGTTCTCCATGGAGGCAACCGGGTGCTCCCGGCGTCGTGGCCCTGATGCTCGTCGGAGCGATGGCCGTAACCATGGGATGTTGCATCCTGAGGCGGCGGAACACCGAACGGGCCGTCTCCCAAGCCGTTCAGCACGAACGAACACGGGTTTCTCGGGACCTGCACGATTCCCTGGGAGCCGTATTCGCCGAGATTTCGCTGTTGAGCTCCCTCGCGGAAAGCCAAGCCACCGCGGAGCAGGCCAAAGAGCTCTCGCAAATCCAGCGCCGGGCCAAGACGGGTGCCGAGACCCTCAAGAACATCGTCTGGGCCATGGATCCGGCGGCCGGCACCGTGACGGATTTCATCGATCACGCCGCCGGCTTTGCCAGCGACTATCTATCGGCCGCTGGCATCCGATGCGAGATCTGCCGACCGCCATCGAATGGGGGGATCGCCGTGGCGGACTTGTCGCCCGTTCTTCGGCATCATGCGATCCTGGCCATCCATGAAACCGTCCGCAACGCTGCCACGCACGCGGCCGCCGAGGAGGTGCGTCTGGGCTTCGAAATCGAGCGCAGGCGCCTGAGGATCTGGGTGAACGACAACGGCTGCGGGACCTGTCCCCAACCGGGCGAAGCGCGCCAGAGTCCCGATGCCCACCGCTCAGGGGGGCATGGGCTGCGCAACCTCCAGGCGCGCCTGGAATCGATCGGTGGTGGCATCCGCATCGACAGCGACCCCGGACGGGGCACCTCTGTCCTGATGGATTTGCCCCTCCAACTCTGACAACGGCCGCTCATCCCGGGGCCGCCCCGTCGACCCAGCGCACCGCCTGGTGCACCAGGCCTCTGCCCGAGTCGACACCGAGCTTGCGCTTGAGGTGTCCAACGTGGGTCTCGATGGTCTTGATGCTCAAAACCATCCGCTCGGCGATGTTCCGGATCGAGTGACCTTGGCCGATCAGGCGGAAGACCTGCAATTGGCGGTCGCTCAATTCGTCCACGATCGACTGCTCCGAGACCGCATCGCCCCCAAGGTAGAGCCTTGCGAGTTGGGCCGAGAGCGCATCGCTCATGTGGCGGCGTCCCGAGGCCACCGTCCGGAGGGCACGGCCGATCTCCTCGATATCCTGCAGCTTCGAGATGAACCCATGGGCGCCGGCACGCAGCGCCCTCGGACCGAGCACCAGTTCCGGAAGGCTCGAGACCACGAGGATCCTCAGCCTGGGCTGCCGGAGGAGCAGATCCTTGACCAGATCCAGGGAGGCTCCATCGCGCTCCGGGAACTCGAGTGTGACGACCTCCGGATCCAGCGTCGCCTGAAGCTCGAGGGTCTCCCGCGTCGACGCCGAGTAACCCGCCACCGACATCCCGGGCGACTGATCCACCAACCGTCCCAGCGCAAAGCGCACCAGTGGGCAGGGATCCATGATCAGCACCCGCCGCCTGTCTGGCGGCGACGGCGGTCCCGCCAAGTCCGTCGCGGCCTCAGGCCGAACCTCCGAGGCCGGGCCGACCCGGCAACGGAGGATCGGGACGGCGACGACCACCGAGGCACGCCGGGGTCGCGGGGAACCCAGCCGGCTCAGGGAGGGAGGTCGGGATCGAACCGATCGGGGCCGTGGGATCCGTGCCACAGGGCTGGTTTTCATGCGTTGGAAGCGATCAGTTGATACCCGACACCCCAGACCGAGCGGAGGATGACAGCATGCTCCGGATCGTCCTCGAAGATCCTACGGAGCTTCATGATGAAGTTGTCGACGGTCCGAGTGGTCGGGTACTCGCCAGGCATCCAGACCTCGTCGAGGATCTCATCGCGGGATACCACCATTCCGCGACGTGCCATCAGGAATCTCAGCAGCGCCGTCTCACGGGCCCCAAGGTGGTGGATGCGTCTGCCCACCCGGATCTCCTGGGCGGCGAAGTTGATCGACAGCCGGCCGATTGAAACGCACTGGGAAACCTCCTGCCAATGCCGGCGCCTCGCCAGTGCGTTCTCGAGGCGCAGGACGATCTCCCGGAAGTGGCTGGTCTTGGGCACATAATCATCGGCTCCCGCCTGCAATCCCTGCAGACGGAGTGACGGCTCACTCATGGATGTCAGGAACACCGTGGCCATGCCTGGATGCCGGGAGCGGATCTCTCCGCAGAGGTCCATGCCCGAGCCATCGGGCAGTCCGACGTCGACCAGGGCCAGTCGGAACGTGGCTTCCTCGAGCGCCCGACGCGCCTCACGGAGACTGCGGACCCAGGAGACCGAAAAACGGTGGCTTCGAAGTCCCCGGACGAGGGATGCCCCGAAGGTCTCATCATCCTCGACGAGGAGCAGGCCGGATGAGGCGCCGTTAGGCATGGGGAACCTCCGAGGTCCAGGGGATCTTGCCGAGCGCCGATTTGCCACCGGGCAATCCGGGGACGAAGGCCACGTTCACGGAAGAAAAGACCGGCATCCACGAGGATGGGTGACAGGTCGGTTCCTGGATTCCGTGCCCACCCCTCGGACAACGGGACAGGGCCCGGGCACGCCGTCTGATCCTTGGAGCTGAGCCTCCCCGGGAATGGCATCCATTTGAGGAACGATTCCGCCCGCGGCAGGGACAATTCGATGGGTTCATCACACGGCACCATGACAGGTTCCCAAGAACCATGTGTCACGGATTTGTCATCGATCATCGCCTGGCGGGGCCGGCGACCTGGTGGGATCGGCTCCGTGCAACGCGACCGTCAGCGGACGATCACGGCCCGATAGAAGCGCCGGCCTGGTCCGGCCCCGGAGTCGGTCAGCGTGGCCCTGCCCTCGTCGAGCGTGACGGTGGCCAGGATCGACCAGGTGGCGAGGTCGGCCGATTGAAGCGCCTGCACCCGGGCCCCAATCGGCCCATGGACTTCAAAGGTGAAACGTCCCAAGGGATCGAAGCGCCCAACCATGAGATCCACCGGCACCGGATCGGTGAGGTCGGCGATCACGAAGTCGAGCTTCAGGTTGACCGGATCGGGCGTCACCGTGCGCGACTGGGGCGTCGACAACCCCGGTCCACGGATCGTCACCTCCACCGGGACACCGACCGCGGGCACCGGCACGGCATATCCGCCGGAACTGCTGGTGAACGCGAGGTATCCGCCGGAATCCGGGATCACGGTCACCCCGGGCAGTCCCTCCCCCGGCGAGTAGGCCCCGTCGCCATCGGCATCGCGGTACACCACGCCGACCAGGAGCGGTCCGGGCGTGCTCTCGCTGCGGGCGAAGTTCTGGGTGGTCATCACCGCCTGGAGGCCGGTGCCGTTCCGGGTGAAGATCCCGGTGCGGGCACCGATGCCGACCTCGTCGAAGTCACCGCAGAGATTGACACGGTGACCCGGGCTCCGGAACAGGCTGTCATGCTCTGCGGCGACGGCCTGGGCCGTGGGGATGGCACCGGTCGATCCCATCCAGGCGATGTTCTCACCCCAGGACCAGGACCCGCTGAACAAGTAGCCCGCCCGGCGCATCCGGTCACCGGGCGTCGTGCCGTTGACGCCATCATGGCTGAAGACGTCCTGATCGAGCATCCAGTCGCTGTGGGTTCGGGCGGCGTCGATCAGCTCCGGCTGGAAGGCCAGCGGCGGCTTGGGATCGGCACTGATCGTTCCGAAAACCAATCCCTGGTTGAGGTCGATGCCCAGACGCCGTGCCTCCGCCAACGGATCCGCCCGGCTCCGATTGACCAGTTCCAGCATGAACTGCTCGTCCACGGTCGGGTCACCATGATCATAGACCCACCGGGCGGGCACGGCGGAGGCCCGCTTCGCCGTGGAGTCGCCCGCCGACCGCGGGGATGACGGGCTCTGCCCAGATTGGCGGACCGGGATGCCGATGCCGGAACCGGCGAGGTGTCGAGCCTGACCGGTGGCGGCAACGGCCACCGACAGGCCGATGGGCAGCGCCAGGGCCGACACCCACCCCGCTGCCGAAGGGCTTGAACCCGCGTCCACGACGCATGGCCGCCGTCGCCCCCAACACCTCCATGGACCCATGAGGAGCAGCAGGCCAAAGCGGTTGACGAAACTCAAGGCGCACCTCGTGCCACACACGGGAATCCATGCGGTCGATTCTTCCAAGACTCAGGACGCCTCCTCTGCTTCCATGGCCTGGTTGAACACGCCCCGAATCTCCCCGCACGGTCCCGGTCCCGGAATCACCCGCCGGACTTGGATCGGCCGCCTGTGGGCGGTTTCCGCGACGCCCGTGGGATTGCTGGCGTCCCGGGTGACCGGACCGTCCACCGCGAAGCCGATGGCCGCCGCCATCCACCCGGAGCGGGTCGATCGCGAGGTCGAAGGCTGGACCGTGCGCATCGACACCCGGTTGTGGCAGGAGCAGCGGGGCCAGACCGACCGGGCCCTTGAGCTGCTGGCGCTGCAGTTGCGCGAGATCGTCCGGGAAGTGCCGCCGACGGCCGTGGGACATCTGCGCCGGGTGACCCTCTGGTTCACCCGCACCTACCCGGGCGAAGGCGGCCGGGCCGAATACCACCCGGGCGCCGACTGGCTGCGGGATCACGGCCGCGACCCGGCCATGGTGCGGGGCGTGGAATTCACCGACATCCCCGACTTCGAGTCGGAGACCCGCCGCATGCCCAACTTCACGCTGCATGAACTGGCACATGCCTATCACGACCGCGTGCTTCCCGGCGGGTTCTCCAACGCCGAAATCTCGGCCGCCTATCGCGCCGCCAAGGCCGGCGGACGTTACGAACGCGTCCAGCGCAAGGACGCCGCCGGCAAGGTCCACTGGGACCGTGCGTATGCGATGACCAACCCCATGGAGTACTTCGCCGAGGGCACCGAGGCGTTCTTCTCCCGCAACGATTTCTTCCCGTTCAACCGCGACGAACTCCGCCAGCACGACCCCGGCCTCGACGCCCTGTTGTCGCGCCTGTGGGGTCGGCCGGGTTGAATGGATCCGGCAGCCTTTTTTTTCATCCCATGACCATCCAGCGCATCTTCGCCCACCAGGTGGACCTTCCGCTCCATGAGACCACCTACAAATGGTCCGGCGGCAAGTCGGTGACCGTGTTCGACAGCACCATCGTCGGCGTCGAGACCGACACGGGCCTCATCGGCTACGGCGAGGTGTGCCCGCTCGGGCCCTTCTACCTGCCTGCCTACGCGGCCGGGGTCCGGGCCGGCCTGCTCGAACTGGGCCCTCACCTCATCGGTGAGAACCCGCTCGAACTCGGCAAGCTCAACCACCGCATGGATGCCGCCCTCAAGGGCCATCCCTACGTGAAGTCGGGCATCGACATCGCCTGCTGGGACCTCCTGGGCAAGGCCACCGGCCTGCCCGTCTGCACGCTGCTCGGCGGCCGGTACGGCGATCGCATCCGGCTCTATCGGGCCATCTCCCAGGAAGACCCCGAGACCATGGCCGCCAAGGTCGCGGGCTACCGGGCCGAGGGCTACACCCGCTTCCAGCTCAAGGTCGGCGGCGATCCCGATGTGGACATCGCCCGCATCCGCGCGGTGCGCGGCATCTTGAAGGGCGGCGAACGCCTGGTGGCCGACGCCAACACGGGCTGGACCCAGCATGAGGCCATCCGCGTGGCCCGGGCCGTGCGCGACCTCGACGTGTACCTCGAGCAGCCCTGCCTCACCTACGAGGAATGCCTGGCCGTGCGCCGCCAGACCGACCACCCGTTCGTGCTGGATGAGAACGTGGACAGCCTCGACCTGCTCCTGCGGGCCAAGGCCGACCTGGCCATGGACGTGGTGAACCTGAAGATCAGCAAGCTCGGCGGCCTCACCAAGACCCGGCAGGCCCGTGACCTGTGCGTGAGCATGGGCATCGCCATGACGCTGGAGGACAGCTGGGGCGGCGACATCACCACCGCCGCCATCGCCCACCTCGCCCACAGCACGCCCGAGGCCCACCGCTTCACCAGCACCGACTTCAACAGCTATGTCACCGTGAGCACCGCCGAGGGGGCTCCGCAACGGGTGGACGGATTCATGGAAGCTCCGCAACGGCCCGGGCTCGGTTTCACCCCTCGACTGGACGTGCTGGGCCGCCGTGTCGTGGACATCCACTGAGTCGACGGTGTCTCCCCTCTCCATGAAGCCATTCCTGCCGACCCTGCGATCCTGCCCGACCCGGGGCCTGTCCCTCGGGATTGCCGTCCTTCTGGCGCTGGGCACGTCCCTGTTCCAGTCCATCACCGCCCGCGCCGCCGAGACCGGCAGCACCAACGCCCCGAACCCGCTGCTGACCGTCGAGCGGATCTTCAAGGGCGGCGAATTCGGCGGCGAAGGCTTCAGTGCCCAATGGTTGGACGACAGCTCCGGGTACGTGACCTGGGAGAAGCCCGCCAACGGCGGTCCGGGGCAGGATCTCGTCCGGCATGACCCGGCCACCGACCGGCGCGACGTGCTGCTGGCCGCCTCCGAGTTGATCCCCGCCGGCAAGACCCAGCCGCTCTCGGTCGACGACTACGCATGGTCAGCCGACCGCTCCAAGGTGCTCATCTACACCAACACCAAGAAGGTTTGGCGCACCCACGCCCGCGGCGACTACTGGGTGCTCGATCGCACGAGCCACGAGCTTTTCCAACTCGGTGGCGACGCCCCGGCCTCGAGCCTGCAGTTCGCCAAGTTCTCGCCGGACGGCACGCGCGTGGCCTATGTCCGCGAGCGCAACCTCCACGTGCAGGACCTGCGCTCCCGCAAGATCACCCCCCTCACCGACACGCCGAACGAACACCTCATCCACGGGGCCTTCGACTGGGTGTACGAGGAGGAGTTCTCCATGCAGGACGGCTTCCGCTGGAGCCCGGACAGCCGCTCAATCGCCTTCTGGCAGCTCGACACCGAGGGAGTCCGCGAGGTGACGCTGGTGAACAACACCGACAGCCTGTACCCGCAAATCCAGCGGATCCCCTACCCCAAGACCGGCGAGTTGAACAGCGCCTGCCGCGTCGGCGTGGTGGACGCCTCGGGGGGCGACATCCGCTGGATGAAGGCCCCCGGCGACCCGCGCGAACACTACCTGCACGACCTCCAGTGGATCCCGGGCACCCGGCGACTGCTGCTCCAGCAGTTGAACCGCCTGCAGAACACCAACCGGGTCTTCGTCGCCGAGGCCTCCACGGGCGAGGTGACCGAGCTGCTGGTCGATTCCGACAAGGCCTGGGTGGACGCGCACAACGACCTGACCTGGCACCGCGACGCCCGCCGGTTCCTGTTCTGGAGCGAACGCGACGGTTGGCAGCACCTCTACTGGGCGGGCCTCAAGGATGGGAAGCTCAAGGCCGCCACGCGTGGAGCCTTCGATGTGACCGAACTGGTCCGGGTTCAGGAGGCCCGCAAGGAGATCTACTTCGTCGCCTCGCCCGGGAACCCGACCCAGCGCCACCTCTACCGCAGCTCGTTCCGCGGCCGATCGCTCGAACGCATCACGCCCACCAACGCCCCGGGCACCCACAAGTACGTGGCCTCACCCGACGGCCGCTGGGCCTTCCACACGGTGTCGTCGTTCACCGTGCCCCCGAAGACCGAGCTGATCTCGCTGCCCGGAGTTCTTCCGGGTGCCGGTGGGTGGCGGCGTGGAGATCGACGGCTGGTGCCTGCTGCCCCCGGAGTTCGACCGCACCAAAAAATACCCGCTGTTGATCCACGTGTACGGCGAACCGGCCGGGCAGACCGTGAAGGACCAGTGGGGCGGCTCCGGCCAGCTCTGGCACTGGATGCTCGCCCAGCAGGGCTACGTGGTGATGAGTTTCGACAACCGCGGCACGGCCACGCCCCGGGGCCGCGAGTGGCGCAAGTCGATCTATCGGCAGGTGGGTGTGCTGGCCTCGCAGGACCAGGCCGCCGCGCTCCAACACGTGCTGGCCACCCGGCCCTACCTGGACCCCAAGCGGGTGGGCATCTGGGGCTGGAGCGGCGGCGGGTCGATGACCCTCAACGCCCTGCTCCGCCATCCCGACCTCTACACCGCCGGCATCGCCATCGCCTCGGTCCCCAACATGCGCCTGTATGACACGATTTATCAGGAGCGGTACATGGGCCTGCCCTCCGACAATGCCGAGGGCTACCGGCAGGGTTCGCCGCTCACCTTCGCCGACCGCCTGCAGGGCAAGCTGCTGCTCATCCACGGCACGGGCGACGACAACTGCCACTATCAGGGCGCCGAGGCCCTCGTGAACGCCTTCATCGCCCACGGGAAGCAGTTCCGCATGATGTCGTACCCCAACCGCTCCCACTCCATCAGCGAAGGCCTCAACACCAGCGTCCACCTCCGCCAGCTCATGACCGATTTCCTCCACGAAACCCTCCCCCCGGGACCGAGGTAAGAGGCCGGCACGAAGAACCCCCAGGAGGCGAATCTCGCCCACCTGGGGGTTCCTGTTTCGGGGCATTCCGGATTTCCGGTGGCCCGATCGGTCAGACCGCGCTTCAGGCGCGCCAGCCGTGGTTCTCGCGGACCTGGATCATCGCCGCGAGGATGTTGTTCCAAGTCTCCTGCTTGCCCATGACGTCGTTCGGGAACATGCAGCCGTCCCAGCAGATGTGCTGAAACTTCTTGGTCACCTTGCCGGCGTCGTCGCGCAGCCAGTAGCCGGCGTCGCGGGCGATGTTGAGCTTGCCGTTGGGGTCGGTCGCCAGGCAGTGCTTGCCCGTCTTCTCGTGGTCGCCCGAGCCCTTCACCGTCGCGTCGTTCTGGGCCACGTGGAAGTCGATGGTCCAGGGGCGCAGGGCCGCCGTCATCTTCTTCATGGCCTTGTGGAACGCCTCCGGCTCCCAGTGGTAGTTCTGCGGCACGATGCGGTGGGCGCTCGGCGCATTGTAGCCCAGCGTGTAGAGGAGCGTGTGGGCCATGTCGGCCTGGAAGCCCACGACCTTGGGCATGCCGGTCTCTTCCAGGGTCTGGATCATGTACTTCCAGGAGTGCATGCCGCCCCAGCAGATCTCACCCTCGGCGGCCAGGCGCTCGCCGTGGTCCTTGGCCACCTTGCCGCCCTCGCGGAAGGTCTTGGCGATGAGCTTGGTGTTGCCCTTGGGATCCTTGTCCCAGGCGGTCACCGACGCGGCCGAGTCGATGCGGACCACACCGTAGGGACGCACCCCCAAGTCGCGCAGCTTCTGCGCGATGCGGCAGGCCTTGCGCACCGAGGTCACCCAGTTGGCGCGCTGTGTGGCATCGCCCATGGCGGAGCCGTCGAACCACACCGGCGCCACCACCGAGCCCACCACGAACCCGCGTGCCTGGATCTTCTCGGCCAGCTGCTTGATGCCGTCGTCGCTGATGTCGATGTCGACGTGCGGGTTGTAGAGGAACAGGTCCACGCCATCGAACTTCACGCCGTTGACCTCGGCCTTGGCCGTGTAGTCGAGCATGGTGTCGAGGTCGATCGACGCCTCCGCACCGGGCCCGCCCTTGCCGACGAGGCCGGGCCACATCGCATTGTGCAGCTTCGGGAAATTGTTGGCAGCGGGAGCGGCCGGAGCTGCGGGGGCGGCGGCGGCCGGGGCCTTGGCAGACTTCTTGGCGGGGGATTTCTTGGCGGTGGACTTGCTCATAAGCGTTAGGAGGTGGCCTGAGGATCGAACGACCCGTCGCGGATTCAAGCACGGTTTTCCGCACCTGGCGCTTCATCGGGCGGCCGGGCGGAGGCGGCCGGTGGGGTGGGACCATGAGCCAGGATCAGCAGATGGGCGAACGCCCCGATGAGCACCACCAGATTGCCCACCTGGGAAACC